>DATITY010000750.1:0-2907 GCA_035467235.1 Draconibacterium sp. | reverse complement strand
AATGATTTAACCCAAATTCTAACATTTTTTGCAAACTGAAATGTTCGTTCTTCCAGATCATAAATTGGGATATTGGAATTTTCATTCATTGCTAATCGTTTTTAGAACTGATATATTGAGATTTGAATTATGTTATTTGAGATTTGTTATTTGTCTTTTGAGATTTTCCATCTTATTGCATTTTCAAATACTGAATTTCCTTTTCCGTCAGGAACCTGTATTTCCCGCGCGGCAGGTTCTTTTTGGTTAATCCGGCGTACATAACCCTGTCGAGTTTTTTTACACGATACCCAAAATGTTCGAAAATTCGGCGTACAATCCGGTTTCGGCCAGAATGGATTTCAATCCCGATTTCATTTTTCTCCTCATTACTGATGTAACTGATTGCATCGGCAGCAATTCGTCCGTCTTCAAGTTCAATTCCATCCGCAATTTGCTGTAAATGATCCATGGTAACCGGTTTATCGAGCGAAACCTGGTAAACTTTTTTCATGGTGTGGCTGGGGTGTGTCAATCTTTTCGAGAGGTCGCCGTCGTTGGTAAATAAAAGCAATCCTGTTGTGTTTCTGTCAAGCCGTCCAACCGGATAAATTCTTTCGGGGCAGGCGTCTTTTATTAAATCCATCACAATTTTATCAGCATGAGGATCGTCGGTAGTGGTGACAAAATCCTTGGGTTTATTGAGCAACAAATATACTTTCTTCTCCGGATTCAGGCGTGTTCCATCAAATCGCACTTCATCGGTAGGCAAAACTTTTACGCCCAGTTCAGTAATAATTACACCATTCACAGAAACCATTCCAGCCGAAATGTACGTATCAGCTTCACGCCGCGAACAAACCCCGGCATTGGCAATAAAACGGTTTAACTGCATTTCGCCCGTTGGATTGCTTTTTTTAGGAATATTTTTTAATCCTGTAGTTTTTGGTTTCGAATAAACTCTTTTTTTACCTGCTTCCACAAACTTTTGATCTCCTGGTTTACTTTTGAGTACCGGCGCCGATTTGCCTTTGGTAAAACCAGTTGTTTTTGGAGGTAAACTTTTACCAATCCGTTTTCCACCTTTGGGAGTTTCATTCTGACTTTTTCTGCTGTAATTATTTTTCATTGCTGATTACTGATTTTTGCAAAGGTCGGAAAAATTCTGCATTTTCTTTCGCCGGGAAAAATGACGATTTGCTACCTTTAAACATTATTAAAACTTGAAACTGAAAATTATGCAATCACACGAAATTGACTACAAAATTATTGGGCACGATGTGCAATTGGTTGAAATTGAACTCGACCCGCAGGAAGTTGTAATAGCCGAAGCCGGTGCAATGTTGTACATGGAAGATGGCATTGATTTTACCACCCGGATGGGTGACGGATCAAATCCTTCAGCCGGATTATTTGATAAATTACTGGCTGCCGGTTCGAGAGTAATTGCAGGCGAATCATTGTTTCTTACTCATTTTACCAATCGCGGCTGGGGTAAAAAACATGTTGCTTTCTCAGCACCTTACCCTGGAACAATTATTCCTATTGACTTGCGTCAATTTGGAGGAACCATTATCGTTCAAAAAGATGCTTTTCTGTGTGCAGCCTTCGGGACAAAACTCTCCATTACTTTTAACAGACGTTTAGGCGCCGGATTTTTTGGCGGCGAAGGTTTTATTCTTCAACAGGTACAAGGCGATGGCAAAGCGTTTGTTCATGCCGGAGGAACAGTTATTGAACGGCAACTGAACAATGAAGTGCTGCGGGTTGACACGGGTTGTATTGTTGGCTTCGAAACTTCTATAGATTACGACATTCAGCAGGCTGGCGGATTGCGTTCCATGGTTTTTGGCGGCGAAGGACTTTTTCTGGCCACTTTGCGCGGAACCGGAAAAGTGTGGCTGCAAAGTATGCCCATCCGAAAATTGATTGCCCAGCTTTCAACGGGTGGTCCAAATTCGAGAAAAGAGGCCCGCGGGGGATTACTGAACAATTTGCTCGAGGGATAATTATTGAAAGAATTCAATCGAAATTATTATGAAAGAAAAATATTACCTGCGCAGTACCGAATGGTTTGGGAAAGACGATAAAATGGGATTTGTTCACAGGAGTTGGCTACGCAATCAAGGACATCCTGATCACATGTTCCGTGGAAGGCCGGTTATCGGAATCTGTAATACATGGTCGGATTTAACGCCCTGTAACGCTCATTTGCGCGAATTTGCCGAAATCGTGAAACGAGGTGTTTATGAAGCAGGTGGATTCCCGCTTGAATTTCCGGTAATGTCGCTTGGTGAAACCGTCATGAAACCAACTACAATGCTTTGGCGTAACCTTGCCAGCATGGATGTTGAAGAAACCATCCGCGCCAATCCGCTCGATGGTATCGTTTTATTGACCGGTTGCGACAAAACTACACCTTCAACATTAATGGGAGCAGCCAGTGTTAATTTGCCAACAATTGTAGTTCCCGGCGGCCCCATGTTAAACGGGAAATTCAGGGGAAAAGATATTGGCTCGGGAACTTTTACATGGCAACTTTCAGAGGGATTAAAAAACGGAACTGTAACCCGGGATGATTTGGTGGAAGCCGAATCGTGTATGTCGCGCAGCGCCGGACATTGCATGACGATGGGAACCGCATCGACAATGGCAACTATGGTTGAAGCACTGGGATTGACTTTACCCGGCGCCTCGGCAATTCCGGCGGTGGATGCCAGAAAGAAAGTTATGGCTCACCTTTCGGGTAACCGGATTGTTGAAATGGTAAAAGAAGAACTAAAAATGTCGGATATTTTAACCCGCGAAGCTTTTGAGAATGCCATTAAAATTAACTCTGCAGTTGGCGGATCAACAAACTTAATTATTCATTTAACTGCCATTGCCGGACGAATAGGAGTTGAACTGAACCTTGATGATTTTGACAAA
>DATITY010000749.1:0-4012 GCA_035467235.1 Draconibacterium sp. | reverse complement strand
TTTCGGCCGGTTGCGAAATTTCGGTACTTACTCCGAAAGAAAATCTGAAAGCGTTGAGCGAAGCAACATTTTTATAATCCATTATATTTTGGTTTTTCAGATGGTGACTTCCCGTCACCTGCTGAATAAATAAGATTCAAGCAAGGATAATATATTAGCTATTTCGAATATATTTTGATATATTTAGCCAATATATTATCTGATATGAAAGATTACAGCGCAATAAAAACACCCCGGTCGGTTTTAAAAAACACGGCAGTAAAAGTGCGAGCTCTGCGCAGACAAAACAAATACTCACAGGTTGAATTTGCTGATCGTTCGGGTGTCTCGCTCGGAAGCCTGAAGCGCTTTGAAGCCACCGGCCTGATTTCGCTCGAATCATTTTTGAAACTGATTCATTTACTTGACCGTCTTGAAGAATTCGACACCATTTTGCAGTCCGGCGATGACTTTGATGCCGTTGAAAAACTTTTTAGTAATAAAATTATACAGAAATAAAAGAAAAGTATTTTCCCATTCGTACCCAAAAAACAACAACTCTGCAACCTTTATTTTAATCAAAACAAAGAATAGCTGAATTTTGAATCATTAAACAATTTAAAATTCAGAAAAATGAAAACACAGAAATTCTTTTTAGTAACAATCCTGGTTATCACAACCGGATTAATGGCGTTCAGCCAGAAAAAATCAAACGTAATCGAGACTGAACTTTTAAAGTCTGGATCGCTGCCTCAAAACCTTGAATTAAAGGATGAACTTCAAAAGTACGTGGTTACCACCGACCATTTCAACACCGATATTTTCGCTAATTTTTTCAACAAAATGAGAGTGAAAGGCGAATACACACGGGGATTGGAAAACGGAAAGGTAAAATGGAACAATTGTTCGGTGGCAATGAGTATGAGTCGTGACGCGGAATTCCCTGCCGGAGCGCCAATCAGTTACATGGAAGATTTCAGCTATCTGGTTACAACCGATATGCTGAATCCTGAAAACTTTACCACTTTTACTGAAAACAGCGCTTTTGCCAAAAACCTGATTTGGGATATGATGGCCATTGAAGGATTTGGATGGTCGGCGTGGGATAAACTAAAACTGAACGAGCCTTATTCAGCAAAAGATTTTAACGGGAAAATGGAACTGGCAGGACAGGGTTCTTTCGAAAATAAAGACGTGATATTGACATGGACAGGAATTTCTCAAAGAAATGGTGAATCGTGTGCTGTAATTGAATACCAGACCATGAACAATCCGCTCGATTATTCAGGAGAAGGTATGACCATGAAAGGGCGTAGCCATTACTGGGGAACCATCTGGGTTTCGCTCGAAGATAAACAAATTGAACATGCAGTTTTGTTTGAAGATGTGGTGATGGAAATGCAATTGCCGGGACAAACCAACAAACAAATTATGGATGCCACCCGCGAAATCAATTTTGTGAAAGTATTATAGCAAGAAAACAGAAAAGCCATGAAAACAAAAATAATTTTTGCAATAAGCATGCTGGTAGCAGCTTTTGCATTCGGACAAAATCAGGATTTACAGGAAATTAAAGTAACCGCACCGCAGTTCAGGTCAGATATATATAAAAATATAAATGATTTCCTGTTAAGCGGGATAGAATATCCGGTCGAATCATTAAAGGCCGGAGAGGAAGGAACTGAAGTAATACAGTTTGTAGTAACACCAAAGGGGAATGTAACCGATATTGCGGTAATTAACAGTGTATCCGAAATCATCGATCTGGAAGTAAAAAGGATACTCGAAATCACAAGCGGGATGTGGATTCCTGGCACTGTTAACAGCGAACCGGTAGCTATGGAAAAAGAAATTTCCGTGGTATTTAAAATCTCGCAGAAAAGTGATTTTGTGGCTAAAGCAAAAGGCTATCTTGAACATGGAAACAAATTACTTTTTGTTCATAACCGGCCTGAAAAAGCGTTGAAATACTTTGATAAAGGTGTCACACTCTTGCCCAACGAAGAAACTTTGCTTGCATTACGGGGATTATGCAAATATGAAATTGGTGATAACGAAGGAGCAAAACTCGACTGGAACAGGTTTAAAATACTGACAGATAAAAATTCCGCCAAATCGCTGATAGAGTCGACTGTAAATTACACACAGTTAAGTGGTTATAACGAAATGATGACCATTGTGGATAAATAATATTGTGTTTAATGTTTAAATTTACTTCAAAAAACATCCGCAATTTTGCGGATGTTTTTAATCGTATTCCGATAATTTGTAAATTTCAAAATATTTCATAAAAATGGTACATCCAACTCAAAATTTAAACCAAAAACAAAAACTGATTTGGCACCTGAAGATACTTGCCGGAGCAGTTTTGATTTCGTTTATTTTCGGCCTGATTTTGCAACAAAAATTACTACCCGATCAATTCGGGTTAATGTTGGCAATGACTTTTTCGCAGCTTGAGATTTTTATCTGGCTGGGCGCATGGTTTTTTACGGGGGTAAAAGTTGATTCTCCAGATTTTAAACGGAAGATAATTTCTCGCCTGCTCATTTTTTATGTCACGGTTTTGTTTCTTGCATCCATCCTTTTTATGGGTATTTATGTCATTCAGTATGCCATTCACTTTAATGATTTTAGCCAGTTTTTTGATGTCCTTTTTAATATTGAAATGAAAGGATTTATCATGGCCACACTGGCAGGTTTTACCTTTGGAGCGGTTTTCTTTTTTTATGTACAATGGGCCGAAGCCGTTGATCGGGTGCAGAAGTTAAGGGAGGAAAAGCTGATTTTTCAATACGAAACTTTAAAAAGCCAGGTAAATCCGCATTTTCTGTTTAACAGTTTAAATACACTGATGTCGATGGTGCGCAACGAACCTGAGTTGTCGGAAAAATTTGTGCAGAAATTATCTTCAGTATATCGATATGTACTTGATAACAGGGAGAAAGAACTGGTATCGGTTTGGGATGAACTCAGTTTTGTGAACGATTATTTTTACCTTCAGAAAATCAGGGACGAAGACAAAATAGAATTGAAGACAGAATTAAATGTTGACAAAGGCGCTTTGATAGTGCCCGTTTCGCTGCAGCTTTTGGTTGAAAATGCGCTGAAACACAACATTTCGACCCGAAAGCAGCCACTGGAAATAACCATTCATAGCGAAGGGATTGATAAAGTGGTGGTACGAAATAATTTACAACGAAAATCCCGGCTGGATGATTCTTCAAAAATAGGGTTGAAAAACCTGAATGAACGTTGCCGGCTGATACTGAACCGTGAAATTGAAGTTTCGGAAACCACAGACGAGTTTATAGTGAAAATACCGGTAAAATTAACTTAATATGAAGGTAGTAATTGTTGAAGATGAACGTCTGGCATCGAAGCGGTTGGAACATCTGCTGAAAATAGTTGAGCCTGGCGTTGAGGTTTTACAAATTCTGGAATCGGTTGACGATGCAGTAAACTGGTTTTCTCAACACCCAAAACCCGACCTCATTTTTATGGATATCCAGCTTGACGACGGTATTTCGTTCGAGATTTTTGATGCCGTGAAAATTGATGCACCGGTAATTTTTACAACGGCCTATAACGAATATGCAATAAGGGCTTTTAAAGTAAACAGTGTCGATTATCTGTTGAAACCAATTGAGCAGGAAGCGCTGGCATCGGCAATACAGAAGTTTAAAATGCTGTTTGTTGGAGGTCACGATTTCGAAGAAAAACTGACAAAACTCTTCGGACAAATTTCCACTCAATACAAAACCCGGTTTTTTGTAAAAGTTGGCATACGTTACCAGTCTGTTCCTGTTGAAAATATTTGCTGTTTTTTTGTTGAAGAGCGAAATACATTTTTAAAAACCAGTCAGGATAAAACTTACGACCTGGATTACTCGCTTGAGCAACTTCAGAACATGGTCGATCCCGGGCAGTTTTTCCGCATCAACCGCAATTACCTGGTTAACATCAATTGTATCGAAGAAATCATCAGCTACTCCACCAACCGCTTAAAGCTGAAAGTGGGCAAAACTGAACT
>DATITY010000748.1:0-2392 GCA_035467235.1 Draconibacterium sp. | reverse complement strand
TAAAGTTTATAAGGTAGCGGGCTGTGAAGTCTCATTTGCCTGTTTATCCAATCGATGCGGCTTTTTACATAGGGCCCGGGATTGCGGGCATTCCACTTTCGGGGACTTGGTAAAATGGCAATTATAGAAGTTGCCTGGTATTTTGTTAATTCTGATGCCTTTACATTAAAATAGTATTTTGAAGCAGCTTCGGCGCCATAAATGCCATTTCCCATTTCAATGCTGTTCAGATAAACTTCCAAAATCCGCTTTTTTCCCCAGACAAGTTCAATCAATCCTGTGAACCACACTTCCAGTCCTTTTCTAATCCAACTTCTATGAGGCCATAAAAAAACATTTTTTGCCGTTTGCTGCGAAATGGTGCTTGCCCCACGTAATTTTCCATTCTTCTTTTTTGATTCCTTCACCGCTTTTTTCATCGCGCCAAAATCTATCCCGTGATGAGTGAAAAAATTCTGGTCTTCGCTGCAGACGGCTGCCAGTTGCATGTGTGGAGAAATCTTTTTCATCGGAACCCAGTCGTGTTTTAATGTTACTTTCTGCCCCGATGTAATTTGTCGGGCAGTGCGTATGAGCATGAGCGGAGTGACGGGTACCGGAACCCATTTAAAAAGCACAACAAAAAATAGTGATAATCCGATAAACCAGATTGCAATTTTTAAAAGGAGGTGCAAGCCAAATCTTAATCCGTGTTTTTTAATCCATTCCAACTTTTCGGTATTGCTCATTTAATTGCGGTTTATTTTTTTGCTTTTTCTGTTCCGTAAATGCAAAACTACATGAAATTGAATTTACTGATTCTTTGAAATCAATTAACTTTTTTATTGGTTAAAAAAGTGTCTGCTTATTAAGTATGATTAATTCAGATGACAAAATTATTGGCTAATCAGTTTATTTACCAAATAGTTTTTCTGACAAAACATTGTTCAAACAGAACAGAATATGAATCTTAAAATAATTAAAATAGGGAACCACATCTTACCGAAACTTAATTAGTTTATATTCAACAGGTACATTTAATATCTCTTGTTCAACTATTCTTTGAAAAACTAGTATCAGATTAAAATTCAAAAGTGTCATTCGGTAACGGGTGGCGCTTTATTTTTCATAAATCTTCAACTGTTTGTTATTACAATGAATATTCATCAACCTAAAAAATATAAATTTGTACTTCAGATTGAAAAATCTTAAAATCAATATTAAATGAGAAAATTATCATTCGCTGTTCTTTCCGTATTTATTGTTTTGACTGCCTGTACCGGAGGCAGTCAAAAGGCAAAACCAACCGGTGAAACAAAAACCATGTTTACAGGAGCAAAAGGCGAAGTAAAAATTATGACCCTCGATCCGGGGCACTTTCATGCAGCACTGGTACAAAAATCGATGTACGAACAAGTCGATCCGATAGTGCATGTTTATGCACCCGACGGCCCCGATGTGGAAGGATATCTGACTCTGGTAAACAATTACAACACAAGGGCCGAGAATCCAACTTCATGGGAAGAAAAAGTGTACAAGGGACCTGATTTCCTTGAAAAAATGCTGGCTGAAAAGCCCGGTAATGTTATGGTCACTGCCGGAAACAATGCAAAAAAGACAGAATACATTTTAAAAACAATTGAAGCCGGAATTCATGTTTTAGCCGATAAACCGATGGTGATCACCCCCGATGAGTTTCCAAAACTGGAGCAGGCATTTAATGTTGCCGCCGAAAAGGGAGTTTTGTTGTACGATATCATGACCGAACGGCACGAAATTACGACCATTCTTCAGCGCGAATTATCAAAAATACCCGCAGTTTTCGGAACATTGCAAACCGGAACTCCCGAAGAACCTGCTATCACCAAGGAAAGTGTTCACCACTTTTTTAAATACGTTTCGGGGAATCCGCTAAAACGTCCGGCATGGTTTTTCGACACCAAACAGCAAGGTGAAGGAATTGTGGATGTAAATACTCATTTGGTTGACCTTATTCAGTGGGAAGCTTTTCCCGAAGTGATTCTTTCGAAAGCGGATGTTGAAATTGTTTCGGCAAAACGTTGGTCAACCGACCTGACTTCCGGGATGTTTAATAAAGTCACACAACTGAATGAATACCCGGAATACCTGCAAAAAGATGTTGTTGATGGCGTTTTAAAGGTTTTCAGCAATGGTGAAATCAACTATAAACTGAAAGGGATTCATGCAAAAGCGTCGGTAATATGGAATTATGAAGCACCCGAAGGTGCAGGCGATACACATTATTCAATTATGCGCGGAACCAACTGCAATCTGGTAATTAAACAGGGCGCCGAACAAGGTTACAAACCAACTTTGTATGTTGGAGCAGGAACTGGCGCCGATGTTAAAGCATTGGAAATTAATCTGACTAAAGCGGTAAACGAAGAATTAC
>DATITY010000747.1:0-9888 GCA_035467235.1 Draconibacterium sp. | reverse complement strand
AGTGCCACCAAAGTAAAATGGGGTATGGAAGATGAAACCGAATGGGAAGCCGAATTTAAAATGGACGGCAAGGAGATGTCGGCATCGTTCGACAAAGAGGGAAAATGGATTAACACAGAAGCAAAACTCACTGAAAAAGACCTTCCTGCAAACGTGCTAAAAGCTGTTCAAACTGCTTATGCCGGTTGGAAAATTGAATCGGTTGAAAGTTATGAAACACCTGAAATGAAAGGTTATGAACTGGGCGTTGAAAAGGGAAAGGAAGAACTTGAAATTCTGGTTACTGCTGATGGAAAAATTACGGTAAAAAAGGAATCGGAAGAAGGTGAAGACGAAAAGGACGAAAAATAATTCAATTTTTATTTCTTTTCTTTGATTGTTTGAAAAGTCTGCCTGCATAAACATTGGCAGACTTTCCCATATTAAAATACTGATTATGAAATATATTTTAATGTTTGCGGTTGCGTTGTTATTTTCAACCTCTGCTTTTGCACAAAACGGGGCAACCGTTTCGGGCCGTATTTTTGACGATGGCACAAACCAGCCGCTGCCGTTTACTTCAGTAACCCTGAATACTGGTTCAAAAACTTTAGCTGGAACGATTTCGGGTGAAGATGGCCGGTTCGTATTCTCAGGAGTAGCCAAAGGAGAATATCTTGTAAAATGTTCGTTTGTCGGTTATCAGATTTCAGAAATACCTTTGTTGGTTGGCGAATTGAATAAAAATTTCGATTTGGGAAGAATCCATCTCAATCCATCCAGCGAAGAATTGGCGGAGGTCACAGTTCAGGCTAAAAGAGAAATTGTATCTGCCGATTTGGATAAGAAAACTTTTAACATCAACGACAATATTGCGCAATCGGGCGGTTCGGTTTTGGATGCCATGAAAACTATGCCTGGCGTAACCGTTGACCAGGAAGGGAAAGTACAGTTGCGAGGCAGCGATAAAGTAATGGTTTTAATCGACGGGAAACAATCGAGTTTAACAGGCTTTGGAAACCAGAAAGGATTGGAAAGTATCCCTGTTTCAAACATTGAAAGTATTGAAATCATTAACAATCCATCGGCAAAATACGATGCCACCGGCATGGCTGGAATCATCAACATCATTTATAAAAAGGAAACAGAAAAAGGAATGCACGGTGATTTTGGGCTCTCTTTCGGATTGGGCGCATTTACAAAACCAAAAGCCGATTTGCCCACCGAACTTGGAAGTTACTCGCTGAATGAGAAGTATATTCCCAGTTTCAGTATCAGTCACAAAACCGACAAACTGCGCGTTTTTCTTTCGTCGGAATCCATGTTTCTGCAAGCATTGCCAAACAACGAGTTTACCACCCGGCATTATGACGATGGAACAAACACCATTTCGCAGGTGCCCGAAAATCGCAGTCAGCAACATTATATTTTAAAAGGAGGTGTTGACTGGTACCTCAATAAAAACAACACCCTTACTTTTTCGGGAATTTACGATTGGGAGCGACATGTTGACACGGCACAGGTTCCGTACATTGATATGAACACAGGAAAACGTTACCGTTTCTGGCACTGGAATGAGGATGAAATAACCGGTTATATGAATTATGCGCTGAATTTTAATCACCAATTTGCCGAACCCGGACACAAGTTCGATGTGCGCGCTCAATATACCAAAGGTTGGGAAGACGAAAGTTATTTTCTGAATGACAGTTCTGACCTTCGGGTTGGTGAAGATGCCACCCATATTCTGGCCAACGAACACACAACAAACATCACTGCCGATTATGTGAAACCATTGCGAAGCGGGCGGTTGGAAGCTGGCACCAAATTCCAGTGGCGACGTTTGCCGGTTGAATATACAGTGACTCCGGGCGAAAACTCAATTATTTATCCCGATATGGGCGACTGGTCGGATTGGGGCGAAGATATTTATGCCGGTTACCTGAATTATATTTACGAAAAACCCAAATTCGATATCGAAGGCGGTTTACGTGCCGAACATGCCAGTGTGTTTTATACCATCGACCCTACAAATATTTATTATCCGAATAAAAATGATTCGTACAGCTATCTGGAGTTGTATCCAAACATCCGCCTTACTTTTAAAATGAATGACAAAAACCGGATTTCGGCATTTTATAACCGCCGGGTTGACCGTCCGGGCGAACCTGAATTAAGAATTTTTCCCAAATATGACGACCCTGAAAACCTGAAAGTTGGCAATCCCTATTTACGCCCGCAGTTTACCCAAACTTTTGAAATGGCATACAAACGGTTTTGGGAAAGCGGGTCGGTATTTTTATCGGGCTACCACCGGTTGATTGAAGGCGCGTATCAACGCATTTATTCCATCGACGATTCAAATCCCGACTATTCAATTATCAACAAAATTTACGCGAACACCGGGAGTTCGACCAATACCGGGTTTGAACTGGTTTTCAGCCAGCAGGTTATTGAAGCGTGGAAACTTTCGGGCAGTTTTAACGGCTACAGAAACGTGATTGATGCCTTCACAGGAACGATATATTTTCCTTACGAAAGGCCATTTTCGATTGAAACCACCACCGACAAAACCTGGGATTGTAAACTGAACAACCAGATTGATTTACCCAAAGGATTTCAGTTTCAGTTAACCGGAGTTTACTATGCCGCCAAAAACATTCCGCAGGGCAGGCAACTTTCGCGCTCATCAGTTGACCTTGGAATTAAGAAAGGAATCCTGAAAGGGAAAGGCGAACTTACTTTCTCTTTCAGCGATATTTTTAACAATTTCGGAATCCGCCAGGAATATTACGGAGATGATTTTACCGCTGTTTACGAAAACTATTACGAAACACAGGTGGCAAGGCTGGGGTTTAAATACAAATTCTAATTTTTCAGGAATCCATCAATCGCCAATTTCACCTCTTCCATATTCCGGTAATTTGCCAATTCCAGATTGGGGCAACCTTTAATCATTGCCGAAAGATTTTTTCCCGAATCGGGTCTGAAAAGACAAAGCACTTTTTTACCTGATTCAACCGCCCGGCCAATTTCGTAACCAACTCCCATTGAAACGGTTGTTACTTCCGCTACCAAAACATCCGCTGATTGCAGCCATTCCAAATCTCTGTCGTGAATGTATCGGTCGGTTGGCCCATCGTCACCCAATTCGGTGAGTTTTGGATCGCCAATGTGTTCCGTAAGAACTTCACCAAATGTTTTCATGTATTCTATAATTTGTTGATATAGCGCGGCATCTTCGCGTCCTCCCCGAATTGAACCCGCAAAATAGATTTTCATATTAAAACAGATTTGAGATTTTTTGTATCAAGTATCAAGAAAAGAACGGTGTAAATATTTTTTTTGAAGATATGAATTTGAAAAGAAAATCATGAATAATTTTAAACTTTCACTGAATTAAAGCGTACATGTTTTTGAAAATTTTAAAACCACATTAAATGAACAAAACCTTGTTTTGGGCACCGCGAATTTTAACTATTATTTTTATCCTGTTTCTGGGGCTTTTTGCCCTCGATGCGTTTGAGGGAGATCAAAGCCTTATTAAAAAATTAGGCGGATTCATGATTCATCTGATCCCCAATTTTGTTTTGATTCTGATTTTAATTGTATCCTGGAAACACGAATGGATTGGAACAATTGCCTTTATTATTGTTGGTATTGCTTACATTGTGATGTTCTGGGGAAGATTCCCTGCTGCCACATATTTTACTATTTCAGGACCACTGTTTCTGATTGCAATTTTATTCTGGTTAAACTGGATGAACCGAAAAAAGTTGGGCCACGAAAAGGAAGTAAATGTCGTTATCTGAGATAAAAAAAGGAGGCTGTAAAACCTCCTTTTAATGTATTGTTTTAAAAATCTTCTAATTCATCGAAATCACCCTGCCTTGTTTGAAATAACCGGAATAAGCTGTTTCCGAATTCAATTCTTCAATCGCTTTCTTAATTCCTTTGTCATCGCTGATAGCCGCACGAATTGCACCTTTTTGATAATAATAACGGGACACGATTTCATCCTGAAGCAGTTCTTTCACTTCATCGCTGAATTCTTCAGAATCTTTGTCGAAATTGGGTGCTAATTTTGCTTTTAAAGCTTCAAACTCACTCTCGGCCAGCCCGTAATACTTATCTTTCTTCGCATGTTCAATTAAATCATTGAGTTCTTCTTCTGATTGCGATTCGTAAACAAAATTATTTTCCTTTACAAAAGCGATAAACTGGTTGTATGTTTCATCTGTTACCGCATATTCTTCAGGAGATGCAATTGTTGCATTTTCGTTTGAAAACTTGGTGGCAAAATCGAATATTAAATATTTAGTAATCAAGGCAACGCTTAAACTGCTTAATGATTCACTTTCGAATTTCACATCCGGGGCAACACCACCACCATCATAAACTTTACGACCTTTTTTCGTGGTAAATTCAGTAATTAACGAATCAGGGATAGTGCCGACACTTCCATCTTCGTTACGATGAGTATAGTCGAGCGCCTGGATACAACGACCACTTGGAATATAATATTTGGCAGTTGTCACTTTCAGTTTGGTATTGTAACTTAAATCGCGGGTAGTCTGAACGAGTCCTTTTCCGAAAGTACGGGTACCTACAACTATTCCACGGTCGAGATCCTGAATTGCACCAGCAACAATTTCTGAAGCCGAGGCAGAACCGCTGTTTGTTAAAACCGCTATTTTTATGGTTGTGTCAATCGGATTTGAAGTTGCCTTGTAAACTTTGTCCCACTGTGTAACTTTTCCACGGGTACTCACTATTTCGGAACCTTTTGGTACAAAAAAGTTAACAATTTCAACAGCTTCCATTAATAATCCTCCCGGATTTCCGCGTAAATCGAGTACAAGCGAAAGTGGATTGTTTTCTTTTAACTCGAGAAAAGCTTTTTTAACCTCATTACTGCAATTGGCTGTAAAGCTTGATAAACGGATGTATGCTGTGTTTTTATCGAGCATTCCGTAATATGGCACTGCTTCGATTTGGATTTTCTCGCGAATCACATCAACTGTAACCGGTTTTTTCTCGCCGTAACGTTCATATTTTATTTTTACAGGTTTATTGGCAGGCCCTTTTAAAAGGTTACTCACGTCTTCGGTGTTCATATCTTTGGTTGATTTACCTTCCACTTCAATCAGAACATCGCCCGCTTTTAATCCAAATTTTTGCGCCTGAAAACCTTCGTATGGCTCGGCAATAATAATTTTTTCGTTTTGCCTGCTGATTAACGCTCCAATTCCGGCATATTCTCCGGTAGTCATAAATTTAAAATCTTCCATTTCATCTTCCGAAATGTATGTAGTGTATGGATCAAGAGACTCAAGCATCTGATCGATACTAGTTTTTACAAGTTTATTCGGATTTACCTCATCAACATAAAACATATTCAGTTCGCGAAACAGCGTGTGATAAATATCGAGGCTTTTAGCTACCTCAAAATTTTTCTCATCGCGGGTGAAACTGTAAAAGCTAACTCCAACAATTGCAACAATTGCTATCCCTACCCAAATTCTCTTCATTCTCATCTTATCTCATTTTAATCTGAATCAGAAATTCAGTATTTCACTTTTAAAAAAATAGTTCGCCAAAAGTATAAATTCTAGCCGATTATCAGTATCGGTTATTTCCAATATGTTACGTTAATTTTTATTAAACAGATGAACCCGGTAATTGTTAAAAGAGAATGTTTTTTATTGAAAAACAACGTATAGACAAAATACATTTTAAAAGGAACAAGGCATTTATTTTTATTATTTGAGGATTGCCGGTAACATCGTTCACCGATTAAAAATCATTATTCAACGAAAAAAACAAGAAAAAGAATTCTGAATGTTTTAAATTTATCTGTTGTAACAACTAAATTAAAATTTACGGCTATGAGAAAAACAGTAATGCTGGTAACCTTTATTTTTATTTCGGCCATTTTGGGTTCGTGTATTTTTATGGGTTCGGTTGAAGGAAATGGGAAGGTGACAGAGCAGACCCGTGATTTGGGCGAATTCAATAAAATAAGTGTAACACGCGGAATGAACGTATATATTTCGCAGGGAGACTTAACAAAAGTTGTGATTAAGGCAGATGAAAACCTTTTGGATATTATTGAAACCACAGTCACAGATGGAACACTTAAAGTATCATGCAACAGAGGAATCAGAAAGGCTGAATCAAACAAGGTATTTGTTACGGTAACTGACCTTGATTTATTGAAAACAACTGCCGGAAGTAATGTTTTCTCTGAAGACACTTTGCATTTTCAAACTTTGGATGTTAAAAGCACTGCTGGCAGCAACGTAAAACTGGAAGTTGAAGCCGGCGAAATAAACTTGTCGGCAGCGGCAGGATCAAACATTTTTCTGAATGGAATAGTGAAATCATTGAATGTTAAAGCCAATTCGGGATCCAATATAAAAGCCGGCGATTTGCAGGCAGAAAACTGTGATATTAAAGTAAGCAGCGGTGCAAATATTTGGATAAAGGTGCAAAATGGATTAACAGCCAAGGCGAGTAGCGGGGGAAATTTATTTTATTCGGGTGAACCCAACCCGTTGCGTATAACAAAATCGTCAGGCGGAAATGTAATTAAAAATTAAGACACTGTAACTTTTTGCTTTTACTGGCGTCATTCAACATAAATAATTACAAAAAAGCTCAATTATGAAAACAACAAAACTATTATTCACACTTGTTTTAAGTATTATGGCGGGTATTGGAATAGCCGCAAACGGTAATTCTGATAAAACCGAAACCAGGCAGGTCAGTAATTTCAAAGGCATTAAAGTTTCAACCGGTATCGATTTGTACATCAAAATGGGAACGACAGAGGAAGTAAAAATTGTTGCCGACGACGATGTTATTGACGATTTAATAACCGAAGTAAAAGACGGCACTCTTCGGATATACATGAAACAATCGAACAACTGGTTTAACTGGAACAGCGGTAACCAAACCCGGAAAGCTTATGTAACGGTTAAAGAGCTGGAATCAATTGATGCATCTTCGGGGTCTGATGTGAAATCGGAAAACACATTGAAAGGGGAAGAACTGAAAGTTAGCGCCAGCAGTGGAAGCGATGTGGAACTCGATGTGTATTATAAAAATGTTTGGGTTGATACCAGCAGTGGCTCCGACGCAAAACTGAGTGGTAAAACAAAAACACTTAATGCCGAAGCCAGCAGCGGCAGTGATATTAAAGCACAAGACCTGGAAAGTTCAATTTGCAAAGTGAAAGTGAGCAGCGGTTCCGACGCAACGGTAAATGTTACCGATGAATTATATGCAAATGCAAGCAGCGGAGCCGATGTTAATTATTATGGAAATCCTCAGATTAAAGATATTGACGAATCGAGTGGTGGCGATGTTTCTCAAAGAAAATAAAGCATAAATATCAATTTGAAAAGGCGGGATTTCCCGCCTTTTTGCTTTTCAATCAGCAAAAAACAGAAAATTTTGCATTCAACTATTTCAAATAATATAAATTTGTACCCAGTATTTAGTTATTAAAGAAAACAGGAATTTAATTTATTGGAATGGATTTACTCATTTTATTGGTTTTAACCAATTTCATACGTACCATATTTATAATTGTAATTATCTATTACGGAATACGTCTGTTTACAAGATATATTTTACCAATGCTGGTTGATAAAGGATTAAAAAACATGCAGCAAAAAATGCAGGATCAACAACGGCAAAGCCAGCGTTCAACCCGGCCACCGGGTGAGGTTACCATTGAATACAACAACCGGACCGGCAAAAACAACAGCCAAACCAGGGGCGATTATGTTGATTTTGAAGAAGTGGAATAAAAATATAGCTTCAATAAAATATTTTTCCAATTCCAAACCTCAAAACAATCCATATAATTTAGAATATAAAAAGCATTCAACGGTTATTTTAACCCGTTCATATTCAGAAACAGGTTGTTTATAGAATAATTAATAAATAGCTGTAACACAGTCTTTAATTTTGTGTCATACAGTTAAACAATTAAAGAAAACAACTATGAAAACAAAGAATTGGGTATTAACAACCCTGGCATTATTTATTGCAGCAATAAGTTTTGCCACCGAAACTCCTAAAATGAACATTGTTGCCGATGATAACTCCAGAATTCTGGTGTCATTCGAATCAGCAACTGCCTGCCCGGTTGAAATAACCATTACAAATGATGATGGTGTGGTTATGCATAACTGGAGAACAGAATCTCCTCAAAATGCTGTTAAACAGTTATTGAACTTATCGGAACTTGAACGGGGAATTTATAATGTTACCCTGAATTATGGAGGAACGAGCATGAACAGGAAACTCAACATTACGCGCAACGAAATAAAGGTTGGGCCACCTGTTAAATTATATGAGCCTTATTTTTCCTTTAAAAACGATAGGTTGAACGTCTCCTTTTTAAATGTTGCCAATAAAAATGTATTTCTGAATGTGTATAAAGATGGGGAGCATTATAATGGATTTACACTTGGGAAAAACCTGGATATTCAAAAATGTATCGATTTTTCTACGGCTGGAAAAGGAAAATATGAAGTAGTTCTTACCGACTATTTTAAAGAACATCACTATACAGTAACTAAATAATAATAAGTAGATTTCAAATAAATGAGGCTTCAGATTCTGAAGCCTTTTTTTATGTTTTTACTCTAAAGAAACCATACATTCACATGTTAAATGGTTTTAAATGTAAATTTTATTGATATAAATCAGATTTTGCTTTAAACTATTTAAAGCAGTAAAAGTCAAAGTCACCGTTTAACTAATAGAATAATTTCAACGGTGCAAATAAAAATCGAAAATCTTAATAAAATATACAAGGGGGGAAGCTACGCATTAAACAACCTGAATCTTGAAATTCCAAACGGAATGTTTGGATTACTGGGTCCAAACGGTGCGGGAAAGTCAACTCTGATGCGTATTCTGGTAACTTTAATGAAGCCCACCAGTGGCAAAGTAACCATAAATGATTTGGATTTGGCCAAAAACCGTCGTGAAATTCGTTCGATGCTGGGATACTTACCGCAGGATTTCAGCTTTTTTTCGAAATTGAAAACATACGAATTTTTAGATTATGCTGCGCGGTTGGCGGGTATGAAAAACGGCGCCACACGCCGCACGGCAGTGGAACAAATGCTCGAAGAGGTTGGCTTGTTTGAAGCCCGCGACCGTAATGCAAATAAACTGTCGGGAGGTATGAAAAGACGGTTGGGAATTGCACAGGCACTGATAAATGATCCCAAAATTATTATTGTTGACGAACCTACCACCGGCCTTGACCCAGAAGAACGCATCCGTTTCCGTAATCTGCTTTCAACAATCAGTACGCGCGATGTGATTATCATCCTTTCAACTCATATTGTTGGCGACATTTCGAGTACCTGCGATAACATGGCCCTGTTAAATTCAGGCAAACTTGCTTTTGCAGGTTCACCCGAGCAGTTGGTTAAAGAAGCCGAAGGACATGTTTGGCTGATAAAGGCTACCGAAAAAGAGTACCTCGAAATAAACGAGAAATATCCCGTAATATCAACTATTCCTATTGACGGAGGCTGGGAAGTACAAGTCGTTGCCGGCGATATTAACGGGTATTACGGAGAGCAGATTAAACCCAATCTCGAACATGCCTATGTTCATTTTATGGAGAATAAATTAAATCAGTGGAGCAAAGTATAATCAAATTAAATATTGAAAATGATATCATTTCACAACATACTGTCGATTGCAAAATACGAACGTAAAACACTTTTAAGAAGCTGGTTTTTCAGAATCTTTAGTATCCTGTCACTCCTGGTTCTTTTCGGAATGAATTTCGGGATGATAATTGAAGGTGGGGGTGCCGAGGGTTGGGCGATCCGTGCAATTCCGAGTGCAATTCCATATTTTAATCTGTTAATA
>DATITY010000746.1:0-3248 GCA_035467235.1 Draconibacterium sp. | reverse complement strand
TTTTTGCAACCCTTTTGCTACAGGACAGAAAATACAATTCACCCACCTTCGGCCCTTGCCGAAAGGAAATTACAAAATCAGTATTTAAGGATTTAGGTGTTATCGAAGATTAACAATCGCTTTTAAACAAAATCCCAATTCGCATTGTTGCATTTTAATCAATTTTAAATCCGATTATTATGGCAAAAGTAAGCACCTATCTCAATTTTACACGTCAAACCGAAGAAGTGTTCAATTTTTACAAAACAGTTTTTGGAACCGAATTCAGTGAATACGGTATTATGCGTTTTGGCGATATCCCGGCATCCGAAGATATGCCGCCCATTCCCGAAGAAGACAAAAACCTGATAATGCACGTTGAACTGCCAATTATTGGAGGACATGTACTGATGGGCAGCGATGCCCCAGAATCTATGGGTTTTAAAGTGATTTCCGGGAATAACGTTTACATCATGCTTCAACCCGATAGCCGCACAGAAACGGAAAATCTGTTCAGCGATTTATCGGCCGGCGGCAAGGTAACCCAACCTTTGCAGGATATGTTTTGGGGCGATTATTATGGCAGTTGCACCGATAAATTTGGTGTTCATTGGATGTTTAACTGTAATGAAAAGCAAAATCAAGAAAAATGACAATAACAAAAATTACCGTAGAAACCACCATCAACGCTTCTATCGAAAAAGTTTGGGAATGCTGGACAAAACCGGAACATATAACACAATGGAACCACGCATCCGACGACTGGCACTGCCCAAAAGCTGAAAATAATCTCACCGAAAACGGAAAATTCTGTTATACAATGGCTTCAAAAGACGGAAAAATGAGTTTCGGTTTCGAAGGGATTTTTACCTTGATTAAAGAGTGCGAAACCATACATTATCTGTTAGGCGACGGAAGAAAGGTACAGATTTCGTTTATACAACTGGGAGGAAAAGTAAAAGTGGTTGAAACTTTTGAAGCCGAGCAAATTAATTCTGTTGAACTTCAAAGAAACGGCTGGCAGGCGATTTTAGACAATTTTAAACAGTACGTTGAAAATAATTAAAACCGCTCGTTCACAACACTGTTGTAAATCGATCCGAAAGTAAACCTAAAACCCACCTGTCCGCCAAGTTCGTAGGTTGTAGCCTGTTTTCTCCTTTCGAGCAAAATGTCTTCCAGTGATGCATCACCTTTGGGTAGATACAACTGGTCGTGTACAACCTGGGCTTCAAGTTCGCAAAACACCGAGAACTGTTTGGTCAACCTCACTGAAAGTTCTGAATCCAGGATAAGCCGGCTTTTGGAAAAGTCGTGAAAATAATGTCTTGCTTCAACGCCGGTTTCAACAGTTCCCCAAGGTTGCACCAATTCGAGGTTAAGACTGAATTGCTCGTAAAACAATAACTCACTCAGTTTATCGTAAATCGTAATTTCGTTGTAATAATAATTGCGAATTCCAGCCTGGTATCGGAAAGTAAAAATCTTGCGGTTGCTCACATCCCACGGAAAAATGTTGTATTCAATACCGGGAGCAAATTCGTAAAGGTGTTTAATGTTAAGATAAGTTTGCGAGGAATAACCGCCAAAAATCCCAGCCGACCAATGTGGAGAAAGGCTTTTGATATAACTGGCGTTTATTTCGGTTTCATTCTGATAGTTTTCTATTTTTTCGCCATCATCAAAATAGTTTTCCCTGTAAATCTGGTATCTTCCTTCAAAGCGTGTTTTCCAGGCCTCTGTAACTTTATCAATCCTTATTTCAGTATTAAAAGTGTATTCATTCTGTGTTTCTTCAACCTGAAAAAAACTACCGGCTTCAAGCTGAAAAACCCACAAATTCCATGGATCGACTACCAAATCCATTGCTTCCCTGTTCCCTGTTTCATTCAAATCTATCTCAATTTGTTTCAGTGAACCGTTTATTGAATAATACTGTAATATCCCGGTCTGAATGAGCTTGAGTAAATTTTTTCTGATTTCATCATCAGTTTCAGAGGGTTCTGCCAGATATTCAAAATCGAAGTTTTTACCTTTCAATGAATTCATTCCTATAAACTGGATAAAATACTTATGCCCACCGCTCCCTGCATGTGACTGACTTGAAAGGATATGCACATCAGCAAGTTTCGGGTCGCGCACAAACGAAACAAATTCCAGTTCCTGTCTGACGAAAGTAAAATCACAGGCATAACAATCAAGGAAAAAATTGAGCTGCTTTTTTGATTCCGGGGTTTCCTGTGCGAACAGCTTTACGGTAAGGTACAGCAATATAACAAACAGAATTGATTTGGTCATTTGATTTAGTTTAGTTCAGAAAACGTTGATTTTGGCGAAAAATTTTCGTTAGGTACAGATTTTTTTGAATTTGAATCCAAGGGAAAAATAAGATATGCAAATATCAAATGTTTCATTCATTTTTGGTTTAAGTTATTGGTTTCGAATATATAAAACTTTAACTGTTTTACGAGTGGCTGTTTATAGTTTCACAAACATATTTGTACCTGATTCATCAAATGCTAACTTTGAACAAACCTAATTTCAGAAAAATGAACCGACGTGATTTTCTTCATTACACAGGGGCTGCTTCGCTGATTTCAACCGGAATTATTTTACCTGAAACATTACAGGCAACTTTTCCTTTTGATGAATCAATCAGTTTTGACGAGCTTTTAATCAAACTTATTAAACTGAATGATGAACAGGTTCCAAAAATACTGCAACTTCAGAACCTTGATAAAGCTTCGAAACATTTTGG
This sequence comes from Draconibacterium sp., assembly GCA_035467235.1. Lineage (GTDB taxonomy): Bacteria > Bacteroidota > Bacteroidia > Bacteroidales > Prolixibacteraceae > Draconibacterium. Next base: position 511 of record DATITY010000746.1, on the reverse strand, counting down.
CGGTGTTTGCGACAACTGGAAAATTTACAATCCGCATTCCTCCGCCGGTTTAATTAAAACCCTGTCAGTTTCGTATTCGTCAGAAAAATCGAAATATTACCGCGATGAATCTTTGATTGAGCCAATGGTTCTGGCAGCAAAGTACCTCCTGAAAATTCAGCACAGCGACGGCACCATCGATTTGCTTTCCACCAACTTTCATTCAACTCCCGATACTGCTTTTGTTGTTGAGCCTCTTTGGTTAAGTTACCAGTTGATGAAACAGGATGAAAAAGCGACTCAGCTTTTGGATTTGCTGAAGCAGTTTATGCTGAAAGCCGGCGAAGCCTTTCTTGTTGGTGGAATTCACACACCCAATCACCGCTGGGTGGTAAGCATGGCGCTGGCGATGCTCAACCACACTTTTCCCGATGAAAGGTACAGGAACCGGATTTCGGAATGGCTGCGCGAAGGGGTTGATATGGACGAAGACGGGCAGTACGAAGAAAAAAGCACCTACATTTACACACCA
>DATITY010000745.1:0-8566 GCA_035467235.1 Draconibacterium sp. | reverse complement strand
TCTGTTAAAACAGGAAATCCTTCAACTCCGCGATGATGGCGCAACTATCATTTTTTCAACACACAACATGGAATCTGTTGAGGAATTATGCGACCATATTGCACTTATCAACAAATCAGTTAAAATTGTAGATGGTCAGACCGATGAAATTCGGGAACGATTTAAATCGAATATTTTTGAGATAAAATACAAAGGCAGTTTCAATGTGGTGAATACGTTGTTAAACAATCAGTTTAAGATTTTGAGCCACTTGGAAAACAGTCGGATAAATCAAATAACAGTTGAATATTCATACGGTAAATCAAACAACGATTTAATCCAGGCTTTAATTCCGGTGTCGGAAATTATCTCTTTCGAAGAGCATATTCCCAGCATGAACGATGTATTTATCAGGGCAGTTGAAGAATCAAATAAAATTTCAAAAAAATGAACAAAACACTTCTCATATTAAAGCAGGAATACCTGAAAAGGGTTAAAAAGAAATCGTTTATAATACTGACTTTGCTGGTTCCGTTTTTATTCGCAGGAGTATTTGCACTGGTTATATTTTTATCCATTAATAACGATAAAAAAGAACGCACTATTGCTGTTTTCGACGAATCAACCTTGTTTCTGAATGAGCTTGGAGAGGAAGGGATGACAAAATATAAATTCATTCCAAAAGAAGAATATGAACAATTGAAAAGTAACTTGAAAGGAAGCGAATTCTACGGGCTGTTATACATTCCGAAGGATATTTACACCAATAACATGGCGCAGTTGATTTCAGAAAAACAGGTACCTTTTGAATTAAACGAACAAATAGAGCGCAAACTGAGCAGGTATATTGAGAATGACAAACGGCAAAAGATAATCAACGAAACAGGAATACCCGATTTGGAAGAAAGGTTGTCGAACACTAAAACCAGCATCAGGCTAAGCACCTTAAAAGTTTCAGTTACCGGGGAAACGCAGAAAAGCTCATCGGCAATTGCTTTTATTGCAAGTTACGCCATGGGTATTATTATCTACTTCTTTGTTTTTATGTATGGGGCAACGGTAATGCGGAGTGTAATGGAAGAGAAAAAAAGCCGTATTATCGAGGTAATTATTTCATCAGTTAAACCTTACGAATTAATGGCTGGCAAAATTATCGGAACTGCTTTGGTTGGATTAACACAGGTAGCCATTTGGGTTGTGCTTGGAATAGTGGTTTTGATGGGTGTTCAGAGTTTCTTCTCCCCTGAATCGGCACAACAAATGGGGCAAAGCATCATGGATAGTCAGCAGCAACTAAATCCTTCAATGGCGCAGGTAGCTGAGCCAAATAAAGTACTGGAAGTGATGGAAATGATTGGTAATATGAACATTCCTCTCATCCTTTTTACTTTTGTATTTTATTTCCTGGTCGGTTATTTACTTTACAGTTCTCTGCTTGGTGCTGTTGGGGCCGCTGTCGATAACGAAGAAGATTCGCAGCAAATGGTTTTCCCGGTCACTATGCCATTGATATTATCGATTATGGTACTATTCCCGATTGCCCGGAATCCGGAAGGACCGGTTGCATTCTGGTTTTCAATAATACCGTTAACTTCGCCGGTGGCAATGATGGCGCGTATTCCGTATGGAATTCCAACATGGGAATTGTTACTTTCGATGTTCCTTTTGGTTTTAACAACCGTTGGAGCTATTGCAGCCGCTGCTAAAATTTACCGTATTGGGTTGCTGATGTATGGTAAAAAAGTCAATTTGAAAGAATTAATCAAATGGCTACGATATAAAAATTAACTTTTCAAAAACATTTGGCAGATTTCGTTGTTCATAATTCAAAAATAAATTTAAAATGGAAAACATAATGAAGAATAGCTGTATGTGTTGTTGTTTCTGCATACGAAAGGAAAGTGTTTTTCATTTAAATAGCTGAGAAAAATTCAATTATTAACAAATAGAAGGCTTTCCTGAAAAACAGGGAAGCCTTTTTAATTTAACCGATTTAAAAATTTTAATTATGAGAGCTCAAAACATTTTGGAAACTATTGGCAACACGCCACACGTTCGAATAAACCGTTTATATCCTGCTGATTACGAGGTTTGGATGAAAGTAGAAAAAACAAATCCTGGCGGAAGTATTAAAGACAGAATTGCGCTTTCGATGGTGGAAGATGCCGAGAAAAGGGGAATTTTAAAACCCGGTTCAGTGATTATAGAACCAACTTCAGGAAATACCGGAATTGGTCTTGCCTTAGTTGCAGCAGTAAAAGGTTATCGCCTGATGTTAACCATGCCCGAATCGATGAGTATCGAACGACGTAAGGTATTATCAGCTTTAGGAGCTGAGTTGGTGCTAACTCCGAGAGAAAAAGGAATGAAAGGCGCCATTGCAAAGGCAGAAGAATTGGCTACGGAAAATGAAAATGCCTGGATTCCTTTACAGTTTGACAATCCGGCCAATGTTGAAGTTCACAGGAAATTTACTGCACAGGAAATTCTGGCTGATTTTCCCGAAGGTTTTGATTATCTTATAACCGGAGTTGGCACCGGTGGCCATATTTCGGGTGTTGCTGAAGTTTTAAAACAGAAATTTCCAAATATCAAGGTATTTGCAGTTGAACCCGAAGCAAGCCCGGTAATTAGTGGAGGAGCACCAGGTCCGCACCCGATACAGGGAATTGGCGCAGGTTTTATTCCCAAAAATTTATACACCGGATTGCTTGACGGAACTATTCAGGTAGGCAGAGATGAAGCGTTTGAGTACGCTCAAAAGGCAGCAAAACTCGAAGGATTGTTTGTAGGAATCTCTTCCGGTGCTTCATTGGCAGCAGTTGCAAAGAAAATTAAGGAATTACCGTCAGGTTCGCGGATACTTACATTTTCGTACGACCACGGCGAACGTTATCTTTCGGTAGAAGGATTGTTTTGATATTATGGAATAATATTTGATAGAGATATTTCTCAATTTTAAAAGAACTTGGTATATATTAAGTATAAAAACCATAAATGTTTAACCGTTATGAAAAAATTATTTTATCTGATAATTGTATTGGGCATGGTTTCCTGCCAGTCGGGAAATAAAAACGTTCAGCAGGAAAAAACTACCACCGCACCTGTTCAAACAGTTGAAGCTACAATCAATATTGGAGGAATGCATTGTGAGAATTGTGTTGCCTCAGTTGAGAAGGGAGTTAAAGCGCTTGATGGGATTGAATCGGTTACAGTTAGCCTGAATGATTCTATAGCGGTGGTTTCATTCGATGGATCGAAAGTACAACTGACACAAATTGAAGAGGCAATTAAATCAAGGGGATATTCAATAAAGGCGGGCAAATAAACGGCGTTTCTGAATTGTGATGTTTCGTTTATCTTTAAAAGAAGGCATTTATCTATAAAAATCGTTATTTGGCAGAAAATATTTGGTTGATTTATTCCTTTTCTCTTAACTTGTTAAACGAAAAGTCAGAAAACATTTTACAAAGAAAACAATGAACAGAAAAAGCAACGACAACGGATTTGTTACGAAAGAAAAAGGACCTATCTGGAATGTAAAAGTTGGTGTTTATACTTACCTTTTAGAAGGTTCGCACGTAAAAAAAATACAGTCAAGACGTTGGAAAATTAAAGAGATCTTAAATTAGAACAGTCAGGTAATTTCGACATAAAATGAGGTTCCTGAACTGGTGGCTCAAAAAGAACAACGGGCAGATTCGTTAGAAACTGCCCGTTTTACTTAGTAAGAGATTTTATCTCTGTTATAAATTCGCTTTTTGATTTACAATCCCAGTTTCTGTTTTACCAGGCCGGGAATTTCGCCAGGTTCTTTGGCAACCGGAACGCCGGCAGCGGCAAAGGCTTTAATTTTTTCTTCCGCAGTTCCCGAACCACTCGAAATAATTGCACCGGCGTGTCCCATCCGTTTTCCGGCAGGAGCTGATTGTCCGGCGATAAATGCCACAACAGGTTTTTCCATGTGGTCTTTAATATATTGTGCGGCAAGCTCTTCGGCATCACCACCAATTTCGCCAATTAAAACAACTGCGTCGGTGGCAGGGTCGTTTTCAAACATTTCAAGCAAATCCCTGAAGTATAGTCCCGAAACAGGGTCGCCGCCAATTCCGACACAGGTGGTTTGTCCTAATCCTGCTTCTGTGAGCATATTAACCACTTCGTAGGTTAATGTTCCTGACCGTGAGATAAATCCAATGTTACCAGGTGTAAAAATCATTGAAGGCAGAATCCCGATTAAACATTCACCGGGAGTAATTAATCCAGGACAGTTGGCGCCGATTAATTTGGTCCCGTTTTGTTTTAGAATTGGTGTAACTTTAATCATATCCTGAACGGGAACACCTTCGGTGATGCAAATAACCAGTTCTACGCCCGCATAACTGGCTTCCAGTATGGCATCGCCTGCAAAGGGCGCCGGTACAAAAATCACTGAAGTGTCTGCGCCGGTGGCTTTTACAGCTTCTTCAACCGTATTGAAAACAGGTATTCCACCAACATCGCTGCCACCTTTCCCGGGTGAAATCCCACCTACAATGTTGGTTCCGTAATCCTTCATTTTCGATGTGTGGAAAGCGCCATCGCGGCCGGTAATTCCCTGTACAATAACTTTGGTATCTTTATTTATAAGTATGCTCATTTTTTCTTTCTTTAAACTTTGAACCTTAAACTTTAAACTCTTTTCTTGCTTAATTGAATGGCTTTCTTTGCCGCTTCGCTCATAGTTGAAACGGTGGGTAATCCAAATTCTTTGATAATTTCAAGTCCTTCTTTTGAATTGGTTCCTGATAAACGCACCACAATTGGCATGTCAGTTTTGATGGCTTTTAAAGCTGCCACAAGTCCGCGGGCAACGTCATCGCAGCGGGTAATTCCCCCGAATATATTTATCATCACTACTTTTACATTGGTGTCACTCAGTAAAATATACATGGCGTCAATTACCTTTTGCGGATTTGAAGAACCGCCAATGTCAAGGAAGTTGGCAGGATCGCCGCCGTAAAGTTTAATCATATCCATAGTTGCCATAGCCAGGCCTGCACCATTTACCATACAACCAATGTTTCCGTCGAGTTTAATATACGACAGCCCTTTTTCGTTGGCATCAATCTCTTTTTGTTCGTCGGGAGTTACCTCACGCATGGCAAGCACACCGGGCTGACGGAATAATGCATTGTCATCAAAATTCATTTTACCGTCGAGTGCCAAAACCCTTTTGTCGGGAGTCAACACCAGTGGATTGATTTCGGCAAGCGAAGCATCGGTTTCAATGTACAATTTGTAAAGCTTTACTAAAATTGAGGCAGCCTGACGAATCTGTGCCGGTTCGCTCATCAGTTGAAGTGCAATTTTGCGAGCCTGCCAGTCCATTAAACCCATAATCGGGTCGATGGCCATTTTAATAATTTTTTCAGGCGATGTTTTGGCTACTTCCTCTATTTCAACACCACCTTCAGCGCTGGCCATTAAAGTAACCGATTTTGAATTCCTGTCGTTAATTAGACCAACGTAAAATTCCTTTTCAATGTCAACAGCTTCGGCAACAAGCACTTTTTCCACTTTCAGGCCTTTGATATCCATGCCAAGAATCTGGCGTGCTTTTTCAATGGCTTCTTCTTTTGTTTTCGCCAGTTTTACACCGCCGGCCTTACCACGTCCGCCAACATGTACCTGGGCTTTAATTACCCTAAGTTTGTCGTCGTTTGGAATTTTTTCCTGAACTTCTTCAACCGTATGACAAACAACACCATCTGGAACAGGAATCCCGTACTTTTTGAATAAATTCCGGGCCTGATATTCATGAATCTTCATTTTGTTAAATTTTGTATGAGAAGTAAAAAATAAAGGCCAAAAGTAACAAACATTTAAAAATCTATAACTATCAATATGTTACTTTTTTTATGATATTTGGCACGTTTTGGGCGTTTATTTTTCTGCCATTCAGGCATGTCAGTGAAAAAAGAAAAACAACTTCTCCCCCAGCTGCTTTTTTCAGTTAGATTTGCATTTCAATTTTAAAAAAATGAAGGAAGCAATACGAAAAGTTATTGAACAAGAAGCGCAGGCCATTCTGAATATTCCAATCGGGGAGGGTTTTATTAGAGCGGTTGAACTCATTTATCATCGCGTACACGAAAAAAAAGGGAAACTGGTAGCCAGCGGAATGGGAAAAGCGGGTCAGATTGCACTGAACATAGCAACTACTTTCAGTTCGACCGGCACACCAGCAGTTTTTCTTCATCCAAGTGATTCGCAACACGGCGACCTTGGCGTGATACAGGAAAACGATGTTTTGTTGTTGATATCCAATTCGGGTAAAACGCGGGAAATTATTGAGTTGGTTGAACTTGCCAATAATTTACACCCCAATTTACCTTTAATAGTCATATCGGGCAATCCTGAAGGTGTTTTGGCAAAAAATGCTGATGCCTTTATTAATACCGGCAATCCGGCTGAAGTTTGTCCGTTAGGTTTGTCACCAACTACATCAACAACTGTGATGACAGTAATTGGCGATGCACTTGTGGTTTCGATGATGAACAAAATCGGTTTTACCGCAAACGATTACGCAAAACGTCATCATGGCGGATATTTGGGGGATAAATCAAGGGAGAAGGCGAAGGCAGGGAAAGAGGCTGAGGCAAAGGAAAGAGGAGCCGGACTTTTCTAAGTCCGGATGATAAAATTGAAATCTAAATCATGCGAATTACAAAAGAAAATACAATCGGTTTGATTATCGATATTCAGGAGCGGTTGTTTCCGGCTATGTGGGAAAAGGAAACGTTGCTGAAAAACTGTCAGCTTCTGATACAGGGTTTAACTGAAATGCAACTCCCGTTTGTTGTTACTCAACAATACACCAAAGGATTAGGAGAAACAATTCCTGAAATAAAATCTGTTCTTCCTGAATTCAGTTTTATTGAAAAACGCGATTTCAGTTGTTGTGACGAACCTTCTGTAATTGGAAAACTGAAGGAATTGGAAGCTCAAAATATCATTATGTGCGGAATTGAGTCGCATGTTTGTGTGCTGCAAACAGCAGTTGATTTAAAGGAAGCAGGTTTTAATCCGGTTGTGGTTATGGATTGTGTTTCATCGCGAAATAAAGATAGTATTGAAATTGCCAAAGAACGTTTCAGGCACGAAGGAATTCTGATGACATCTTATGAATCAATACTGTTCGAAATTACCCGTTCGTCTGCAGCGCCTGAATTTAAAGCCATTTCAAGGTTAGTGAAGTAGGTTGTGTCTTCTTATTTTATACAAAATATGTCGATTTCTTTCGACAAAAAGCCAATAAAATGTCGAACACGATCGACATTATTGATACTTTTTTAATACAATTACTTCATTGGGCTAACACTTCAAATCTAAAATCCATCTGAAAACATTTATACCTGTTGGCAGTTTGTTGAAAAACTGTTGATCGTAATTCCTTTTTTCAGCAGAAAAACCGATACTTTTCAGCTTTAAAAAATCAATCTAAAAACAATAAACTCATGAGCGGATTCTTTGGTTGCATTTCAAAAAACGACTGTGTTTCTCCGGTATTCTACGGAACTGATTATCACTCGCATTTAGGGACTAAACGGGCGGGATTGGCTTTTTTCAATCCAAACGATGGCTTTCAAAGGGCGATTCACAGTCTGGAGGATGGTTATTTTCGCACCAAGTTTGAAAACGATATTGTTAAATTCAAAGGAAATTCAGGTATTGGAGTAATCAGCGATACCGAAGCTCAGCCTATTGTAGCCAACTCTCATCTCGGAAAGTTTGCCATTTCAACTGTTAGTAAAATTGTGAATGCTGATGAACTGGAGGAAGAATTGCTGAAAAACCATCGTACTTTTTCAGAAACCAGTCAGGGAAGCGTGAATCCAACCGAACTGATTGCAATGCTGATTGCCGATGGCGATGATTTTGTATCAGGAATTGAAAATGTTTTCTCTAAAATAAAAGGTTCATGCTCCATTTTAATCCTCACCGAAAAAATGATAATCGCCGCCCGCGACAAGTTGGGCCGCACCCCGGTAATAATCGGAAAGAATAGCCATGGTTTTGCCGTTGCATCCGAAACCTGTTCGTTTGCTAACCTCAACTACGATATTGAAAAATTTCTGGGGCCGGGAGAAATTGTGAGGATAACCGCCGAGGGATACGAGCAAATTAGAAAACCGAACGAAAAAATGCAGATTTGCGCATTTCTTTGGGTTTATTACGGATATCCGCCGTCATATTACGAAGGGATAAACGTGGAAGAAGCCCGTTATCGTTGTGGCGCAGCGCTGGCAAAAAACGATAAAGTGGATGCTGATTTTGTTGCCGGAATTCCCGATTCTGGAATTGGACACGCGATTGGTTACAGCAATGAAGCCAAAATACCGTACATGCGGCCTTATGCAAAATATACACCTACCTGGCCACGAAGTTTTATGCCTCAGAATCAGTTAAAACGCGACCTTGTGGCTAAAATGAAGCTAATACCGAATCCGGCGATTATAAAAGGAAAACGCGGAATTTTTCTTGACGATTCAATTGTCCGTGGCACTCAGTTAAAAGACAATACCCGCGATTTGCATAACGAAGG
>DATITY010000744.1:0-3110 GCA_035467235.1 Draconibacterium sp. | reverse complement strand
CTGACTTTCGGAAAGTAGTTCAGATTTCAAATAACGGGTTCGACAAGGCGCGTCCATTGCAAATTGGAAAAACTTCAGCTAAAAGCAATCAACTGGTTTTCGGAAAAACATCTGATGGCAAAAATGCCATCGATGTAAAACCTCAACGGGGAGTAAATAACGGACCATTCAGTCAGCCCAGGCGTAAAAACAATATTCAGATGTTTTTTATTGTCCCCGAAGGTTATAAACAGCTGACTAACGACCTGTCAACATACCTGATTAAAAATTATAAAAATCTTTTCAAAGGATTGATACATTATACCGCAGTCCCAATCACCCTCGCACCAAAAACATTCAATATCCCATTCACCGATTACGCCAATCCACTGGCTGAAATTGAAAAAGCCCTTGAAAATAATAACTGGGTTGAAGGAGTGAAATACCTTGCAATTTATCTTACACCCATTGGTAAACATGCCATAGACAAGGAACAACGTAAGATTTACTATAAAGTCAAAGAAAAACTGCTGAACCTCGATATAACTTCACAATGTATCGAAACCGATAAAATGCTGAAAGTTATTGAAGAGGACAAAAAAGTAGATGAATATGGAAGAAGCAAAAGCAACTTTGCCTATACCCTGCAAAATATGGCAATTGCCATAAATGCCAAATTAGGAGGTATTCCCTGGCGCATAAATGTCCCCGACCATAAAGAATTGGTAGTAGGTGTGGGAGCATTCCGTCATGAAGACACAAAAATTCAGTATCTCGGCTCAGCCTTTTCGTTCGATAATACAGGAGCATTCAACTCTTTCGATTATTTTCACCACGACCAGACCGCGGAACTTGCTGGCTCTATTGAAGAAGCCGTAATCCGTTATGCCAATGTAAACGACAAACCCGGACGCCTAATCATTCATTTTTACAAAGAAATGAGCGAGGAAGAAATTAAACCCATTGAAAACGCCCTGCATAATTTAGGGCTCGACATACCTGTTTTTGTCGTTACCATCAATAAAACCGAATCAGAAGATTTTGTCATTTTCGATACAGGTTGGAAAGAACTAATGCCTTATAGCGGCAGGTACATCAATCTGGGTAACAAAACGTACCTGCTTTGCAACAATACCCGTTACGACGACGATAGTCACAGACCTACAGATGGATTTCCCTTTCCTGTTAAACTAAAAATCGATTGTCCCTCGGACAATACACTCCAAATCGATACAAAAACAATTGAGGAACTGATTGACCAGGTATATCAGTTCTCCCGGATTTATTGGAAATCCGTTAAGCAACAAAACTTGCCGGTTACAATAAAATATCCCGAAATGGTAGCGCAAATTGCGCCCCATTTCAACGGTGGCAACATTCCACCCAACATCGGCAACGATAACCTTTGGTTTCTGTAAAGTTTTTCAGGGGAAATGGAGGATTTAGATGATTCATAGGAATTGCCTGTTTAAAACCATCCCATCCGCGGAGGGTTTGACTGCTTGCCTTGGTTGAGGAAGGGCTTTCCTCCATTTCCCCAATTTCCTCAAAATCCTAACCAAAAGGTAAAAGAGGCTGTTAAAATCTTCCCCCATTTCTCCGGCAACGAAATCCCCGACTTTGGAAAAGATAATTTGTGGTTTTTGTAACTTTGTAAAAATGAAAAAAGATTTTGACGACAAACTCATACCAAACCGCTAACAAGTTAATTAATTTATTTGTATATTAGTTGCATGAAAAAGATGCAATTAAAACCACATTTGACTACGTCAGAGATTTCAAGTAAATTGATGACATGCGTTAATACCCATCACAGGAGTTATTGGCAAATACTTTTGTCCGTTTCTTTTAATCCAGGGAAAAAGGCTGAAGAATATGCGAAGTTCTTAGGTGTTACCATGAGTAAGATATACCGTATTGTTGAGCTTTACAATAAGCAGGGAGCCAACTTTACTGAAAAGCTTGAATGGGGAGGACGAAGGGATGAGACATCATTTTTAACTATCGAAGCGGAGGTGAAGATGATGGAAAGTTTCCGTTTAAAAGCATTACAAGGGGAAATATTAACGGCAAAAGATGTTTGTAAAGAAATTGAAAAGCAGCTAAACAGAAAGGTTTCGGATGATTATGTTTGGGATCTATTTAAACGTCATAACTGGAAAAAGAAAGCTCCACGTCCCCAACATCCCAAGCACAACCAGATTGCACAAGAGGAGTTTAAAAAAAACTCCCCGAAATTTTGGAATCCTATAAATTGAAGCCCTCAGATAACCGCCAATTAATGTTGTTTTTTGAGGATGAGGCAAGATTTGGAAGGATAAATCAAGTAAGGAAATGCTGGGTATATCGACCCGAAAGGGCGATTGTAAAGCAACAACAAATCAGGGAGTATGTGTATGCCTTTACTACAGCATGTCCTCAAACTGGCGAAACATTTTCAATAATTGCGCCTTTTTGCAATACAGATGCAATGAACGTGTTTTTGAAAGAAACGGCATCATATTACCAAAATTACCGGATAATAATGGTTATGGATTCAGCAGGTTGGCATACAACTCATAAACTTGAAATGCCGGAAAACATAACCATCTTACCATTGCCACCATATTCTCCACAGCTAAACCCGGTAGAGCATATTTGGGATTATATAAGGGAACAAAAGAAATTTAACAACCATTCTTTTGATTCTTTAGATGAAGTTGTAATCCACTTAGAAATGGCTTTATCAGACCTGCATATTGAAAAGGAAATAATTAAATCAATGTGCAATTTTAATTAGATATATTCAAATTCTTGTTAGCGGTTTGGTATGAATATGCGTTCGCGCTCGGCCAATAATTTCAGCCTCGACGATTTGCGTAAGATTGTTGAAATCGCCTCCAAAAATAAGGTTAAAACCTATCTCACCTTAAATGTCGAAATTTTTGATGGCGAAATTCCGCTGATGCACTAGGTCATCTGGCAGGGAATCATCTCCAAAAACCGGATTTTCCTTGGTGTTGGAATGCTGGTATTTATATTTTACGGCGTTTTCAATTTGCAGAAAAGGGAGAAGTTTGTTTACCGATAGCTGTACTTTCCGGGAGTTTGACTTTCCCAAGTCAAACATTTCAAAAAGAACCGTTCCTTTT
>DATITY010000743.1:0-3519 GCA_035467235.1 Draconibacterium sp. | reverse complement strand
AACCCGCAACAGCAAAGGTGTGCCTGATAATTTCAAAAACTATTTTATTATTGTTTTTGATAAACCTTTTGTTTCGGGCAATATTTGGAGCAAAGACCATTTGGTAGAAGGAGTGAATGAGTTACAGGATGACCACGTTGGCGCCGCCTTACAGTTTAAAACAAAAAAAGGAGAGCAGGTTGTTGCGCGGGTGGCCTCTTCGTTTATTAGCTACGACCAGGCAGAATTGAATCTGAAAGAACTGGGAAATGATACATTTGATGAAGTAAAATCAAAAGGGGCAGCTATTTGGAACAAGGAACTTTCCCGCATCCGGGTTGAAGGTGGAACGGATGACCAGAAAGAAACTTTCTATTCTTCGTTATACCGTGTTTTGCTTTTTCCACGTAAATTTTATGAGATTGATAAAGAGGGCAAAGTTTATCATTACAGTCCGTACAATGGCGAAATATTACCCGGTTATATGTTTACTGATAATGGATTCTGGGATACTTTCCGCGCCGTTTTTCCATTTTTTAATTTGATGTATCCGTCATTAAACGAAAAAATTCAGGAGGGTTTGGTAAATACCTATAAGGAAAGCGGATGGTTACCTGAGTGGGCAAGTCCCGGTCACCGGAATATTATGATAGGGTCCAACTCAGCAACCTTAATTGCCGATGCCTGGCTAAAAGGACTTCGCGGTTACGACATAGAAACTCTATGGGAAGCAGTGGTGAAAAACTCAAATAACGAAGGACCAATGCATTCCGTAGGCCGCTATGGCGTTGATTACTACAATAGGCTGGGTTATGTTCCGTATAATGTTGGAGTGAATGAAAATGCCGCGAGAACGCTTGAGTACGCTTTTGCCGATTTTTGTATTTATAAGTTGGGCAAATCTTTGGGTAAGCCGGAAGAGGAAATCAGGATTTTTGCTGAACGGTCGCAGAATTACAAAAATCTTTTCGACAGCGAAACCAAATTAATGCGGGGTAAAAATGAAGACGGAACATTTCAGTCTCCTTTCAGCCCGTTTAAATGGGGCGATGCCTTTACTGAAGGCAATAGCTGGCATTACACATGGTCAGTTTTTCATGATGTGCAGGGTTTAATAAATTTAATGGGAGGAAAAGAACAGTTTGCAACTATGTTGGATTCAGTTTTTGTGGTTCCTCCCATTTTTGATGATTCCTATTACGGTCGGGTGATTCATGAAATCAGGGAGATGCAGATTATGAATATGGGAAATTATGCACACGGCAACCAACCTGCCCAGCACATAATTTATCTCTACAATTACGCCGGACAACCCTGGAAAACACAGTACTGGATTCGCGAAGTATTAAATCGTTTATATTCGCCACAGGCCGATGGTTATTGCGGAGATGAAGACAATGGACAAACTTCTGCATGGTATGTGTTCAGCGCGATGGGATTTTATCCTGTTGCTCCGGCAACCGATGAGTATGTTATTGGCGGGCCTTTATTTAAAAAAGTAACTGTAGAACTTGAAAACGGAAAGACAGTGATTATAAATGCTCCGGAAAATAGCGCAAAAAACCTTTATATTCAGTCTGTTGAACTGAACGGGAAAAAGTACGACAAAAACTATTTCAATTATTCCGAAATCATGAAAGGAGCTGAAATCAATTTTGAAATGGGACCTCTTCCAAACAAACAACGGGGAATCCAGGAGACTTCTTTTCCATATTCTTATTCAAACGAAAATAAATAACATAAAAGAATGACAAGGTTTAACAAAAGTTGGATTTCACTCATTTCGATTATTTTTATTGCCGGAACATTTTTTTCGTGCCAACCGAAGAATAAAACGCTCTGGCAAATAGGTGAAAGTGATAATAGCGCAGCTGAATTCTCACTGGCTCCCGATGAGTACAACCGCTTTTTGGAAAAGGACTTTGGATGGGAAGATCGTTTTTTTATGGTTGGCGTTTCTGAAACTAAAACCGACTGGCCTTATGTTTTGCCAGGTCCTGCTGACTCTTGGGGCGGTACTTCGGGCACAGCAGGTTGGCGTTCTCACACGCTGAGCATTCTTTTCGGTCTTGAAAAACTTCCCAAAAAAGGAGAATGGAAGCTGGTAATCGATTTGGCAAATTGCAACAGGGAAGAACCGCCTGTTTTTAAAGTTACCATAAACGGAAAGCCATGGAAGTACGGGTTACCGGCAGGTTTGGGAGAGAAATTGCCCTCTGCCGAAATAACCGGTTCTTCAGAATATGTTATCGAAATACCCGTTCCGTCGGAAATAATAAAAAAAGGGGGAAATGAAATTAATCTGACAACGCTGCAGGGCTCGTGGCTTATGTTCGACCAGGTGAGGCTGGACGGACCGGGTAACGCAAAACTTACAGAAAACAAGGAACTGTTTTTGAGAAGTGTTCAACCCGCAGATTATGAAATTCAAACTCCGCAGGGTCAGGCACAGCCTTTACTTGTGGATGTTGAGCATCTCACGGGAACTCCTGAATTAAAAGTGGTACTGAATAACATTACTATCTTCACAGAACCCGTTGAAGACGGAAGATATATTTTCGAAGCTCCCATGCCGGCGGTTTCGTCTCCGCAGCAAAGCAAATACGAAATTTGGGCTGACGGACAAATCCTGGAAAAAGGAAAAATTCAGCGTAATCCGCAAAAACTGATAACCCCGGCAGATTATGTCGATACAAAAATGGGGACTGCCCATTCACGTTGGATGATTGCTCCCGGCCCGTGGATGCCTTTTAGTATGGTGAAACTTAGCCCCGACAACCAAAATGCCGGATGGCAGGCTGGTTACGATCCTATTTTCGAAACCATCGGCGGATTTAGTCATATTCATGAATGGACAATGGGAGGATTGCTGCTGATGCCAACAAACGGACCTTTAATGACTGATGTTGGAGATGAAAAAAATCCGGATGAAGGTTATCGTTCGAGGCTGAATACAGAAACCGAAGAAGCGCCAATAGGTTATTACAAAGCCGAATTAACCGATTATACTATTACTGCCGAGCTCACCTCAACCACCCGTTGCGGATTCCAGCGTTACACTTTTCCAAAGGAAAAAGAAGGCTCACGGATTTTGCTCGATTTACAAATTCCGGCAGAATACCGTTATAATCTGGAAGATGTTCGCATCGAAAAAGTAGGTCCAACCCGGGTGGAAGGATACAGCAGGCAAATATCGCCAAACACATGGTCTGGAGGCATTTCACAGGAATATATAATCCATTTTGTTGTTGAGTTCGACCAGCCCATAAAAAACTTTGGCGTTTGGACTGATGACGGAATTCATAATGGTGTTAATATCCTGCAAAAGGAAAAACCCGCTGATGCCGGGGCATTTATCGAATTCAACACTTATGATAATCCTGTTGTGCAGGTTCGTACCGGAATTTCTTATGTAAGCATCGAAAATGCTGCCAAAAACCTGGAAATAGAAATCAGCGAACCTTTCGGTTGGAATTTTGAAGCAGTCAGGCAAAATAATCTGGATGTCTGGAATGACCTTTTTGAAAGGGTGATGATTTC
>DATITY010000742.1:0-2094 GCA_035467235.1 Draconibacterium sp. | reverse complement strand
AATAACCTGGGTATTTTTCTTCAGATTCTGATGTTTTACCTGGCAATCCGGTTTTTAAACGGCGCTAAAATGTGGATTGCTGTCGGTTTATTTCCGGTTTGGTACATAATAACCGGAAGTTTTTCGTTGATTTTTCTGATTTTACTTACGATTTATTTTCTGACTTACCGCGAAAAGGGAAGTTTGATAAAGTTAGCTGTTCTGTATTTGTTGAGTAGTTTGTTTTTCTTTATTGCTCAGGAATTCTTGTTTTTTCATACAATTAAAACATTACTTACTTATCCGTTCCCTGAACGAAATATTGGAGGTCAGAAACAGCTTTTTTTTCCGGTTGTTGCTTTGATTTCCTTTTTACCATTGATTTTCAGATTTTACCCAATATTATTCGATAAAATCAAAGTGCGTAATTTTCAACTTGCACAAACTGCACCTTTTCTGGTGTTTGCGGTTTTTGCCTTTTTATCCGTTTCGCGAATCGATGAAAAAAACAGTCACTATTTTCATGTGGAAAAACTGTTTTATGAGCAGAAATTTGAACAGCTTATTGCTTATAATACAAAGTTTCCGTCAATGAATATCCTGACAAATTTCCTCAACAACGTTGCGTTGGCAGAAACCGGCAAATTAAATGATGTACTCTTTCAGTTTCCGCAAAGTCCTGATGGAAGCACGCTGTTTTTGAAATGGGAACTGGCAGTT
Source organism: Draconibacterium sp. (assembly GCA_035467235.1). Lineage (GTDB taxonomy): Bacteria > Bacteroidota > Bacteroidia > Bacteroidales > Prolixibacteraceae > Draconibacterium. The sequence continues at coordinate 1,395 of DATITY010000742.1, read as the reverse complement.
GAAGTGTTAAAAAGAGGTGGTTATTTTTACTGGTCGCTGGGTATGATTAACGAGGCACAGCGCTGGGCTTACGAATACATGGTAATGCACGGGAATACCCCGGAAGGAATAAAAATGCTCATAAAAACAGAACTTGTAAATGGTAATTATAAGGTTGCACAGAAATATATTGCGATTCTGAAACAATCGGTTTTTTATCGCGATGAAGCCCGGAAATTTGAAAAACTTTTGTTTAACGATGCAGCAATTTCGAAAGATGTTGAGTTGGGACGTAAACAGCATTTCAAAACCAGGCAGGATTTTTTCATATTGGTAGAAAATCCGCTGGCCAACATCGATTTAATTATAGCGACCGATTCAACCAACAGGATTGCAATTGAATACAAATTTGCCAGGCTTTTACTTCAAAAAGACTTTGAGAATGTAACCAAATTTTTACCACTTCTGAAAAGTGCAGGATTTAACCGGATTCCCAAAAATATTGAAGAGGCAGTTGTAGCTTACAGTTTATTGAATTTGAAGAAATATCCCGAATTCGAAGGATTTACCATCAATCCGCAAACAGTAATCCGGTTTAACGAATATTACAGGATTTTTCAACAAAACAGCGGGAACAAACAACAGGCACAGGCAGCATTAAGAGATTATTCAGATACTTACTGGTATCATGTGGTTTTCAGGTAATAGCCCCTCCCGGCCTCCCCGAGGGGGAGGTGAAAGAACAAGAGCAATTTTTAAAGGAATCGATAAGGAAACGGATTCAATTATTTGTCTGGAGTGCTTTATCTTCATTTTTGAAAAGCAGCATGAAAAGTACCAAAAGGATTACTGAACTGATTGTGGTAATTCCCCAGATAGCATCCCAGTTGTAATCTTCAACGCTTTTGTAATGATGTATAATCCTGCCGCAAATCATGTTTCCAACCAACAGACCAACACCAAAAGTTACAAGAAAAATAAATCCCTGGGCTTGTGCTTTTAATTCGGCAGGCGCTTTTTTGTCGATGTAAATCTGGCCGCCCACAAAGAAAAATCCGAAAATAAGTCCATGGATTAAAATACCGATATAATACATCCAGTTTTGGTTGACAACCCCGCCAACGTATAACGACAGGTAACGGATAACAAGTGCAATCAAGCCAAAAATCATCACTTTTCGCAAACCGAATTTTTTTATGGCGACTGGAATCAGCAGCATGAAACCCATTTCGGCCAGTACTCCCCAGTTCATTGTAACTGAAATGTATTTTGTATTGATGTTTAAAAGGAATTCAGAAAAATAGGAATAATACATGGCAAAAGGGAGTAGTGAAAGAAATGAGAAAATAATGAAAACAGCAAAGTTTCTGTCTTTCATCAGTTTTAAAGTTCCCAACCCGAAAGCATCGATTAACG
>DATITY010000741.1:0-8114 GCA_035467235.1 Draconibacterium sp. | reverse complement strand
TTATTCCTGAAGTACGATGGCGTTACCCCTTCTTTCTTTTTGAACATATTGCTAAAATAGAAAATAGACTGAAAACCAAGTTCGTAACTGATTTCCTTGATGCTTTTATCGGTGGAAATGAGCAGTTCCTTTGCACGTGTTATCCGCAACTGCAGGTGGTACAGACCGGGTGAAACGCCAGTGTATTTTTTAAACATCTTTCTGAAAAACGAATAGCTGACATTTTGCTTTTTTGCCAATTCTTTTAAATCGATTTCTTTTTCCATATTTTGCCTCATTTCGAAACGGGCAGCTTCAATGATTTTAGCGATCGGTTTACCCGAGAAATCCTTCTGTTTTTCGAATGAAATAATGTACCCAAGCAATTTAATTACCATTCCCGATGCTATTTGTTGATAACCCGGTTGTTCTTTTTCAACGAGGTCAAATATCTTTAAAAAGGTATCAAGCAATTCTTCTTTTATTCCAAAATGAAACACAGGTTCTTCGGGAAAAAACTGTGGTTTGCAAATCAGTTTTCGGGCCATTTCTCCATCAAAACCAATATAAGTTTCAATCCATCCGGTTTTTAATGTGGGTTTGTAACGATGCCAGACACCGGGAAAAGTAATGAAAATACTTCCCTTTTTTAACGGAAAAGTTCCGAATCTATTTTCCAGTAATCCAGCACCTTCAGTAATAAAATTGATTTGAAATTCGTTTAAAATGCGCCCTTTTTCCCATGTGAAAAAATATTCGGAAGGATGAGTTGGCGACGGATAACTGGTATTTGGAAGAACATTGGCGGTGCCGGCAACATTGATATAAAGACCCCACTTACTGTCTTCTTCGCTAATCGTTAAATATTTGAATTCGTTGTTAATCATTTTTGGGTCATAAAGTGTAAATTTTATGCCATTTAATGTATTGTTTTTCGATATTTACAAATATATATTTGTTTTCTTGTTGTCGAACTGAATCATTAAAAAGTAAATCAAATAAATTAAACTTACATGAATGTAATTTTGGGAATCCTGTTTCACTCTTTAGGTGGTGGAGCTTCGGGCAGTTGGTACATGCCCTACAATTGGGTACAAAAATGGCGGTGGGAAATTTACTGGATTACGGGTGGTATTTTCTCGTGGCTGTTAATGCCGTTTCTGGCGGTGATTTTAACCATTCCCGACTGGCAGGGAATTTTGCACGCTTCAAGCGGCGCCGTAATACGCAATACATATATTATGGGGCTGTTGTGGGGTCTTGGTGGTCTTACATACGGACTGGCCATCCGGTATCTTGGCATGTCGCTGGGAAATTCCGTGTTATTGGGTATTACTTCCGTAGTCGGCTCGCTGGGTTTGCCTGTCCTTCGTAACATCCCCGGAATTGCCGAAATCATTCCGGACGGACTTTCATTTTCCGACCTGTTTGGTAGTACCGGCGGGCGAATCGTCATACTCGGCATTGTGATACTGTTAGCCGGAATCATCCTCAGCGGACGTGCAGGAATTAAAAAAGACAGCGACCTGGGACATGTTAAAGAAGGTGTAAACATCGAGTTCAGCCTGTCGAAAGGTTTAATAATTGCGGTATTTTCAGGTATTTTGAGCGCTTTTTTCAGTTTTGGAATCGATGCGGGCAAAGAAATGGCTACCATCGCAAGGTCGCTTGCAGTCGAACAGAGTTACCCGTTTTTGACCGAGGAAAGCGGAAATTTTAAATACCTCTTTGAAAACAACATCATTTTCTTTGTGATTCTCTGGGGAGGTTTAACAACCAACGTGATATGGACAACCGCCCTGATACTTAAAAATAAAACCGGTGGTGACTTCGTTGACAAAAAAACACCCCTGCTCCATAACTATCTTTTCTGCGCGCTAGCCGGAACAACGTGGTTTCTTCAATTCTTTTTCTATGGAATGGGCGAAACAAAAATCGGGAACGGTGCCAGTTCATGGACACTTCACATGGCTACTATCATTCTGACCGCCAATCTTTGGGGCTTCTACCGCAAGGAATGGAAAGGGGTATCCAAAAAAACCTACAACACGATTCTGCTGGGTATCGGCGCAATTCTGCTGTCGGTTATCGTAATTGGCGTTGCCAAATGGTTGTATCCTGAATTAAATGCTCTTGGGTAATGAAACGTTTAGCTTTTAAAATGCACCTCAATGAAGGTCAAAAAGAGGAATATAAAAAACGTCACGACGAAATCTGGCCTGAATTGAAAAAGCTGCTGAAAGAGGCTGGAATCAGTGAGTATTCCATTTTTCTCGATGAAGAAACAAACACATTGTTTGCCTTTCAGAAAGTGAGAGGCGATGTCGGATCACAGGATTTGGGTAAAACTGAAATCGTGCAAAAATGGTGGAAGTTTATGTCGGACATAATGAAATCCAATCCCGATAATTCGCCAGTGACAGTGCAACTGGAAGAAGTTTTTTACATGGAATAAAACCAATATCAACTAAAAAATAATTAATTATGAAATTAAAAATTCAATGGGTAAAACTATTTACCATCGCTTTACTGTTCAGCAGTTTTACTGTAACAGGTGCAGGCACTATAGTAAAAGATCTGGTTTGTGAATATCATAAAAATCCAATAGGAATTGATGTTCAGAAACCACGGCTGAGCTGGAAAATTGTTTCCGATGAGCAAAATGTATTGCAATCGGCATACGAAATTAAAGTAACCGATCAGTCACCAAAAGGAAAGGTCATTTGGAATTCAGGTAAAATAGCCAGCGACCAGTCGGTGAATGTCGAATTTGCAGGACCTGAATTAAAATCGATGCAGCGGGTTTACTGGCAGGTTCGCATTTGGGACAATGAAAACAAGGGAACCAAATGGAGTGAGCCTGCTTTCTGGGAAATGGGAATTTTGAAACCTGAGTTGTGGACAGCTTCGTGGATTACCATGGAAAATGAAATAGAAATGGAAGGTTCAAAACCAAGCCATTTTCTGAGGAAGGAATTTTCTACTTCAAAAAAGATAAAATCAGCAAGAGTTTATGTTTCGGCACTGGGTTTATATGAATTATATATTAACGGCAAAAAGGTTGGTGACCAGTTGTTTACACCCGGTTGGACCAGCTATAAAAACCGCATTCAGTATCAAACTTACGATGTAACGCCAATGATTCAGTCAAAAAACTCAATTGGCGCAATTTTGGCCGATGGCTGGTATCGCGGAAACATCGGGTTCTCGAAACAAAATAGCTATTATGGAGACAAACTTGCATTAATAGCACAGGTTCATATCAATTATACCGATGGCACTGGCGAAATCATTGAAACCAACGGAAGCTGGAAAGCAACAACGGGCCCGATTATTTTTTCTGATATCTACAACGGGGAAACTTACGATGCACGCATGGAAATGCCGGGATGGGCAACTGCCGGTTTCGATGACAGCAATTGGGGAAAAGTGGTGAATCTGAATCATTCAAAGGAAATTTTAATTGCGCCACAAGGCGTTCCGGTGAAAGCAATAGAAGAAATTGTACCCATAAAATTGTTTACTACTCCCAATGATGAGCTTGTTTATGATTTGGGACAAAACATGGTTGGCTGGGTAAGACTGAAAGTAAAAGGTAAAAAAGGTGATGTTATTACGCTGAAATTTGCGGAGGTTCTGGATAAGGAAGGCAATTTTTACACCGATAATTTGCGTGCAGCAAAAGTTACAGATGTATATATTCTAAAAGGAGATGGCGAAGAAATTTATGAACCGAAGTTTACATTTCATGGATTTCGGTTTGTACAGCTTGTTGGTTTTCCAGGTACTGCGGGTATTGAAAATATTACCGGAGTTGTTATTCATTCCGCGATGGAACCAGCCGGAACATTTGTCTGTTCCGATCCACTCATTAATCAGTTGCAGAAAAATATTCAGTGGGGACAAAAAGGTAACTTTCTCGATGTTCCAACCGACTGTCCGCAGCGCGATGAAAGGCTTGGCTGGACAGGTGATGCACAGGTTTTCAGTCCAACAGCGGCATTCAATTTCGATGTTTCAGCATTTTATACAAAATGGACAAAAGATATAGCTGCCGACCAGCTTCCAGACGGAAAAGTTCCACATGTAATTCCAGATGTTCTGAATGGCGGAGGAGGTTCAACAGCCTGGGCTGATGCAGCATTGATTGTACCGTGGACCACCTATTTGTCTTATGGCGACAAACGAATTTTGGAAGTTCAGTATCCCAGTATGAAAAAATGGGTTGATTACATGACTGGCAGGGCAGGTGATGATTTTTTGTGGACCAATGATGGTCATTTCGGCGACTGGCTGGCCTTTGCATCTACAAACTCAGATTATACCGGCGCAACAACCGAAAAAGATTTAATAGCAACTGCGTATTATTCATATTCAAGTGGATTGCTGGCCAAAATTGCCAAAATTCTTGGTAAAAATGACGATGCTGATAAATATGCCAAACTATCTGAAAACATCAAGAAAGCATTTGTAAACGAGTTCGTTGCACCGTCAGGTCGCTTGGTTTCGCATACACAAACTGCTTATCTGCTTGCCATTGCATTCGATTTGCTTCCCGAAAACCTGGTTCCGAAAGCCGCCAATTACCTGGCCGGAGATGTGAAGAAATTTAAACACCTGACAACCGGTTTTGTTGGCACGCCTCTTTTGTGCAAAACTTTATCAGATCAGGGTTTTGAAGATTTGGCTTTTATGCTGCTCAACCGCAAGGAATACCCGTCGTGGTTGTATCCTGTAACGCAGGGAGCTACAACCATCTGGGAACGCTGGGACGGACAGAAGCCTGACGGAACTTTCCAGGATGTTGGGATGAACAGTTTTAACCATTACGCGTATGGTGCAATCGGAGAGTGGTTGTATAACTATGTTGCCGGAATTCAGATTGATGAAAAGGCGCCGGGGTATAAACATATTCTGCTGGCTCCACACCCGGGAGGCGGAATCACCAATGCCGGAGCAACACATCAGTCTTTGTATGGTGATATAAAATCATCATGGAAAATTGAAGGTGAAAATCTTGTGTATGAAGTCAAAGTTCCGGTAAATACAACTGCCTCGGTAACATTGCCATCTGCTCAACTTGAAAAAGTGACGGTTAATGCTGCTTCTTTAAAAGATGACAAATTAATGGCTGCACAGCAATCAGGCAAAACCGTTTCATTAAAACTGGGTTCAGGCGAATACAAATTCAGTTACCCGGTGCAGTAAGATGCCGGATTCTGGATAATTGATATTACAAATAATGACACTGAAAGGGTCAAATATTAATAACCCGAGGATTTAATCCCGGGTTAGAAAAACGGGAAAAAAATCGTCCGCGAGCAAAAGTAGAAAAGAGTGTATTGCCTTTTTTCGGACGAAACAATGAAGATGCACTTTGAAAAGTTAATAAGACTAATACAAAATTTGGTTACAATGAATAAAGACAGAATAGAACAGGCCTACCAACTGGCCAGGGAACAATATGCCGAATTAGGCGTGAACACGGATGCAGTGATTGAAAAAATGCAGGAAGTTGTCATATCGCTTCACTGCTGGCAAACCGACGATGTTGGCGGATTTGAAACGCCCGATGCAACGCTTTCAGGCGGTGGAATTCAGGCTACCGGAAATTACCCCGGGAAAGCCCATTCTATTGCACAGGTACGCGCAGATCTGGAGAAAGTACTTTCGCTTTTGCCTGGGAACCAACGCTTAAATCTTCATGCTATTTACGGCGATTTTAAAGGTGAATTGGTTGATCGCGACCAGATTGAGGTGAAACATTTTCAAAGCTGGATCGACTGGTGTAAAAAACTGGGAATTGGAATGGATTTTAACGCCAGCTGTTTTTCACATCCACGCGCTGCCGATGGTTACACGCTTTCGAGTAAAAATGAGGAAAACCGCAAATTTTGGGTGGAACATGTAAAACGTTGCCGGGCAATTTCTGCTGAAATCGGAAAACAACTCGGAACGCCCTGCGTTCACAATACCTGGATTCCTGATGGTTCAAAAGATACTCCAATTGACAGAAACGGCTACCGTATTTTGCTGAAAAAATCACTTGATGAAGCGATGGCGGTCGATTATCCAAAAGAACAAATGAAAGACGCTGTTGAAAGCAAACTTTTTGGAATTGGCGCCGAATCGATGACAGTTGGTTCGCATGATTTTTATTTGGGTTACGCCATCAAAAACAACAAACTGATTTGCCTGGATAACGGACATTTTCACCCAACAGAACAGGTTGGCGATAAAATTTCGGCATGTTTGCAATGGGTTGATGAAGTTTTACTGCATGTTACAAGGCCGGTTCGATGGGATTCAGACCATGTGGTTACACTGAATGAAGATGTTCAAATGATAGCTTCTGAAATAGTGCGAAATAATTTTATCAGTCGTGTAAAAGTGGGACTCGATTTTTTCGATGCTTCAATTAATCGCATTGGCGCTTATGTTGTTGGAACGCGCGCAGCCCAAAAAGCGTTTATGATTGCCATGCTCGAACCAACTTCAACTTTACTTAAATATGAGGAAGCCGGCCAGAACTTTGAACGTTTAGCACTGCTTGAAGAGTTAAAAACAAAATCATTCGGAGCCGTTTGGGATTATTGGTGCATGCAGGAAAATGTTCCGGTAGGCGCTGATTATATTGCTGAAATACAACAATATGAAAAAGAGGTGTTATTGAAAAGATAACAATTTCTGAAAATAATTGAAAAGGATACTACAGGATGAATATGTTCCGGCAGTATCCTTTTTTTGTATTTTTAATTGATTTTTAAAATTATAAAATGAGAAAGCTCGATACCAAACTGATGCACCCCCGCGACCAGATTACGATGATTATTGACAAAGTTTACCGCAGCGGATTAACAACAACTTCGGGCGGAAATATTTCTGTAATCGACGAAAATGGCGATGTTTGGGTAACGCCTTCTGCCATCGACAAAGGTTCGTTACGCCCGTCGGATATTATTTGTGTCAGAAATAACGGAACAATTGAAGGCCGGCACAAACCATCTTCGGAATATCCGTTTCATATTGCTATTTACAAGGCACGACCCGATATAAAAGCCATTCTGCATGCACATCCACCGGCGCTGGTTTCGTTTAGTATTGTGCGGCAAATTCCCAATACAAACGTAATTCCGCAAGCCAAAAATGTTTGTGGTCCAATTGGTTATGCAGGTTACGAATTGCCCGGAAGTGAAGCTCTGGGAGAAATTATCGCAAAGGAATTTGTGAAAGGATTCAACGCAGTAATCATGGAAAATCATGGTACAGTGGTTGGCGGAACCGATTTGGGTGATGCTTTTCAACGATTTGAAACGCTTGAATTTTGCGCACGGACAATTATTAATGGCAGCACAATTGGCAACGTAAACTACCTGTCTGATGAACAAATTGAAGAATTTGAAAATCAGATTCCTCATTTGCTGCCCGAGCAGGAAATAGTTGAATATCCTTCTGATGAAAGGGCGATACGTGAGGAAATAAAAAGAATTGTTCATCGTGCAAGCACACAAGGATTGATGATTAGCTCATACGGAACAGTTTCGGTGCGCTGGCGGAATAACGATTTTTTGATAACTCCGCCAAAAGTGGCCCGCTGGGACATTCAAAATGAAGATATTGTGCAGATTAAAGACGGAAAACGCGAACCGGGAAAAATCCCAAGCCGCTCAACATGGCTGCACCAGGAAATTTACAGGCGAAATCCTCATGTCAATTCCATCATTTTAACACAAACGCCGTATTTAATGGCTTACAGTGTAACTGCTCAAAAAATGGATGTGCGAACCATTCCCGAAAGCTGGATATTTTTGCAGGACATTCCCAATGTTCCGTTTGGTTCTCATTTTGCCGGTAGGGAAACAATTCTGAATTTGCTTTCCAGAAATACCCCTGCAATTATAGTCAACAACGATTCAATTATTGTTACAGGCGATAAGCTACTTGGAACATTCGACCGTCTGGAAGTAGCCGAATTCAGTGCCAAATCGCTTACCATGGGAGCTTCACTCGGAAAATTAATTCCAATTAACAACGAGCAGGTGGAAGCACTGCGAAAGAAATTTCTGAGCTAAGAAACTTTTTTGTTTTTTCAGGAAAATGTCTGTAATTTCTCTACCCCTCTTTTGAGTTTTTCA
>DATITY010000740.1:0-22119 GCA_035467235.1 Draconibacterium sp. | reverse complement strand
CCAAAATGCGGTGGGAGAGGAATTTTAAATACTTCGCGTTCAATCAATTGCTCAATCTGGTGAAAGCTGTACATATCGTCTTCGTTCACCAAAGTAAGTGCAACTCCTGTCGCATCGGCCCGGGCAGTTCGTCCAACGCGGTGAACGTAATCTTCGGCATCATTCGGAACATCGTAGTTAATTACCAGGTTGATGTCTTTAATGTCAATGCCGCGGCTCATAACATCAGTAGCTACCAAAATCCTTGTGCGTTTCGAGCGGTAACCCTGCAAAACCTCCTCCCGCTGTGCCTGTTCCAAATCTGACGAAATGGCTTCAACTGAAAATTTTTGTTTTTTCAATACGCGGGTTAATTCATTCACAGCTTTTTTTGTCGAGCAGAATATAAGTATGCTGTTGTATTCAGGATTTTCAGAAATTAAATGGCTAATTAATCCATTTTTTTGCTGATTGTAAATGAGATACGCTGCCTGCAAAACTCCTTCCGCAGGTTTCGACATCGAGATGTTAATTTGTTCGGGATTTTGAAGTACCTGCGAGGCCAGCGTTCTTATTTTTGGCGCCATTGTAGCGCTGAACATTAATGTTTGCCTGTCTTTCGGCAGGTACGAAATAATTTTTATAATATCATCGTAAAATCCGATATCGAGCATTCTGTCTGCTTCATCAAGAATCAGAAATTTAATGGAATCGAATTTTACGTATCCCAGATTCAAATGCGAAATCAGTTTACCTGGTGTAGCAACAACAATATCAGCACCTTTTGTGAGCGCCATTCTTTGTTGTCCCCAGTTATCACCGTCGCCGCCACCATAAATGGCAATCGAATGAATTCCCATGGTATAACCAATTCCCTGCACCTGCTGGTCGATTTGCATGCAAAGTTCACGGGTTGGAACAATTATCAGCGTTGAAGTTTCGCCACCGGGCATGTCGGCTATTAAATCTAAAATCGGGAGCAGGAAAGCTGCGGTTTTTCCTGTACCTGTTTGTGCGCAGGCAATTAAATCTTTCCCGTTTAAAATAATTGGTATTGCTTGTTCCTGAATTGGGGTTGCTTCTTTAAATCCCATGTACGAAATTGCATCCAGCAAATCATCATGTATTCCTAGTTCTGAAAATTTCATTCAACAGTAATATTTTTTATGACCTCAAAAGTACGTGAAAATATTGGAAATAAAAGGGTTCTAAAAATAGGTAAGTATTTTTTCAATGATTTCAAGTCCGGCGCGGGTTCCTTTATCAGCAAAGACGATTTTGTTTTCTTTGTTGAAAAGCTCAATTTCGATGGTTGAGTCAACACTTTCTTTTATAATTCGGTTCATTTCGCCAATTACCGGTGCTTTTAATTCTCCCGAACGGTTTTGAACTGCTTTCACTTTTAAGGTGTATGTTTTATTTTTGATTTCGATTTCAACAACTGGTGCATGAAAAGTCAGTTTGGTAATTTTTGAGCCGTTATAGTTCGCAAACTGGTGGAATTTTCCTTCAACATAAAGAAAACAAATGTGGCCGATAAAAAAATTCCCCAACCACGGTATTTTTGCCACCGAAAATGTAAACGAACATCCCGGTTTTTCAAATGTGTTGCAATGCAGCCAAATCCACGATTCAGGAAACGAAGTTCCCCAGTCTTTTTCGATATAACCGGTTCCTTCAGTAAAATTAATATTGGTATTGTTAATGGAAAGCGAGCCTTTCAAATGGTGTAAAACTGAACCAATTCCGTGCTTGCATTCCATAAATGGCACAAACGAATACCAGCCCATAATTCCGGGAGAGAATGCGGAAGTAGGATATTTCACGAGGTCAGCATAAAATACTTCACCTTTAATTTTTAAATCTTCTGTTTCGATATCAAGCTGAATTCCTTTTTCAGAAAAATTTGATTTGCCTACCCAAACATGAAATTCCTTTTTTGAATAGATGAATTCTGATAACTCGTATTTAACATTCCAGGTTTTCCCTGAAATGCCATCAATTACCTGAATAAAAGCGTGTTTGTCATTACTTGTAAGAGAAACTCCTGGAATGATTGAAAATACATGGTCACGGTTTGCTGAAACATGCTTAAAGTACCAGCCTTCGAAATACCTGTTTTGATTGAGGTTTCCCTGAAAAATAATCGGATGGTAAACTTTCATAAGTCACTTTTTGTACTAAAGTACAATGTTTATCCGGTTTCCGCAGAATTTGCACGATTTGTCTGAATTAATTCCGTCAGCGATTGCATGATAATGGTTTCGGGAAATGATTAAACTGCCGCATTTCGGGCAATAAGTTGATGAGCGTTTTTCATCGTTCACATTCCCCAGATAAACATACTTTAAATGGGTTGCCGCCAACTCGTATAGTTTTTCTAATTTTAATGTTGAAGTTGGCGGAAGATTCAACTCATACTGAGGAAAATACCGGGAGAGGTGCAGCGGAACTTCGTTTCCTAATTCTGACGAAATCCATTTTACCATTTTTTCAAAATCAGTTTCATCGTCGTTTAAAACTGGAATTATGAGGTTGGTAATTTCAAGATGAGCTCTGCTTTTGGCAATAATTTCCAGGGTTTTCAAAACCGGTTCCAGCTTTCCTTTGGTCTGTTTTCTGTAAAATTCTTGGGTAAACGCTTTTAAATCTATATTAAAGGCATCGACGTACGGAAGAATTTTTTTGAGTGGTTCAGAATTGATGTATCCGTTTGAAACAACTACATTTTTTAGTTCGTTTTCATGTGCCAATTGAGCTGTTTCAAACATGAATTCATAAAATGTAAACGGCTCGTTGTAAGTGTATGCAATGCCAACATTTTGAGGTGTTTTCATCGCTTTGGAAACAAGTTGTGTGGAAGTTATTTCCTGAAAGCCTGTAAATTCTTCAGCAAAACATTGGGAAATCCGGTGGTTCTGGCAAAAACTGCAATGCAGGTTGCACCCCACTTCTCCAATCGAGAATATGTCTTTCCCGGGGTGGAAATGGTAAAGTGGTTTTTTTTCGATTGGGTCGATTCCAAAAGCAGCAACTTTATTAAAGACATGAGTTACCAATTTCCCGCTTTCATTGCTGCGCACTTTACAGTTTCCGGTTTGCCCGGGTTTTAAAATGCAATTCCATGGACAAAGGTCACACCGCACCGTTTGGTTGCCGAGTTTTGTATAAAAAAGTGCTTCGTTCATTTTTTTGCCTTTTCCCAAAGTTACAAAAAATGACCTCTTTAAATTCGGACTTCTGTTATTTTGATTGCAAAATTCCTAAAAAAATGTTGTCGAATAATTTGATTTGATTATATTATTATCGTCAATGTTGACGAGATTATTGTCATTTTGAATTTTTATAGAGAAGCAACTCAAAGGTTTTTGAATTCTGAAAAATTGTTGTGAAATGCTTGGGATTTATAAAAATAAGAAGAAGTTATGAGTAGTGAAAGTGTTCAGAAAAAGCTTGTAATACTTGCCGATGCCGCCAAATTCGATGTATCGTGTGCATCGAGTGGAAGCAACCGGAAAAACACGACAAAAGGAATTGGAAGCGGTGTAGCCTGCGGAATTTGCCACAGTTTCACCGAAGATGGCCGATGTGTTAGCCTGTTCAAAATTCTGATGACAAATCACTGTATTTACGACTGTGCCTATTGCATCAACCGCCGCAGCAACGACAGGCAGCGGGCAACTCTAACTGTTGAGGAAATTGTTGATCTTACCATCGGATTTTACCGGAGAAATTATATTGAAGGTTTGTTTCTGAGTTCGGGAGTTATTAAAAGTCCGGATTTTACGATGGAACGTTTGATACAGGTGGCCAAAAAACTTCGGTTGGCGGAAAACTACAACGGATACATTCATTTAAAAGCCATTCCGGGAGCGAGTCCGGAGTTGGTTCATGAAGCGGGTTTGTGGGCCGACCGTTTAAGTGTGAATATTGAAATTCCTACCGAACTCCATCTAAAACGACTGGCTCCGGAAAAGGATTATAAAGGTATTTTGTTACCCATGAATCAAATTAAAAATGAGATTATTGCAAGTAGAGAAGAACAAAAAAAATATAGAAAAGCACCGCGGTTTGCACCCGCCGGACAAAGTACGCAACTGATTATCGGCGCTACTCCCGAAACCGACCGTCAGATTATACTGCTTTCGTCGGGGCTGTACAAAACGCAAAATTTAAAGCGTGTTTATTTTTCGGGCTACCTGCCTGTAAATCAATACGACCAGCGGTTACCTGCTCTCAATCAACCTCCGCTCGTTCGCGAAAACCGGTTGTACCAAAGCGACTGGCTGATGCGGTTTTATAAATACAAAGCCGAGGAAATCCTTTCTGAGGACCAGCCATTTCTCGATTTAGACATTGACCCGAAACTGAGTTTTGCCTTGCGAAACATGCACCAGTTTCCGGTGGATATCAACCGTGACGATTACGAAATGATTTTGCGTGTTCCGGGAATTGGCGTTCAGTCGGCACAAAAAATAATTCTGGCTCGTCGCTACCGGAAATTAAATTCACTTCACCTGCAAAAAATAGGAATAGTTATGAAAAGAGCAAAGTACTTTATTACCTGCAACGAACTGCCCGTTTCAACCACCGATTGGGCGCCGGAACGGCTGAAGCACAAACTGATTGCCGAATCGATTTCAAAAAACAGAAAATCGCCCGATACACAACTGAGTTTTTTTACTGATTACAAACCGGTACTCGCTCCGGTGCACTGAGATTAACGAATTTCGATGAATGAATCTTGAATGCTGATTTAATGAAAATTACTAATGACCAGATAAACAATGACTATCTTTACATACGACGGCACCTTTGAGGGATTTTTAACCTGCATTTTCGAAACGTATAATCATAAAGCGTTTCCGGTGGATATTTGCAGCAGGGAGGGAGAACAAAAACATTTGTTTGCCCAAAAGTACGATATTCAATCAGATGCCGAAAAGGCAGAGCGTGTTTGGAAAGGAATTCAGAACAAATTAAGCGGAAATAACAAGCAATTGGTTTTTTACGCTTTTCTTTCAGAAGAGCAGGGAATTGAAATGAAAATTTACCGTTTTCTGCGAAGGCTTTTTAGCGCTCATTTCAATATAGAAACCGATTTTGGCGATTCCGATGTTTTGTACCTCACCCAAACTTCACAAAAAGTAAAAAAGGAGGCGATGAGGATGATGCAGTTTGTGCGGTTTCAGCATACAAAAGACGGACTTTGGTTTTGCGGAATTGAACCGCGTTATGATGTTATTCCCTTGGTCGCCGGTCATTTTCAGAAACGGTTTACCGACCAGAAATGGCTGCTTTACGATTTAAAGCGGAATTACGGTATTTTGTACGATAAAGTAAAAGTGGAAGAAGTAGTAATATCAGGAAAGGAATTCAGTTCAATTACCGGACAGGTGAATGAAAATGTGTTGCAGGAAGGGGAGGAGTTTTATCAGAAATTGTGGAAGTCGTATTTTAAACACATCAATATTCAGGAGCGCAAAAATCTCAAATTGCAGCGCCAGCATATGCCTCGCAGGTTTTGGAAATATTTGCCGGAAATGCTGATACTGAATTAGAATTGGAAAATCTAAAATAACCAACAAAAAAAATAAGGAATCAGAAAGTCCGTTCTGTATCACTTTCTGATTCCTTATAAAGCATTCCTTATTGATAAGTATTCGCTTGTTTCTTGAAAACAGGAAACTTTTAAGATTCTTTATTGAAGTAATTCTGCCGGAATTTCTTTTATCGGTTTAACCTGAATCGTTTTTACAAACAATTCGGCGCCTTCAGATTGCAACTGTATTTTTCCCGATAACAGCGGAATTACCTGTGCGTTTTCAACTTTGCCAGTGTTGTTATTAATCATGGTTATTTGACCGTTTACTACATGAATGGCAGTTTGTCCGACACAGAAAAGGTCAACTGTATTCCATTCGCCCACTGGGTTTTCAGCGTCAACTCCCTTTTTAATTCCCTGTCCGCTAAAATCTTTTCCAAATTTCTTTACATCACCGTCTTTCGCATAAATAAAACCGCCTTCAACTGCCTTTACTGCTGTTTCGCAATACGTGTTTTCCATTAAATATGTGTCTCCAAGGCGTTCGTGCATTAACTGGCATTCAATGTTAGTCATCCATGTTCCAAGCGCTACGCCAAAATCGCCAAAACTGTGGTATAAAAGTCCGCTATTTTGTTTAGTGTAAATTTCATCTCCCCATTTAAAAACAAGTTGCAGGTGATAGTTGGAAAATGTATCGCGGGTTGCCAGCGAACCGTTCACAACTCCTGAAATGCGTATCAGCTTTTCTCCATTTTCTTCCACTATTGAAAAAACATTATCGGTTGTTGCTGCTAACGACAATTCTTCAAAACCTGTCAACGGTGTTCCAAGGTGTTTGTCCCAGTTATCAAGGTTCTGGCCGTTAAAAAGTGGCTGCCAGGGTTTTTCGCAGGAGGTGAAAAACAGAATTGTACTTAACGTGACAAAGAGGAATGATAATTTCTTCATTTTAAATAGGTTTAGATGAATAATAATAAAACTGCCCTATAAATATAAGACAGTTTATTAAATATTATAACTGAATGTAAGATTTTGTTAAATCGATTAGGCTTCTATAAGTTCTATTGCCCTGTCGAGGATTGCAGTATCGTCAAGCAGTACAATGCCTCCGTTTGGTCCCGGTTCCATGTGTATTCCAACTGTTGTTCCATTTGTATAATTGGCGCCTCCAAAGTAATTTCTGACGGTTTCCTCGGACACTGCAAATTCGTGCGCCAATTTTTTAATGGAACCGTCAGGTAAGCTGTCTTTGATTTTTCGCAACTCATTAAAAGTGATTTTGCTTGTCATATCCCTTAATTTTTGATGTGATTATTGAAAAACTTATGTCTCACACGTAAAAATAGAATTAATAATTTAATAACAAAAGGATAAAGTACAGGTATTTCTTAATGCCGGAAATATTCATTTTATTATCAATATAGAAGTATCTTGATTGACATTTGTAAATGTTTGTTTGATAGAGAATAAGAAATGAAAATTTGCGTGCTTAACAGAATGTAATCATCTAAATATTAACATTAATTAAGAATCAGTTAAGCCCGGTTTTGGTGCAATCGTAAATTTGCTGAAGCATCTCGGAACGAATATTCAAATCGAATAATTTGCTGTTATCGCGGGTAGGGTATACCCGGTTCGATAGAAAAATATAAAGCAATCCGTTATCGGGATCTGCCCAAACAAATGTACCTGTGAAACCTGAATGTCCAAAACTATTGTTACTGACTCCCTTCGCAGGATATGAATCACCGTTCGGTTTGCCATTATTCAGAAATGGTTTGTCGAACCCCAGAGCCCTGCGGTTGCCGTTTTCAGGAAAGCGGGGTTTGATAAAATGGTTTATCGTTTCCTCCTCAATATATCTTTTGCCGCCATAATACCCTTTTTGCAGATACATCTGAAAAAGTTTGGCTAAATCATTAGCCGAGCCAAACAATCCTGCATTTCCCGAAACTCCGCCCAGCATTGCTGCTCCTTCGTCGTGTACAAAGCCACGAATGGTTTGTTTTCTGAATATTTCATCCGTTTCAGTTGGAATGATGCGGTTGAGGGTAAATTGCAGGTACGGATTGTAGGTAATTGTAGTAGCTCCCAATGGGCGATAAAAAGTTCGTTTCAGATAATCTTCATAATTTTCACCGGTAAGTTTTGCAATTACTTCAGGATAAATATGAAAACTCAGGTCAGAATAAACATATTTCTTTTCTCCAACCTTCGAGTTCCTGATTGTATCGTATATTAATTTTCGGAAGTCATCTTTCAGGTAAAGATTTTCAGAAACCCGTACACGGAATCCGTCGGTTGGTTTGTGCTGAAAGAAACCGGGATTTAATTCACCTTTTTTATTAGCTGCCATTTGCCAGAAAGGAATCCATGCTGGAATTCCAGATTGGTGAGTTAGAAATTCTGATATTTTAATATTTTCCTTATTGCTGTTTATGAAATCGGGCCAGTATTTACTCAGGGGTTGTTCAACATCCAGTTTTTTTTCGTCAACCAGTTTCATAATTGCCGGCAGCGGACCAGTAACTTTGGTTATTGATGCCCAGTCGTAAATGTCAGTATCACTAACTTTCAGATTTTTATCATAAGTTTGGTAACCGTATGTTTTGTGGAAAATAACGTTACCGTTTTTTGCAATTAAAACCTGGCAGCCGGGATATGCCTTTTGGGTAATCCCTAAATATGCAAGCGAATCTATTTTTTTTTCAAGCAATTCTGATTTTATCCCCATTTCTTCCGGAATGGTGTACGCCAGAATATTGTTCCGTTTTATTTCAATTCCATCCTTTAGTTTGAACCGGTTATCAATAGTGACAGGTAATTTTCCGGAAGCATCAAATGCTCCAAATATCAACTGTGCGGCCAGTTCCTGGATGAGTGGAGTATTTTGATAAGCAACAATTAATCCGTTTGTATGATGAATGGTTTCGAAATGTTTTATCGCATAGGCATTTCCGAAAAAAACAAAAACAGAATTGTTATCCTGAATAATTTCAGCAACTGCTTTTCTTTGAATTTCTGTAACGCCATACTTTCCTGCCGGATAAATATTGATTCCCTGAATTCCTGAAATCACAAGGTTGTAATCTTTAAGTTTTGCCCGAATATTTGTCCAATCTTTTTCGGTGGCGTTTTTTGAAAGCGCAAAATGGTCGATTTGAGTGTATTTTTCAAGCATCTTCTGAAAAGGTGAAATTTCGCTGCTCCCAATTATCAACGATGCTATTTTCAGGGTATCCAATCCCTGAATTGGCAAAATTCCCATATTCTTCAGTACCGTTAAAGAACCTTTTATCAGTTTTCTGTTGGTTACTTCGAGGAGGGGAGAATTTAGCCGAACTGTCAGATTTTCAGTTTCAGCAGGTTTATATTCATTTAAATTAACCCACCGTTTTAAAGCCAGCACGGTAATACATTTTTCGTTAATTTCTGCAATACTTAATTTCCCTTCATTAATGGCAGTTTTTACAGATTGAATGGCTTTCGGCAAATCTGGCACAAATTCAATCATATCATTTCCTGCAATCAGTGCTTCCACTTCGGCATTTCCTTTGTCGGTTCTGACACCCTTCATATTTATGGCATCTGTAACCACAAATCCTTTAAATCCGATCTCATTCTTCAAATAACCGGTAACTATTTTTTTAGAAAGCGAAGATGGTGCGAGTGAATTGTCGATGGATGCAACGTTTAAATGGGCAGTCATAATTCCGATGATTCCTTTGTCGGATAAATATCGGAAAGGGTAAGTTTCAAGTGAGTCCATCCTTGCTTTTGAATGGGTCAAAAAAGGGAGAATTTTGTGTGAATCTGTGTCTGTATCCCCGTGCCCAGGGAAATGTTTTGCCACCGGGATTACTCCTGCATCCTGCATTCCTTTGGCTACCCACCATGCTTTTTTTGCGACATCGGATTTGTCTTCGCCAAACGCACGGAAATTTATTACCGGATTGTTAGAGTTGGTATTGATATCAGCCACAGGAGCAAAATTTACGTGTATTCCCATCATTTTCAATTGAGTGGCATAATCGCGTCCCATCTGATAAATAAAAGTTGAATCCTGCACCGCTCCAATTGTCTGCGCATATGGGAACTTCATAACACTGTCAATCCGCATAGAAATACCCCATTCACCGTCGATGGCAATTAAGAGCGGAATTTTTGATTTTTGCTGAAAGTCGTTAATCCATTTTACCGTTTCTTCAGGTTTGCCCTGCATCACCAGAATTCCTCCGGGATTGTAAAGTTTAATTTGTTCGAGTATTTTATTTTTGCTTTCAATACCTTGGTCGGGATATACTGCAATGGTCATAAGTTGTGCAATTTTTTCCTCAAGCGACATTTTTCCCATTTGTTCGGAAACCCATTTGTCGGTTTTAAACTTTACGAAAAGCGGTTCAGTTCCTGCTGCCAATGAAATCCCTGAAACTGTAAAAAGCAATACAACAATTAAAAATCTTCCCCTAAAATTCATTCTTCTGGATTATTTAAGCAACAAAAACAGTTTTTGTACATTTTATACTTGAAACGAAATATCAAATGGTATTTTCGCAAATATAAATATAACGATGACAAAAGCATGTTGAAATATTTGGGATTTATACTGTTGTTAGTAACTGTAGGATTTTACTCAGTCGCGAATTCAAATAAGATAATTACCGGGGCTGAGCAACCTGAAAAATACTTGCCATTAATCGAAAATAAAAGAGTCGGTTTGGTTGTTAACCACACATCAATGATTGGTGATGTACATCTGGCCGATTTTCTTTTAAGCAAAAAAGTAAAGGTCGATAAAATATTTGCACCTGAGCATGGTTTTCGTGGTGACGTTTCGGCAGGTGAAGAAATTAAGGATGGCATTGATTCTAAAACCGGTATTCCAGTTTTGTCGTTGTACGGACAAACCAAAAAGCCAACTGCTGCGCAATTGCAGAATCTGGACGTGTTGATTTTTGATATTCAGGATGTTGGTTGCCGGTTTTACACGTACATTTCAACACTTCATCTTGTATTGGAAGCATGTGCTGAAAATAATATCCCGCTAATTGTTTTTGATCGTCCAAATCCAAACGGTGATTACGTTGCAGGTCCTGTTTTGAAACCAGGTTTTGAATCATTTGTTGGAATGGATCCGATTCCGGTTGTGCATGGTTGCACTGTTGGTGAGATGGCAAAAATGATTAATGGTGAAAAGTGGCATAAAGCGGCAAAAATTTGCGATTTGCATGTTATACCTGTTCAAAATTATGTTCATTCCACAAAATATGAATTGCCGGTTAGTCCTTCACCTAATTTGCCAAATTACTTATCTGTACGGATGTATCCATCGCTTTGTTTTTTTGAGGCAACAAGTGTAAGTGTGGGGCGGGGAACTGATTTTCCATTCCAGGTTTTGGGGGGCCCAAAAAAGAATATGGGAGAGTTTCAGTTTACCCCGAAAGTAATACCGGGTGTAGCAGTTGATCCTGTAAATGAAGGAAAAATTTGTTACGGAGTTGATTTACGTTTATTAAATGAGATTCCGAAATTCACTTTAAAATTTTTCATTGATTTTTATAATAAATATGAAAATAAGGCAGAATTCTTAATCCGTGAAAAATGGTTTAATACACTTGCCGGGAACGATGAATTGCTGGATCAAATAAAAAAAGGAAAAACAGAACAGGAAATATTTGAAGCGATGGACCCAGATTTGGAAAAATACAAATTGATTCGAAAGAAATATTTAATTTATCCCGATTTTGAATAATTATGAATCCTTATTTGGTTGTTGGAATTGTTATAGGTTATTTTGTGATTTTAATCGGGATATCAATACTTACTTCGCGTAAGGCTGATTCTCAAACATTTTTTACAGGAAACCGCAAATCGCCCTGGTATATTGTGGCTTTTGGAATGGTAGGCACAGCACTTTCCGGTGTCACATTTGTTTCTGTTCCTGGTGAAGTTGGTAATTCAGCCTTTTCTTATCTTCAGTTTATATTTGGGAATATTGTCGGATTCTGGATTGTTGCGGCAGTTTTATTACCTCTTTATTACAGGTTGAACCTTGTTTCAATATACTCTTTTCTTGACCAGCGATTTGGTTATTATTCACATAAAACGGGTTCGTTTTTCTTTCTTATTTCAAAGCTAATTGGTGCTGCATTCCGATTATTCATTGTGGCAGTTGTTCTGCAAATCGGATTTTTCGATGCATTTAATATTCCATTTGCGCTAACCGTTACTGCCACAATCAGTTTAGTTTGGGTATATACTTTCAGAGGTGGCGTAAAAACTATTGTCTGGACTGATACTTTACAAACCTTTTTCCTGATTAGCGCAGTAGTTTTTACTATTGTTGCCATTACAAAAGATATGGGATGGAATGCAGGTAACTTAATTACTGAGATTGCGAATGATTCTAATTCAAAGATTTTCTCTTGGGACTGGCGATCTGAGAATAATTTCTTCAAACAGTTTATCGCCGGCATGTTTATCACTATAGTTGTTGTTGGAATGGATCAGGATATGATGCAGAAAAACCTGACATGTAAAAACATAAATGATGCCCAGAAAAATATGGTGGTATTTAGTTTTTCTTTTCTTTTTACTGTTTTTCTGTTTTTAGGTCTTGGTGCACTGCTGTACATTTACGCTAATAAAAATGGGATAGCAATACCAAAAAACACTGATGATTTGTATCCTTTACTTGCTTTAAACTACTTTGGTTTACAGGTTGGAATCGCCTTTCTTCTTGGAATAATTGCAGCAGCCTATTCCAGCGCTGATTCTGCATTGACGGCTCTTACAACTTCGTTTAGTGTGGATTTCCTGAACATCGGGAAATATGAAGAACATAAAATACAGAAGATTAAAAGATGGTCACATTTAATGTTTTCAATGCTTCTCATCCTGGTTATTTTACTTTTTAAGGCTGTCAACAACGAAAGTATTGTGGTTGCTGTTTTTCGCGTTGCTGGTTATACTTATGGACCAATCCTGGGATTATTTGTTTTTGGGATGTACACAAAGAGGGTGGTAAAAGATAATTGGGTTCCGATGGTGGCTTTGATTTCACCGTTAATTTGTTATTTTATCTCAAAATATTCAGAAATCATTTTTAATGGATACCAATTCGGATTTGAGTTATTGATATTAAATGGGGTAATTACAATTGCCGGATTATTCCTGATTTCGAAAAAATTTGCATCGGAAAGCTAATTGTTGTAAAAAAATGTTAAAAATTGTAAATTGATTTTTATATTTGTAGAAATAACTGGTTCGCATAGCCGTTATAACAATATAAAATTCAGAAAATTGGTCAGGTATCTACTTCAACTTTTGGCGGTGGTCGCTATTGGTGTCTCGCTTTTTTCGTGCGAAGATGAGGGATATTTGAGATCGCCGGATGCCCAGTTAAAGTTTTCTCTTGATACAATAACATTTGATACAATTTTTACCACAGTTGGTTCAACAACACAACGTTTTACTGTTCATAATCCTTATGATGAAAATATTTTGATCTCCCGTATTCGTCTTGCAGGAGGTGATTTTTCCAGTTTCAGATTAAATATTAATGGAGAGGTTGGAAATGAGGTTTACGAAACTGAAGTGCCTGCCAAAGACAGCATTTTTATATTTGTTGAAGTGACGATTGATCCCAATGGAGAAAACCTTCCAATGGTTGTTCAGGACTCAATTGAATTTACGACTAATTCAAATATCCAAAACATTCAGTTGATAGCCTATGGACAGGATTTTAAACTAATTAAAGGCGAAACCATAAAAACCACCACCTGGACATCAGAAAAGCCATATTTGATATATGATTACGCTTATGTTGACAGTACTTCGGTATTGACAATTGAGCCGGGAACAAAAGTTTATTTTCACAAAGGAGCCGGATTGTATGCGCGGGGAAAAATTAAAGCCAACGGAACTTTTCAGGAGCAAATCCAATTTTTACCCGATAGGTTGGAAGATTCATACAAAAACGTGCCAGATCAGTGGAATGGAATTGTTTTGTTTTCGGGAAGCCACGAGAATGTTTTTAACTTTTGTGTTATAAAGAATGCAAATATTGGACTACAGGTTGGAACCATTGAAAATGAAGGATTTGCGTCGATAAAACTATCAAACAGCCGAATAGAAAATATGGCATATGCCGGCGTGTTCGCAATAAAATCAAAAATTTATGCTTACAACGATTTGATTGCAAACTGTGGTTATTATGCCGTAGCACTTGTTGTTGGTGGCGAATACGAGTTTTATCACACCACAATTGCCAATTATTGGGGGAACTATTCAAGCAAGGCACGCTCTTCAGCTTCTCTTGTAATTTCGAATGTTCTGATAATAGAAGATTCTAAAGGTGGATCAGCCAGTTATAACGGTGATTTGGTAAAAGCCAATTTTGGGAATAGCATTGTATTTGGAAATATCGTACAGGAAATTGAATTGGGCAACAACAATAAAAACGAATTTAATTACCTGTTCGAAAACTGCATAATCCAGGTTGCTGACACCTTTAATATATCGAACAAAGATCATTATAAAAGTGTATGGAAAGGTGCAAAATACGACCCGTTATTTATTGATCCGTACAAAGAACTGAATTACCAGCTTGACACATTATCTCCGGCTAAAGATATTGGAAAGGAAGAGTTTGGTGAGGAATTCCCATTGGATATTCTGACGAAAGACAGAACATTAGATACTGGCCCGGATTTAGGTGCATACGAGCGAATTGAAAGGAAAAATGGGAAATAAGTTTTTATTTGTTTTTCTGATTTTTATTGGTTTTACTCAAATAACATTTTCACAGCAAAACGCCAAAGATTTTTCAATCCTTTTCTATAATGTCGAGAATCTGTTCGACATACAGGATAATCCGGAAACAGATGATGATAACTTTACTCCCGATGGAGAACTTCACTGGACAAGTAAACGGCTTTCTAATAAGTTACTAAATATTTCGAAGGTAATTTTAAACGCATCTGGTTGGAGCGTTCCTGAAATAATGGTTTTTTGCGAAATTGAGAACAGAAGTGTGTTGGAAAGATTAATCAAAGAAACCCCTTTGAAATCTGTACCATACAAAATAATCCACAAGGAATCGCCAGATATTCGCGGAATTGATGTGGCACTCATTTATAATCCAGGAAATTTTGTTCCGATTGAATATAACTACTACCCTCTAAAAGTAAAAGGCAATCAGCTCAATACACGTGAAATTTTGTATGTTTCGGGGATTGTGGGTGGGAAAGATACGATTCATATTTTTGGTAATCACTGGCCTTCAAGATATTCGGGATTTCTGGAAACCAAATCATTAAGAAAAACAGCGGCTTCACTTTTGCGGACAAAGGTTGATGAATTAAATCGAAAATATCAATCACCAAAAATTGTGATTCTTGGAGATTTTAATGACAATCCTGAGGATGAATCCATGTCTGCAGGTTTAATGGCCAAAAAACTGGAACTCCCGATTGTTGGAAATGAGCTATATAATTTATTTTTTGATTTGCAGCGGGTAAATAGTGGATCATTAAAATATCAGTCACAGTGGTTTGTTTTCGATCAGATTATTGTTTCAGGTTCATTACTGTCAGCAAATTCGGGTATTTACACAAAATCCGAAAATGCAAGAATACTGGCACTCCCTTTTTTATTGGAAGAAGATCAGAAATTTGGTGGTAAAAAACCATTTCGTACATATTACGGGTTTTCATACAATGGAGGTTTTAGCGACCATTTGCCTGTTTTACTTCAATTGCATTCTTCGAATTAGGCTTTTCTGGTCAATCCAAGTTCGCTGGCTTTCTTTATCATAAATTCAAATGCTTCAGCAAAATCGTTATGGATTATTCCATCCAGAATAGCATCTTTTATAGCGTCCTTAATAATTCCAACTTCCCTGCAAGGTTCCAAAGAAAACGTTTCCATTATTAATTCACCATTAACAGGCGGTTCAAAATTCCGAATGGCGTCTTTTTCTTCAATTTCCTTAAGTTTTTCCCTGACCAACATAAAATTTTTCATGTATCGTTTAACCTTGTCGGAATTCTTTGAAGTGATGTCGGCTTCGCAAAGTGTCATTAAATCATCAATATCGTCACCAGCTTCAAACAGTAATCTGCGAACTGCAGAATCAGTTACTACTTCCTCAGAAAGCACAATTGGTCGCATGTGAAGTTGAACCATTTTTTGTACATATTTCATTTTCTCGTTGAGTGGGAGTTTCATTCGCTTGAATATTCCCGGGATCATTTTCACGCCCACAAAATTATGTGCATGAAAAGTCCATCCCTGACCCTCAACATACTTTTTGGTGACAGGTTTTGCAATGTCATGAAGCAGCGCAGACCAACGCAACCAAAGATTATCAGTGTATGGTACAATTCGGTCCAATACTTCCAGTGTGTGGTAAAAATTGTCTTTATGACCAACTCCATTCACTTTTTCAACGCCTTTTAACTGTAACAGTTCGGGGAAAATTATTTTCAGAAGTCCGGTTTCTTCCATCAGTTTAAATCCAACGGAAGGTTTCTCCGACATCATTATTTTATTTACCTCATCAATGATTCGTTCACCTGAAATTATGTATATCCGTTCCTTGTTTTTCGAAATCGACTGCAGGGTGTCTGCCTGAATTTCAAAACCAAGTTGGGTTGAAAACCGAATGGCCCGCATAATTCGCAGAGGATCGTCAGAGAAGGTAATATCAGGATTGAGCGGTGTTCGGAGAATTTTATTTTTTAAATCGTCAATCCCATTAAAAGGGTCCACTAATTCGCCAAAATTCAAATGATTTAATCCAAGAGCCATGGCATTAATGGTAAAATCGCGCCGATTTAGGTCGTCTTCAAGCGTACCGTTCTCAACGATTGGTTTTCTTGAATCACTTTGATAAGATTCTTTTCTGGCTCCTACAAACTCAATTTCAAGATCTTTGTATTTTAACATTGCAGTGCCAAAATTCTTAAAAACATTAACCTGTGGTTTGTTTTTGAGATTCTCTGCCACTTTATTAGCAAGTTCAATACCACTGCCAACGGTAACAATATCGATATCCTTAGATTTTCTGCTTAAAAATATATCACGGACAAACCCACCAATAACATAGGTTTCCAAATGCATTTGGTCGGCTGCTTTTGATATTTCCCTGAATATGTTGTGTTGTAATTTCTTAATCATATATCTGTCAAAATGCATTGTGTCTGAAAAATTAATCTGACACAACATGAAAAAATTGTGACAAAATTACAATTATTTAGTTGAATTTGGGTTGATATATTCCAAATCAAAAAAGAGGTACTATATTTGATATGCAAATATCGACATTAATAGATATGTAAATTTTAAATAAAAAATAAATATCATGTTGGAACATTTAACAATGGAAACTTTCAAGGAAAAAGTTTTCAATTTCGAAGCAAACAAAGAGTGGAAATACGAGGGATCAAAACCTTGTATGATAGATTTTTATGCAAACTGGTGTGGCCCATGTAAAATGGTTGCTCCAATTTTGGAAGAGTTACAAAAGGAATATGGCGACAGTATTGTAATATATAAAGTGAACACCGAAGATGAACAGGAACTAGCTGGAATATTTGGGATACAGAGCATTCCATCATTGCTTTTTGTGCCACAGGACGGACAACCTCAAATGGCAATGGGCGCTTTACCAAAACAAACTTTTGAAAAAGCAATTGCCGACGTTCTGAAAGTGGAAAAACCGCTTTTGAACTAAAAACAGGTCAGTATTTTTTCAAGTTGAATGCCACGCGATCCTTTAATTAACACATCTCCTTTTATAATAGGAGAGTTTTGAAGGTAGTTGCAAAGCATCTCAACATTCTGAAAAGGTTGACAGTTAAATCTATCGGCAATTTCGAAAAAGTTTTTGCCAACCGTATAAACAGTGGCTGAAGGATAGTTTTTTAACATTTCAAGAATAGCAGAATGTTCCTGTTTTGAGTAATTGCCTAATTCAAGCATATCACCAAGAATCAGATAGCTGTTATTTGAAACATTCGACATAAAACTTTTTATGGATGCCTGCATGCTGGTTGGATTGGCATTGTAAGCATCCATTATTATTTTCAGGCCGTTCTTATTGATTAACTGCGAACGATTGTTTTGAGGATAATAATCTTTTAATGCTTTTTGTATCTGCAAAGGATTAACATCAAAATAATTCCCGATACAGGCAGCGGCAAGTATATTTTCAAAGTTGTAATCACCTGTCAGATTGGTGTTTAAATACAATACACCTTTTTTAAAATTGGCTTTTAAATGTACAAACGGGGGAGATACGAGAAGTTCTCCGGTAAAATCTGATTTTTCCCGTCCATAGCTGATTTTATTCTGAATTTCACTGGTAAGTTTTGTCAGAATTGGATTATCGAGATTATAAAAAACAGTACCGTTTTTATTTTTAATAAACTGATATAACTCCGACTTGGTTTTTATTACGCCTTCGAAAGAACCAAATCCTTCGAGGTGAGCTTTACCTATGTTTGTAATTATTCCAAAGTCGGGTTCAGCGATGTTACACAATTCTGCAATTTCTCCGGGATGATTGGCACCCATTTCAACAACGCCAAATTCCGTATCAGCATTCATTTTCAAAAGAGTAAGCGGAACACCGATGTGATTATTTAAATTTCCTTCGGTAAAACTTATATTAAACTTTTGAGAAAGAACAACAGAAACCAGTTCTTTGGTTGTCGTTTTTCCGTTAGTTCCGGTAATTCCTAAAATTGGAATTGCAAGTTTTTTGCGATGCAGGTTAGCCAGGTCTTTCAGCGTTTGTAAAACATTATCAACGAGTATTGTTTTATCTGAAACCAAATACTCCCTTTCATCGATAATTGCACAGCAGGCACCTTTTTCCAAGGCTGTACCTGCAAATTTATTTCCATTGAAATTTTCTCCTTTGAGGGCAAAAAAAATACAGTTTTTCTCAATTTTCCTGGTGTCTGTTGAAACCACAGGATTTTCCTTAAATATCTGATAGATTTCTTCTGTGTTTGTCATGCATCAAAAATAATATCATTTCGAAAAATTGATCAATAAAAAAGCCTCATTTTTTGTAAAATGAGGCTTTCGTTTATCTCAAATAAATTGAATTAAAATCCTTGCGGGCTTCCAACCCTTGTCATTGCACAACGGAATCCCAAATCGTTCTGTGCTTTTTCCTGTTCAAGATACCGTCTTGTTCCAGGAACTAACCAGTAAGCACGGTCTCTCCACGAACCGCCTTTGTAAACTCGAACATTGTCGGTTATTAACGATGAGTAAGAACCGTTCTCATCCTGAATATACATGGCATCGGTTTTTCTGTCTTTTGCTATATGCCAATCGACACCTTCAACAATTTGTGAATTTGGATCGCCATCTTTAAAGTTTCTAAAATCCATTCCTGGAATTGTGTCTTTAATCAATTCTCCAAATTCATTGCGCATCAATGTCCCGTTGGTGTCACGGCGGTATTCTGTTATTACATTACCACGGTATGGATTAAACTCATCAACATCTTTAAACGACAATGGTCTGTACACATCGGCAACCCATTCGTTTACATTCCCAGCCATGCAATATAATCCAAAATCGTTAGGATCGTAAGAAAATACAGGAGCTGTAATATCTGCATTATCGTTTAAAGCACCAGCAACTCCCATCATATCACCTCGTCCGCGAACAAAGTTGGCTTTCATTTGGCCCTTGCCTTTTTTGGAATCTTCGCGTAAATAGGCTCCATTCCAGGGATATAGCTTTTTGTCTGTCAGAAGTTCGCCATCCATATTTTCGGTTAATCCATATGCTGCATATTCCCATTCAGCTTCGGTGGGTAACCGATAATTGGGAAGCATTATTCCATCTTCCCATTTAATACGTTTTGTTGTTCCATCAGGATTTTCCAGTGGTTTATCACCATCGGTTCCCTGGTACAATCCCGTCAAATAGGTTTTTGAGGTATAAACGTTTTGACCGGATTGAGTATTATCATGGGTAATAATCCCTTTTTCAACAAGGATTTGTTCGTTTACCCGATCTGTACGCCATTCACAATATGCTGTCGCCTGTTCCCAGGATACACCAACAACCGGATATTCGCTGTACGCAGGATGTCTGAAATAATTTTCCACATACGGTTCGTTATAAGCCAGTTGGCTTCTCCACAACGCAGTATCAGGCAATGCTGAATCAAGTTTTGGTTTGTTGCCGGGGTAAACACGGCTTGTCCAATGGGTAAATTCTCTGTAATCCTGGTTTGAAACTTCGGTTTCGTCCATATAAAATGATGCAACAGTTACCCTGCGGGGTGAGTTATCCCAGCGGTACATTACATCTTCCTCAACACGTCCCATCGTGAACGTACCACCCTGAACAAATGCCAATCCAGGCCCGGCATCCTGCTCATAACCAGATAAATTAGGTATGTTTCCGGTTTCTTCATCATTGTAACTCCAACCGGTAGTTCGGGAAACGTCACTGCTTTTTTTACCAAACAAACCGCATCCCGACACGAAAGCGGCTAATAAAACCATGAACAAAGCTTTTAACTTCATCATATATAAATT
This sequence comes from Draconibacterium sp., assembly GCA_035467235.1. Lineage (GTDB taxonomy): Bacteria > Bacteroidota > Bacteroidia > Bacteroidales > Prolixibacteraceae > Draconibacterium. The sequence continues at coordinate 2,019 of DATITY010000740.1, read as the reverse complement.
TTCATATTATTTTTCAGATCGTCACAAATATAACTAAAATGTTCAAATCTTATTGTTTCACCATTTTAAAATAATTTCAGAAAATTTGAACTATGTTGGTATATTTGCTTGTCTGTGGCTCATTTTAGCAGATTATTATTTGACTTTTTGAGTTACAATATTTATTAAATTGAGGCGTTTGAGTATTATTAATTCGGATAAAAGAAGATGAAAAAATATTTATTTCTATTGTTCATTATAGTTGCTGGTTTTACTGTTGGTGATGTGCAAAAGGAAATGATTGTTCTGAACTGGAATGAATTGGTTAAAAATGAAAATGGAATTTCGCTTTACACAGATTTGAATTTTGAAAATGCCGGTTTTCCGGATTCCGAATCAAATATTCCGGTTTATTACAGAATTTACAGTTTGGATAACAAAAATCAGGATTTTAAATTCACCATTGAAAATGCCGTGTTTGAGGAAGTAACGCTCTCTTCCAACTTTCCTGATTATCATAAAATCGAAAATGACATTCAAATTATTACTCAAAAGAATCAATCAGGTGGAATTTATAAACTTCATTTACAAATAAGTACTTTAAAAAAGGAAGGGGATAAAATATTTCGGTTGAAGAGTTTTGAATTAAAACAATTTCCGGTAGAAACAATACAATTGAAAAAGAGTGCACAAATCTCTGAAAATATTCACGACTGGAAAGAAAGTTCGGTTTTAAAACAAGGAAAATGGGTAAAAATTGGTGTTTCGGGGAAAGGGATCATAAAGATTCCGCATTCAAAGCTGATTTCCCTTGGTTTTGCTGATCCAACAAAAGTGAATGTTTTTGGAAGCGGAGGAATAATATTATCTGAAGACCCCGGAGTTATTAATTACGATGATCTGGAACAATGCGCTGTCTGGCACGATAAAAATAATGGAACCGATTGTTTGTTTTTTTATACCCCGGGAACTACTGAATGGACATTGGATTCAGACAACAAAATTTTTAAACACAAACTGGACGATTACTCCTCGAAAGGATATTTCTTTTTAACCAATAATGTGGGAAATCAGAAAATTACTGAACTTTTGGCTCAAATTCAGGAAACACCAACTCATACAGTTTCTTCGTCCGATGCGTATCAATTATATGAAAATGAACTTGAAAATGTACTCCCATTGGGTTCTGGAAAACAATGGTTTGGCGAGAAATTCAAAAACAGTTCTGTTAAAAATATTGATTTTGAACTCACTGATATTGATTTATCGGAGCAAATTAAAATTAGAGTTAATGCAATTGCCCGCTCTTATGCAGCCTCAGAAATGATGTTATCGGTAAATCAAACCGAAAATGGCTCATTAAAATTCATACAGGTAAATACAGGGAGTCAAACTTCTGCCTATGCAGATGAAAAAGAAGGTATTTTTTCTTCAACAATTCAAAGTAGCCAGACAAAGTTGACATTGAAGTACTACTCAACTAAAATTAACAACAGTGTTGATGACAATGCGCTGGCCTGGCTCGATTTTATTGAAATTAACTATCGCAGAAAGCTTAAATTTGGAAACGAAGCGCTATTCTTTCGCGATAAATCTTCTGTTGGCGCTGAAAATACAGTGGCATTTTCGATTGAAAATGCTGTTTCCGGTTCGAGAGTTTTCGATGTTACGAATGTTAACAATGTAAAAGAAGTGCCGGTTGCCATTTCAGGGAATGTGGCTTTAATAAAACGTCCGGCCAGGGAACTTTTGGAATACGTTGCTTTTAATCCGAATGGTACTTATACTGAACCGGAATATATTGGCGAAGTTGCAAATCAGAATTTACACGCATTAAGCACACCTGAATTTATAATTATCTCACATCCAAATTTTATCAGTTTGGCGAACAGACTTGCCGATTTTCACCGGAGTTACGATGGAATGAGCGTCGAGGTAGTAACTTCAGAACAGGTTTATAATGAATTTAGTTCGGGTGCCCGTAATGCAACGGGAATCAGAAATTTTATAAAAATGTTTTATGACAGGGGCGATAAACTT
>DATITY010000739.1:0-4799 GCA_035467235.1 Draconibacterium sp. | reverse complement strand
TACTGAAACGGTTGATGCCGAAACTACAAAAACACCCCGCCAGGTTATTGAAATTAATAACCTCACTAAAGGTTTTGCCGATTTGAAAGTATTAAGAAATCTGTCGTTACAGCTTTTTGATGGCGAAAACCTGGTGGTGCTCGGAAAATCGGGTTCAGGTAAATCGGTTCTCATTAAATGTATTGTGCGCTTGTTAAATCCCGACCAGGGAACCATTAACGTATTAGGCGAAAATATAGGTGAGTTGCACAGAAAAGAACTGGCAACGCTAAGGGAAAAAGTTGGCTTTCTTTTTCAGAGCGGCGCCCTTTATGATTCGATGACCATAAAACAAAATCTCGAATTCCCGTTAAAAAGAATCCGGAAAAACCTTTCACAAAAAGAAATGGACGAAAAGATTCATGAGGTTTTGGAAAACGTGGGACTTGCACACACATTAAATAAAATGCCCTCTGAACTTTCGGGTGGAATGCGCAAGCGGGCAAGTCTGGCGCGCACAATTGTTGTCGATCCAATGATTATGCTGTACGATGAACCGACTACAGGCCTCGACCCGGTTACATCTGATGAAATAAGCTGGCTGATTAATGATGTTCAGAAAAAGTATAAAACTTCATCCATTATCATTACGCACGACATAGAATGTGCCCGCGCTACTGCCGACCGGGTTATCATGCTTAAGGATGGCGAGGTTTATCTGGAAGGTGATATTGATGATTTTGAAAAGTCGGCTGACCCGCTGATTACATCCTTTTTCAAAAAACAAAAGAAAAATGAAAGAAATTAAAAAACAACAAAATGGATAATCATACACCAAAATTTAAAGCGAGGTTAGGAATGTTTATTGCCGGAGGAATTGCCGTTTTCGTAATTGCAATTTTCATAATCGGCAAGCAACAGAACTTATTCAACCCGGTTTTTAAAATCACAACCACTTTTTTAAACGTAAGCGGACTTCAGGTGGGTAACAATGTCCGTTTCTCGGGAATTACCGTCGGAACTGTTGACAATATTACAATAATCAACGATTCAACAGTTCAGGTTGACCTGATGATAAAAAAAACAGTCCAGCAATTTATTAAAGCCGATAGCAAAGCCGGAATTGGTTCAGAAGGAATTATTGGCGACCGGGTTCTGATTATTACGCAAGGAAGTAACGAGGCAGCCATTGCGAAAGACGGCCAAAAAATTTTGTCGAAAGAACCTGTTGAAACCGACGACATTATTGTGAGTTTGCAGGCAACATCGCTTAGCGCCGAAGTTATTACCTTACAGCTTGCTGAAATTATGACGAATATCAACAACGGACAGGGAACGTTGGGCAGGCTAATACAGGATTCAACAGTTGCGGAAAACATAAATCAGATAATTGGAAATTTCAAAACAAGTTCTGAAGGATTGGATGAAACCATTGAAGTTACCAAAGAAAATGTATTTGCTTTTATGAAGAGCCTGCAAAAAACTGTTGCAAAAACCGAAGTAGCTTCAAATGAACTTGGCGAAATTATGACAAAAATAAACAGCGGAGAAGGAACACTTGGCCGGTTAATAGTGGATACAACCCTTGCCACTAACCTCGATGTAACGATTATAAATCTGAAAGAAAGCAGTGTTGGTCTGAATGAAAACATGGAGGCGCTGAAGCATAATTTCCTTTTCAGGGGATATTTTAAAAAGAAAGCAAAAGAAGAAGCCGAAAAGAAGAGAATTGAAGATGAACAGCAAAACACGCCTGAAATTGAAGTTGAGGATGAAAAGAAATAGATTTTGGATTCTCGATACTGGATACTGGATAATGCGAATAAAGGGTAGAACCGGTATTTTCATTCTTTAATTTGTCCTGCCTTACAGGCAGTTGCCTTTTTTTGATGCTTTTTCCCGCAGGTCAATGACCATGCGGTTATTAAAATCTGACTTTTCAAGTCAGTTCTGCAACTTGTCCTGAAAGGACTTATTTTCATAACCACAGGTTACAACCTGTGGTTGTACATAATAGAACCAAACTGCCTGTAAGGCAGGATTTTTCGACAAAGTACAGAGAAGAAGACTGTTCATTGCAGGTTTTTAACTCTTGATTCGCGTGCATAGTATTTAGCTTCGTAAGTAATCAAAAATGGCAACTTTAAATGTGGTTCAAATGGATTTTAATGCTATTGATTTTTACAGGTTGTGCAATTGGAAATTCATTCGCACAGGAAAAACCTGCAAAAAAAGATTCAATACAGATTTATCAGAACATTGAATCGTTTTCTGTTAAACGAAAGTTTACAAAGTTCATGTACAAGCTTTTTTTTAAGCCGGTTGCGGCGCCACTAAAAAAAGAAGCTAAAAAGAAAACCTATAAAAAACTCATACAAAAACCTTACTCCTCGTTCGAAGGCAAAACCATCAGAAACATCAACATTGTAACGCTCGATCCATTTGGAAATTCGATTGCTGATACCATAAAATCACAGCCAAACTTTTTAACTAATGCAGGAAACAAAATTCATCTCCAATCTCACAACTTCACTATCCGAAACCTTTTGATCATCCGCAGAAACCAACCTTTTGATTCGTTGCTGGTAAAAGAATCGGAGCGTCTGGTGCGTAGCATGAATTTTGTCAGCGACGTGTCGTTTACAGTAAAATCTGCTTCAGCAAAATCCGACTCAGTCGATATTTTTATCCGCGAACTCGATAAATGGAGCATTATTCCAGGAGGTTCTTTTTCTACTTCGCGCATGAGCATTAACATCAGGGAAAACAATTTCCTGGGAATGGGACACGAGTTTCAAAATGGTTTTACCTGGAACCATGAAAAAGGCGCTTTTGCATACAGCACAAATTATTATATTCCCAACATCCGCAACACTTTCATTAACTCAACCCTTCATTTTAATATCGACGAATTTGGAAATTCAGCCCGTAGTTTTGCAATTGACCGCCCGTTTTTTTCGCCCTTTGCAAAGTGGGCAGCAGGAATAAGTTTTGTACAGTTTCGCAGAGATTCTGTTTACACCGGTAACTTTCTTCCTGTGCTGCAGAAAATCAAATTTAATGTTCAGAATTACTGGGCAGGAAGCGCCGTTCAGATATTCAAAGGAAACACGGAACAAATTCGTACAACCAATTTTATTTCAGCAGCACGTTTTGTTCATGTCCAATATATTGAGAAACCCATTGAAACATACGATACTGCGCATTTTTATGCCAGCGAAAACTTTTACCTGGCAAGCATGGGAATCTCAACCCGAAAATACGTTCAGGATAAATATATATTCAATTTTGGCGTTACCGAAGATGTACCTGTTGGCAAAGTTTTCAACCTTACCGGCGGTTTTCAGAATAAAAATAACATCAACCGGTTTTATTTAGGCGGGCGCGTTTCTTTTGGCAATTATTATTCGTGGGGATACTTCAGTACCAACATCGAATACGGAACTTTCTTTCATGAATCACAGTCCGAACAGGCTGTTTTTAAAGCCGGACTGAACTATTTTACCGGCCTGATTGAAATCGGGAAATGGAAATTCAGACAATTTGTAAAGCCGGAGTATATTATTGGTAATAATATGGTTGTAACCGACAGTTTAACAATTAAAGATAAATACGGTCTCCGTGGATTTAACAGTGTCGGACTTTCGGGAACCAGCCGCCTGTTGCTTACATTGCAGACACAATCTTACGCACCATGGAATTTTATCGGATTCCGTTTTGGCCCCTTTTTTAACATTACACTGGGTATGTTGGGCAATGAAGTAAATGGATTTAAAAACAGCAAAGTTTACTCGCAAATCGGGTTTGGTGTTTTAATAAAAAACTTACACCTCGTAATGAATACATTTCAGTTGTCTGTTGCATTTTATCCATCCATTCCGGGTAGCGGAAACAATATTATTAAGGCAAATTCTTTTAAAACCACCGATTTCGGTTTCAATGATTTTGAAATCGGAAAACCGGCTAAAGTCAGATACCAATGAAACGAATCCTGATTTATCGGGATGAGTTCCATCGGGTGAAAATGTCGATAAAAGAAATAAAGTATAACCACCAACCATTTAATAACTTTAATAATTTTTACAGATGAAAAGAAAAGAATTTTTATCAAAAATCAGGGAATCAAAAAGTAAAGCGCGTAAAATCGCTCACCTCCTGAAAGAAACTGTAAAAGGATTTTTTGCTGACGATGTTATTAAATTAAGCGCAGCACTGTCATTTTGGACTATTTTTTCAATGCCTCCTTTACTCATCATCATCATCAGCCTGTCGGGATTCTTTTTTGGCGCTGAAGCTGTGCAGGGCCAGATATTCGGACAGATAAAGGGCCTGGTGGGAACCGATTCGGCAATGCAAATACAGGATGTACTAAAAAATGTAAAACTCTCAGGTAATAATTCATTCACCACCATAATCGGTGGAGTTATTCTATTGATAGGAGCATCAGGCGTATTTGCCGAAATTCAGGACTCCATCAATTTTATATGGAGGATTAAAGCAAAACCAAAACGCGGAATAATTAAATTTCTTGTCAATCGCCTGATGTCGTTCTCGATGATTGGTTCCATGGGATTTTTAATGCTGGTTGGTTTGATATTAAATGCCTTAATGGATATTTTAAACATCCGGCTGGCAGCATTTTTCGGGATTAATACGATTACTCTTTTTTATGTAATTAACCTGGTTACCATTTTCATTGTTGTCACACTTTTATTTACCCTTATTTATAAAACATTGCCCGACGGGAAAGTGGCTTTAAAAGATTGCATGATAGGGGCATCGTTTACCGCTTTTCTGTTTATGCTTGGCAAATTCGGCAT
>DATITY010000738.1:0-4275 GCA_035467235.1 Draconibacterium sp. | reverse complement strand
TCAATTCCAACTTTCTTTAAATGTTCAATTGATATGGTTTCGCGGGTAAAAATAAATGATGCACTTTTCAAAATTCCTGTGTGATACTCATTCGGATTTTGAAGTGTTGTTCCAAAAATGCCAAATGGTTTTGTGGTATGTTTCATCCAGCATGACAGGTTATCGGCGCCAACTAGTAGCGGTCCCGAACCGTGAATCATCAGGTCGGCTTCTTCGAAAGCTTTCATTATTTCGGGATTTTCAACATCTTTTTCAGTATTTACTCCCCCATAAAGAATTTGCACTTTTGGAAAGTTTTTGTTGAGCAGTTTCTTTACTTCTTCACCACTGCTTCGTTTCCAGAGAATGATTTTCGATTCGGGCAAAAATGTCTCCAACACATGCAGCAGTCCGGGCGTGTGTGCAATATCGCCAATGTTGACATCCTGCCAACCCGAAACAAGAACGATGGTTGGGTTTTTCTTTTGGGTACAGGCAAAAACAACTTCGGCAAATGCCACACCTGCAGCCAGTATTCCTGCCTGTTTCAGCCAGTTTCGGCGACTGATTTGATTGTTTTGTGATTCGACTTTAATCTTCATTTTCTACTTGCTTATCCTAACCACAATCGATCTTTTAAAATCGGGCAACGCAACCACCGATTGCTTCTTCCCGCTGCTCCATTCATCTTTCCAGGGATCATATGTTGTAATTTTTTTAATTGAATTTTTAGTCAACAAACCTGAAATATCAACTGATAATCCGTTCAGCGTGTCTGGAGATACACCTTTTATAAATTCATTTTCCCAGTCATTTTCAATATCGCGGCACCACAATAAAATTGTTTTATTTCCGATTAATCCATAAATCCTCAGTTTTGGATGTTCAATTTTAACAGGTTTGAAATTTTCCTTCACCGGATCAATTCCTTTGATTGCCTCTCCAAATCGCTGATAATGATACCACAAATTATTTTTATCAATATAGCTGTCCCAGTGCCAGGCGTGGCCCGGTCCGGCTGCGCCGCTAAAAAACGGGGCAAACAACAGGTCATGGAGCAAAATTCCATCTTTGTCAACTTCGTAAATTTCAATTGGCCCGGTGTGTTTTGGCTTCACGCCACCAACTTCTGCCAGCAGCATCGGTTTTTCAACTTCATAAGAGCGCAGTTCGTAAATGGCATCGCTAGCAAGCAAATCCATCGGGGCTTTGCAAATGTCGAGCGAAGCGCCCAAATCAAGATAGCGGTGAATCTGCGCCATATCATTCGATGGCAACCGGTTGATGGTTCTGTAAATATCACGTGCTCCGTCACTGTCGAAACTGCCGAGGCTTTGCAAAACCATGTTTTCAGGAAACATTTCATGCACCCGTGGCAGCATGTTTTCGTTCCATTCCGCAACGCCGGTGCTGTTTATGGCATTCATTTCGTTCCACAATTCCCATCCGAAAATGGCTGGGTGATTTCCAAACCTTTCCTTTAACATTGCAAGCCGGTTCAGGAAAGCCTGTTTTCCCTTTTCAGTATGAATGTATTCTTCCATATTTTCAAACGGACCGCCTTTCGAAGTATGGTATTGCGTTTTTGAAAAGAAAGTGGTTTCAGCAGATATCTGGCGAAAACTTTCGATACAAAGTTTGATTTTAATGTTGTATTTAATCGCCATTGCAAGAATACGATCCAGGTTTTTTGCATTGATTTCATTCACTTTCCCGTATTCCGTTTCAATTTCCTGTCCGGGAAAATTTAGCCAGATACGGGCAAAATTACCACCATTTTCAGCCTGCTTTTTGAAATACGATTCCAATGTATCCATATCTTTTGCCCAGCATAAATTAGCGCCGATGGGAATGTAAGTTTCACCGTTTGTCGGCTCGAAATAAAACGGATTATTGGTACTGACCTTTACATACGAATTTTGAAATGTGGAATTGTTCTCAATTTTTCCGAACGCAACAAACTGAATGATAAAAAGCAAAAAAATGGCATAAAGGCGTATCATAACTGATTGGTTTAATTATTTCTTTACCAGCATTTTAGAAAAAGTTTTATTTCCATTGATAAGCTTTATAAAATAAACTCCCTCAGAAATATGCTGAAGAGGTACCGAAAAGCTGTTACCTCCGTTGGATGCGGCGCTTGTCGAATTCGCCCATATAAAATCCCCGTGTAAATTGAAAAGCTGAATTAGTATTTTCTGCCCCGGAACAGCTTTGAAGTGCACAGTAACATCACGATTGGCAGGATTGGGATAAACAAGAAAATCATCTGAATCGTTATTTAAACGAGTTGTTCCCGATGTAATTTCATGTTCAAAGGCACCGATATCGAATCCAGTACCCATCGGACGTGAATTTCCGTCGAAATCGACTACTTGCGCGGCAGATCCGGACAAAGCATCAATTCCCTTGTCAATAGCGGGACTTTCAGGTAGCAAATGAAAATCATTATTTGCCGCATCAACAAATTTTGGATCTCCTTTTATAAGGTGACTGCCGGTTAAAGCAACAGAATTCCCCCCAAAATGAAGATTATAATCGTACACATTGCTTTTCCCATTATTATAATTTGAATTGATTTTTTTATTGGAAGGAGCAACCAAAATATTGTTGAAAATGCGGACATCGTCGCTCGTATTTGCAAAAATTTGTCCGCCGTTCAGTTCGTTCGACTGGTTGTTCAGGTAAGCTGTGTTATTGATAATATCGACATGTTTGCTTTCGTAAGTATGAATTCCGGAGCCGCCGTTTTTGTAACAGATGTTATTTCCTATTAATGTGCGGCCTTTATATGAACCAAGCGTGGAGCCATTCTGGGTATTTTCCGAGTCGTCGATAATAATGCCGTTCCCATCGGTAAATCCACAGTTAAATGCTATGGCAGGTACATATTGCCGGTTACCGCAACAAATGTTGTTGCGGATGCTATTTTTCACCCCTGTTTCGTTGTCGGAATTCCAGTTTTGCCATAGCGAAATACCACTGGTTGACCATAACGTGTACCAGGAACAGTTGTATATGACGTTGTTTTCAATCGTAATATAATCAGACTGGATAAATGTGATACCGGCACCCCCGCAATCGTAAACTGTACAGTTTTTTACTTTGAAATGATGATAACGTGTTCCATTTCTTCCATCCACCGAAATGCCGTTACCGTTAAATCGCCCGTCATACGAACCAGTCGGATTGGCGCAGCTTTTGGGTTGGTTGAGCGCCTGTTCCAATGTAATATTGGAGTTATTTCCTTTAACTGTCAAACCATTCACCTCAATATACGATCCCTGAATGTTGAAAGCCCGCCAGCAATCGAATGAAATCAGCGGCTGATGACCCGGGTAATTCATCCAGACAATCCATTTTTCCGGAGTTCCTGAACTGGATTCAACCACAACATCAGAACTGTATGAATAATCTTTTAAATAGGTTCCGTTCGTCACAAAAACTGTATCACCGGCTATGGTTTTATCAGCTGCTTTTTGCAAGGTTTTAAAAGCTTTTTCAACGCTGCGCCCGGTGTTCGAATTGTAACCGGTTGCGGCGTTGACGTAATAGTTGGTAGCATTGGTTTTTCCTGCCCAAATCAACAGGGGAACAACAGTAAAAAGGATCTTAAATGTCAAAGTCATAAAATTAATCATAAAGTTCTTAGTTATTCAATTTTGTAATTCATATCGTTTGACGTTGTCAGGTGCTTCGCACGCTGACAAGTCTGAAGCGGCTCTAGCCTGTCAAAGACCAAAGACCAGACACATTATTTTTTCGAATTCTCATACTTTTCAACGTCGAGCAGAAAAATACCCTGTCCGTCGCCGGCACCTTTCATAAATCCAAACTGCATCGCAATCCACTTCCCGTTTCCGGAAACCACCGGGTTATCGGAACGAAATTTACCCGGATAGCGGGTCGAAAAATCGGCAAGCCGCTCCACCTCGCCGCTTCCATCCAATTTTAACTTATAAACATCGAGTTTATAATGGTTTCTGAATTGCATTGGCTGATGTCTGTCGCTTTCAATCAGTATATATTTTCCATCTGGGAAAATCCCTTCTGCTTCGTTGTAACTGTCGGGAAAATGGGTGTAATCGGTGGTTTTACCGGTTTTAATGTTGTACCCGTACGTTTGCGAATGATGAAATGCATCTTTGGCATCGCCCCAATAGTGAGTGTAAATCAGTTCCTCATCCAGTGGCGGTCTGAAATCCTGGCTTTCCAAACGAACATAAGCAGCAGAATCGTTGTAGTTAACTATGGTTTTTTTGTTGACAAGTTTTGGAATTCCATTGCTGTATTCTA
>DATITY010000737.1:0-5487 GCA_035467235.1 Draconibacterium sp. | reverse complement strand
TATTTTATCTGAAAAAATCGACTGTTCATATGCTCAATTCATTGGTAACATCCAAAACCAGAGTAAAATTACTGCTCAAATTTTTTCTGAACAGCAATACAAAAAGCTATTTGCGAAATCTGGAACAGGAATTTGGAGAATCTTCTAATGCCATTCGGATAGAATTAAACCGGCTGGAAGGAGCTGATTTATTGCGTTCTGAAATAGCCGGAAACAGAAAATACTTCAGCGCCAATACAAATCATCCATTATTTAAGGATATCAATAACATTGTCAAAAATTTTGTAGGAATTGACAAATTAATCGACAGAGTAATCAATCAGATAGGCAACCTTCAAACAGCCTATATTACAGGTGACTTTGCCAAGGGAATAGATTCACAAATCATTGATTTAGTTTTGGTTGGGCAGAACCTCGAAACAATACAAATTGAAAAACTCATTTCAAAAACTGAAAATGTAATTGAACGAAAAATAAGGTACTTAATTCTTACTAAAATCCAGATGACTGAATATTTTAAAAATAAACCGGTATTGCTCATTTGGGAACAAAATAAATAAATTCAATTTCCAGTGAATTACTGTCATTAAAAAGCAACAATTAAAAACTTAACCTATATGCATTTCAGAATTAAATTAGCTATTTTCCTGAGCATTGCCTTGATAAGCAGCAATATCGTATATGCGCAGGATATAAAATCTGTTGATGTTAAAGCAGTGCCGCAATCCGACATTCAAAAAGCTCAAAAGGCCATGCAGGAAGCCGGACTTTCAACTCAGGATGCTGCCAACCTGGCAAGGCAAAAAGGTGCAACAGAACAACAAATTCAGGATTTCGAGAGTCGGTTGCAGGACAGAAGTACACAATCTTTGACTGATTCTGTCCAAAAAACTTCAGACTTTATCCAGGAACCTCAAATAAATGAAAAATCGCAAAGACAGGCAGGTTTTGATACCGGCGGTCAGATATTTGGTGCATACCTGTTCAACAATAAAAACCTTACTTTCAATCCAAGTATCAATATTCAAACCCCAAAAAATTATGAGATTGGTATTGGCGATCAAATTCTGATTAACATTTGGGGAAACTCACAAAGCAATTACCAACTTACTGTAAACACGAACGGACAAATTATGATTCCTGATGTTGGACCGGTTTATATTGCCGGATCTACATTTCAGGATGCTGAAAACAAAATTATTCAACGGCTTACATCTATTTATTCCGATATGGGTGGCAGTAATCCACAAACATTTGCGCAGGTAAACATGGGACAATTGCGTTCAATTCAGGTGAACCTGCTTGGCGAAGTTACAGCTCCGGGAACTTATACCCTTCCGGTAACCGCAACCGTTTTTAACGGTCTTTATCTCTCCGGTGGACCCAATAGCATTGGTTCTTTCAGAAATATTAAAATAATTCGAAATGATAAAGTATATAAAACCATCGACATATATAAATTTCTTGTCAACGCCGACCCGTCTGAAAACATACTTTTAAAAGATGATGACATCATTTTTATTCCGGCTGCCGAAAAACGGGTTGAAGTGAATGGGGAATTTAAAAGAAATGGCATTTTTGAACTGAAAGAGGGTGAAATGCTAAGCGACCTCATTCGTTTTGCGGGAGGATTTACAGAAAATTCCTATCTGTCTAAAACTCAAATCTACCGCAAAACACAGCAGGGATTTCAAATAAGTGATGTTGCCTTTACCCAGCTTGCTTCCACATCGCTTATTAATGGAGATGAAATCAGAAACAAGCAAATTCTGAGTACATTCGAGAACCGGGTAACGATATCAGGAGCTGTGTTCCGACCCGGTGAATATGAATGGCATCAGGGATTAACACTGTATGAATTAATCATGAAGGCTGACAGCATTTTACCCGACGCATTTCAAAACAGGGGAATTATTACCCGGTACAATCCCGATTTAACCACCTCAGCAATTTCATTTAACGTAGGCGACGTTGTTACCGGAAGATCAAATGTCGTGTTGTTTCCTGAAGATATGGTGCTTATCAAATCTCATTTCGAATTAAAGGAACAACCATATATCATCGTAAATGGGGAAGTACTTTCGCCGGGGACATTTAGCTGGTCGGATAACCTGACTTTAGGTGATGCTATTTTTCTTGCCGGAGGGTTTACTGAGGGCGCCGACAGTACTTATATAGAAGTGGCGCGACGGCTATCTTACGAAAAAGCTGCCAATCTCTCCGATACTCTTGGACGAATAATAATCGTTAATATGTCCAGGGATTTAAAAATCGGCAATAATGACGCCGGTTTTCAGCTCAAACCCTACGATCAGGTTTCTGTTCGGCAGGCACCAAACTTTCGAAAAGGAAAAACTGTATATATAACAGGAGAAGTGGTGTATGCCGGTGCTTATGCCGTAAATAACAAACAACAACGAATCTCCGACCTCATTAAAATTGCCGGGGGAATCACACCACAGGCTTATATCAACGGAGCTACACTCCAACGTTTTACCGATGAGTTGGGATCAGAACAGGTGGCCATTGACCTGAAGCAGATTATCACCAATCCCGGAAGTGAAGCCGACCTTTATTTAAATAACGGCGACAAAATTTATATTCCGGAATTTATGCAAACCGTAAAAATTACAGGCAGCATTCAAAATCCATTTTCCATCACTTTCGAAACCGGGAAGTCTGCCAAATATTACATCGACCGTTCAGGAGGTTTTAACAGTGATGCCCACAAAAAGAAAACTTTTGTGCGTTATGCCAACGGAACCACTGCTGTAACAAAAGGTTTTATAATAAAAAATTACCCCGAGGTGCAACCCGGAAGCCAGATTATTGTTCCTCAGAAACCGGTAAAACAAGCAGGTGACTCCGGCAAATGGTTAGCCTTTGCCAGTGTTCTGGCCTCTCTGGCAGTTTCTATTGCAACTGTAGTTTCGCTTACAAACTAAAAACTAAAATCCGAAAGTCAGAAAACATCGACAGGTGTGGTATCAAAACCTGAAATATTTAGATAAATCAAATTATGGCTGAACAAATAAAAAACAATTCCAGGGTTGAAGATGATGAAATCGATTTGATTGCTTTGGCGAAAACCATCTGGGATGGTCGAAGAATAATCATCAGGACAGTCCTGATTTTTATGATAATAGGGCTGTTAATAGCGCTATTTTCTCCAAAAGAGTACACCGCTTCATCCACCATGGTTCCGCAACTTTCAAGCAGTAAATCCAAACTGGGCGGACTTTCCTCGCTTGCGGCTATGGCAGGTTTTAACCTTGACATGAACATGGAAACCAGTGAACTCTCTCCATATATTTATCCTCAGATCGTGCAAAGTGTTCCTTTTCAGTTGGAATTGATGGAAACTCCGTTTAAAGTAAAAGGGATAGACAAGCCCATTTCGATATATGAGTATTATACGGAAAATTATGCCGGCATAAATATAATTTCTGCAGCGAAAAAATATACAATCGGTCTGCCTGGAGTAATACTGCGAGCTTTGAAATCAAAACAACCCGAAGAAGAACCTGCTGTTTCGGGTGACAGTATTTTTGCTTCACCTATCTCACTAACGACCGACCAGGAATCCATTCGCAAAATGCTATCCGAAAGGGTTACTTTGGAAACCAATGATAAAGAGGGATATGTGGTGTTGAATGCCATTGCACACGATCCAAAACTGGCAGCACAGGTTGCCCATAAGGCACAAAGTCTTTTGCAGAAATACATAACTGAGTTTAAAATAAAAAAGGCAAATGCCCAATTGGCTTTTATCGAGGAAAGATATGCCGAAAAAAGAAAGGATTTTGAAAAAGCGCAGGCTAATCTTGCTGCATTTCGCGACCGCAATAAAAATGTTACCTCAGCAGTGGCACGTACAGAAGAAGAACGCTTGCAGAGCGATTACCAGCTTGCATTTGAAGTCTATTCTCAATTGGCACAGCAGTTGGAACAGGCACAAATCAAGGTCAAGGAGGATACTCCTGTATTCTCTATTGTAAAGCCCGTTACTGTACCTGTCGAAAAATCAAAACCAAATCGTCCTTTGATTCTTATTATCTGGACTTTCCTGGGTGGGATTATTGGTGTTGGGTGGATTTTTGGAAAACAATTCATCCAAACCATCAAAGTAAAATGGAATGAACCTTTATAAACCGAATTACACGAATTAATACTAATTAAACGAATACTTAATGGCTGACTTGATTTTCAAAGAAGAAAGCTATAAGATTATTGGGGCTTGTATGTAAGTGCACAAAAAACTGGGGCCAGGTTTTTTAGAGAGTGTGTATGCTGAAGCGTTGGAACTTGAATTTAATAAAGCTGCTATTTCTTATGAAAAGGAGAAAAAACTTCCCGTATTTTATGATGATAAGCCATTAAAAAAATTCTTCAGAGCTGATTTTGTGTGTTTTGATTCAATAATTATTGAACTTAAAGCAACAAAATTTCTAATTGAAGCAGATAAAAAACAAACCCTAAATAATGTTAAAGCAACAAATTTCAGATTAGGTTTATTAGTCAATTTCGGAGAACAATCATTAAAATATTACAGATTCATTAATTAGCATAATTCGTAAAAATTCGCATAAATTCGCATAAACTATAAACAACAAATCCTCGAAAAAATTAATAAAAACACCGAAGTAATAGGTATCATCGGCCTTGGTTACGTAAGCCTCCCGCTTGCAGTAAACTTCGCTGAAGCTGGTGTAAAAGTAATTGGTTTCGATAAAATGGAAGCCAAAGTAAATAAAATCAATTCCGGTGAAAACTACATCAAAGATATCCGAGATGCAGTTTTGCGAGAAGTGGTTGACAGGGTAAAACTGGAAGCTACCACCGACTTTACTAAAATGAAAGAGTGCGATGCCTTGATAATTTACGTACCTACGCCTCTTGATAAATTTCGAAAACCCGACATGAGTTATATTGAAGCTTCCTGCACGGCAATAGGTCAAAACATGAAACCCGGAACATTCATCAGTTTGGAAAGCACCACCTACCCCACCACCACCGAAAATTTCATGCTCCCCCTCATCGAAGAATCATCAAAAAATAATCCTATAAATATGCAGAAATTTGTGCCCCCGGCAGAGGGGGACGAGCGAAGCGAAGGGGGTGAACAGACATCCTTTAAACATAGTCTTGATTTCTGGCTCGCTTATTCTCCTGAACGTGTTGATCCCGGAAACAAAACATTTCATACCAAAAACACTCCTAAAGTACTCGGCGCAATGACTTCGGAGGGACTAGAAATTGGGATGGCCCTGTACAAAAGAGCCATCGACCACATCTATCCTGTTAGCTCGCCACGTGTGGCCGAGATGGTGTAAATACTTGAAAACACCTATCGGTTGGTAAATATCAGTTTGATCAACGAATTGGCATTACTTAGTGGGAAAATGGACATCAACATCTGGGAAGTTATCGAAGCTGCAAAAACAAAACCTTTCGGATTTCAGGCTTTTTATCCTGGTCCAGGAATAG
>DATITY010000736.1:0-2363 GCA_035467235.1 Draconibacterium sp. | reverse complement strand
AACAGGTCATGCCAGTAGTCAGTTGTCAAAATTCTGGAATTCAAATTCATCATTCTCACTGGTTGGCAAAGCTTCATCTTCAAACATTGTTTCTTTTCATAGTTACTGGAGCGATTACGGCAGTTTGTTGGTCGATGAACGAAATTCCCTTTTTAACAATGCTAACTTATTAAATCCTGTGCCGGAGTTGTGGCAAACCGAATATTCACTCCTGGGTTCGGGTTATCGCGAAGGTTTTACTGGCACACAAAAGTTATCTGAAATGGACTGTGCACTTTCGCTGGCAAAAGTAATTGTCGCCGATTTAAATGTTGCAAATACAACCGCATGGCAATGGTGGACTACTTTTGAAAAGGGGAAACACGATGGAGAGTCGCGGTTTAGTTTGATTGAGGCTTTTACAAATAACAACAAAACCGATGGCGAATACCACCTGAATAAGTTGTTTTACTCATTCGGAAATTTCTCTTATTTTGTTCGGCCCGGTATGAATAGGCTTGGAACATTCCGTTCTGATAATTTAGGTTTGAAGGAAGAATTCAAAGATGTTGTATTTTCAGCTTACACAAACTCCGAAGAAAATCAACTGGTTTTAGTGGCTGTTAATTTCACCCATGAAGCGAAAGAAGTGACTCTTTTGTTGGAAAATGCTTCTGATAAAAACTTAAAAAATCCGTCGCTTTTTTTAACCAACGAATTTTCAAACCTCTCAAAACAGGATGTTGATTTGTCAAGCGATAAATTCGTTGTGCCTGCCCGGTCAGTGGTCACCTACACCGCTGATTTAACAATTGGAACATCAGGTTCTACCGGAATTGAAAAATCTGGTTTTAATGCATTCCTTAATACTCAGAATAATGAGATTGTTGCAATTTGTGGCTCCGGGCAAATCATTCATACAATCATGCTTTATAATATTTCAGGACATCTGTTACAGATAAAATCGGTGGAAAATGGCCAAAGCAAAGTGGTTTTTCCAGCTGCCCAACTTCCCGGTGGAGTTTATCTGGTTTCGGGCGTGGGTAATAACTTAAAAGAAACAAAAAAGGTTATCGTTACAAAATGATAAAATGAACAGGAGTAAATATTACACTCCCAAAAAATGAAGTTCAATCAAAAAAACAAAAAACCAAAAAGATTAAAAATACAAAACCAACTAAAAAATATATCATGTCAAAAAATCAAATTAAAAAAATCATTCTGCTTGCTCTTTTTATTGTTCAGATAAATTTGCTGTATGCTCAGGGATTCGGACAATCGTCTCTTATTACCAATTGGAAATTTAATCTTGGAGATATAAAATTGGGTGAAAATGAATCGCTTGACGATTCAAAATGGGAATACGTGCAGGTACCCCACGACTGGAGTGTTAAACAATTTGCAAGTCCCCATCTGGCAAGTTGTACCGGCTATTTGCCGGGCGGAATAGGATGGTACAGGACAAAAATTAATATACCTTCCGTTACCGGTGACAAACGATATTATCTGTATTTCGAAGGGGTTTACAACAGAAGCGAAGTTTACATCAACGGGAAATGGCTTGGAAAACAATACGACGGTTATATTTCGTTTATGTACGACATTACTTCTTATGTGAAGCCGGGTGATGATAATATTGTTGCCGTTAAAGTAGATCACAGTAAAGATGCAGATTCCCGGTGGTACACAGGATCAGGAATATACCGGAATGTTCACCTCGTGGAGGCCGCAAACACGCATATCGGTTTGTGGGGAGTTTATTATACAACCGAGGTAATAAATGAATCGAAAGCAACAATTTCAGTTGAAACGGAAATTAAAAAACATCAAAAAAATTCTGTTCCTTTAAAAGTAGTACACGAGCTTTACGATGCCAATGGCGCGGTGATTGCTTCGGTCGAAAAGAAATTATCAGAAACTGATTTCAATTCAAAAACAATCAGCCAGGTGCTTACTGTAAAAAATCCAAAACTTTGGGGAATCAACTCGCCAAATCTGTATGTTCTGAAAACCACTGTTTCAGAAGATGGAAAAATCGTTGATGAAAGTAAAGTAAATGTTGGAATCCGTTCGTTGAAATTTGACCCCAACAAAGGATTTGCCCTGAACAATGAATGGATGAAAATAAAAGGAGTCTGCCTTCATCATGATGCCGGGGTTTTAGGTGCAGCCGTTCCAAAAGAGGTTTGGCGCGAAAAAGTTCTTAAACTTAAGGAAATCGGATGTAATGGAATCCGAATGAGTCATAATCCGCAATCGACTGACCTGTATGACATTTGCGATGAGATGGGAATGTTGGTAATGGATGAAGCCTTTGACGAATGGGAATATCCGAAAAAGAAATGGCTGGTTGGATGGAATGTTGGAGAACCAGGTTTTCAGGG
>DATITY010000735.1:0-4879 GCA_035467235.1 Draconibacterium sp. | reverse complement strand
GATGGGAATGCTGGACACGCTTGTTCAGAATGAAACGGCATTTCTGGCCGGAGTTGCAAAGAAAATTGTGATAAATGAAGTCATTTTAGGCGAAGAATCGGGCTTTGAAGATAAACACAAAGTAAAATTCAAAGTACCACGCACCGTGGATTACAGGGCAAATGTTCAGGATATTGCAAAATACATGCTTACACTGATGAAAGACGCCGAACTGCGCGATAAAATGGGAAAAGCCGGCCGTGAACGTGTTGTGGCAAATTTTGACTACCGGGTGGTGGCAAAAAAGTTTGTGCAAATCATACATGATAAGCTGGGAATTAATTGAGTGGAAAGCGAAAATCATTTTGTAAAAAGAAGCGGATGGTTAAGAGCCTCCGTATTAGGTGCCAATGATGGAATTCTTTCCACCACCAGTCTGGCTATTGGAGTTGCTGCCGCAAGTGTGGCAAGAGACCCAATCATACTTGCAACCCTGGCGGGCCTGGTTGCGGGTGCTTTGTCAATGGCTGCCGGAGAATATGTTTCTGTAAGTTCGCAACTGGATGTTGAAACCGCGGATTTAAAAAGGGAAAAAAATGAACTTGACAGTACTCCGGAAATTGAATTGGATGAACTTTCCAAAATATACGAAAAAAGAGGGCTGACCAGCGATTTGGCTGTTGAAGTTGCAAAACAACTTACTGCTCATAATGCTTTGGAAGCGCACGCACGCGATGAACTGGGACTGAATGAAATATCCAGGGCAAAACCCCTGCAGGCGGCTTTAGCATCTGCTGCTTCATTTATTGCAGGCGGAATACTTCCTCTTTTGATTTCAATTTTTGCCCCGCTAAGTCAAATGATATACTTCCAGTATGGGTTTTCAATTGTATTTCTTGCTTTATCCGGAACTATTGCAGCAAAGGTCGGGGGTTCGGTAATCAGCAAATCGGTATTGAGAATTTGTATCTGGGGAACCATTGCAATGGTAATGTCAGCATTGATTGGTTATCTGTTCGGAGTAAGCATAAATTAGGTTTTAACAATATAAAATAATGCAAACCAATAATTTAATCGAAATAGAACAGGCTAAAAAAGCTGCACTCGATGTACTGCTGCACAATTCACACGGACCGTATCACGGGCTTCCACGCACTGCCGGCTGGGGATATCCGGAACCTTACACAAGAGATTTAATGATTTCAATTCTGGGTATTGCAGTTTCAGGAAATGAAAAACTTTTAGAGAGTATCCGGAAGGTATTGGAAACTCTGGCAAAAAACCAGACAGAACACGGACATATTCCCTCGCTGGTGCACGACGCTGACGACCGCGGAGCGAGTGACACTACCCCACTCTTTTTAATGGCAGCCGGAATTTTCAGAAAAGTTTCAGGTGAACCTGATTTCCTTGCGGAGGCAGTTGAAAAAGCAATGCTTTGGATGGATTTTCAAAGTCCGTCAGATCGCAGTCTGGTGGCACAGCAACCCACAAGCGACTGGCGCGATGAACAATGGGTAATCGGAAAAGGACTTTATGTAAATACATTGGTTTACAGTTATCTCCGGCTTTTGGACAGACATGAAAAGGCTGAAAATTTGCGCGATGAAATGGGACGTTTTACCATAACAAAAGGTACGATGCACCATCATGTTCACGAAGGACTCGTGGTAAAGCACAAACCTTATTATGCTTTCTGGTCATATAAGATTTACAGCAGTGAACGTTTCGATCTTCTCGGGAATAGTTTGGCTATTTTATCCGGAATTGCATCGCCTTCAAGGGCCGACGATATGGTTTCATGGATTGAAGAGGAATGTTCCGCAATGAAAGAAAAAGGCGAACTGTCGGTTGATCTGCCCCCTAACTTTTTCCCATTTGTAAAACCCGGTGATCCCGATTGGCTGGAACGTTATGAACTTTTCAACAATCCGGGTGAGTATCACAATGGCGGCATCTGGCCATTTATCGGTGGTTTTTATGTGGCAGCGTTGGTTGCTGCAAAACGCTTCAAATTAGCCGAAGAAAAACTGGTTGCGCTTACCCGGTGCATCAAATTAACCCGTACTGAAAACCTTGAATTTGGATTTAACGAATGGATTAAAGCGCAGGACGGTAAACCAATGGGACAGGACTGGCAAACCTGGAGCGCTTCAATGTACCTCTATGCAGCAAAATGTGTTGAATTAAAAAGTACCCCTTTTTTCGATGATATGCGAATAAAATAACAAATTCCAATTTTTATTGACATGACGTTGTCAGGAGCTTCGCACGCTGACAAGTCTGCGGCCCCAAACCTGTCAACGTCTTTAGACTTGACAGCGTTAACTACACAACATTGAATCTTTCGCCAAATGTGTGAATTGTGTAAATTTTATGAAAAATTATGTAAGACAATTTTCACTTGTTTGGACTATTTTAGTCCGTATGCAAATTCAGTTGAAAAAGTTAAGAAGATATGGAAACAACCGAAGATTTTTTCAATATTCAAGAGCAGCAACTCCGCGACAATAATAATTTATTTAAGGACAATCGGTTAAGTCCTTATTTAAATGCCACCACAATCAACTTATTGGAAAATTTTGAAAAATTCCAGAAAGAACTAAAATTTACTTATATAGTAGATTGGCAATTAACTGAAAATCTCTGAACTTAAAAGTATTTCTAAATTCCTGCTCATAAATATTTCTTTGTAGTGTAAAAATTTTGTGCAATGCACAAATCTGAATCATCTTTTCAAATAGAAATTAAAGTATTCAATGTGTGAATTATGTAAAAACTCCTAAAAATTTTGTAATGATTTTGGTGTCCGCTTGCATTAAATTTATACGGCATTGAAAGGCAAATAAAGAAAAAATGAAGGAAATAACCGAAATAAAAAAACCCGTTTACAGTTGTTTGCCCGAAGATCAGATAGAGGTTAATAATTTATCAGAACTTGCTCTTGATCTGCGATGGTCGTGGGATCACTCTGCCGATGAAGTCTGGCGGCAACTTGATCCAATCCTTTGGGAAAATACGCATAATCCATGGGTAGTTTTACAAACCGTATCACGTGATCGTTTCCAGTCGGTAATCAACGATCCCCTATTTCGTAAGAAGATTGATTTTCTTTTAAAATCGATGGAAGAAACAAACGCAGCGCCGGCGTGGTTTCAAAATCAACATCCTGATTCTTCTCTTACCTGTGTTGCCTATTTTTGTATGGAATTTATGTTGAGCGAGGCGCTTCCCATTTATTCAGGTGGATTGGGGAATGTAGCCGGAGATCAACTTAAAACCGCGAGCGATTTGGGAGTTCCGGTAGTGGGGATCGGGCTGTTATATCAACAAGGTTATTTTCGCCAGGAAATCGACATCAATGGAGTGCAACACGCGCTTTATCCGTTTAACAATCCCGGTCAGTTGCCAGTTACACCACTGCGCCAATCCAACGGGGAATGGTTGCGTTTAAAGATTGAACTGCCCGGATATCCTGTGTGGTTGCGTGTTTGGCAGGTTCAGGTTGGCCGGATAAAACTTTATCTGCTCGACAGCAACGATATGGCAAATTTTCCGGTTCACCGCGGAATAACAGGTGAATTGTATGGTGGTGGAACTGAACTTCGGTTTAAACAGGAATTGATTCTTGGAATTGGCGGTTGGCGATTACTGGAAGCCCTCGGTATTCATCCCGAAGTTTGTCACCTTAACGAAGGTCATGCTGCTTTTGCTATTCTTGAACGTGCATATAGTTTTATGAAGGAAAGCGGACAACCATTCGATGTCGCGCTGACTGTTACCAAAGCCGGAAATCTGTTTACAACACACACGGCAGTAAAAGCCGGATTCGATCTTTTTCCTGCTTCGCTGGTTGAACAATACCTCGGCGAATATGCTGAAAAACAACTTGGTATAACGCGTCAGCAACTGCTGGGTTTAGGCCGTAAAAATCCTGACGACAATTCTGAAACATTTAACATGGCATACCTTGCCATTCGGGGAAGCGGCGCAGTAAATGGTGTAAGCAAGCTACACGGTGAAGTAAGCCGTACTATTTTTGAACCCTTATTTCCGGACTGGCCAGCACCTGAAGGACCGGTTGGCTACGTCACAAATGGTGTGCACATGCCAACCTGGGATTCGAAAGAAGCCGACGAAATATGGTCGGAAGCCTGTGGCAAAAATCGTTGGCTGGGCATGAATAAAACCCTTGAACAGGATATCCGCAAGGTTTCCGACGAACGACTTTGGGAGATGCGCACCAACGCCAATAAGGCGCTTATTTAATTTGCACGTCAGCATTTTGCAAGACAATTACTTGGCTCGGGATTTTCTTCCTTTACAATTGAACAGGCAAAACATCTGTTCGATCCCAATATTTTAACGCTTGGTTTTGCCCGACGGTTTGCCACTTACAAACGGCCTAATTTATTGCTTCACAATCCGGAACGTTTGCTCCGTTTGTTAACAAATCCGAAGTTTCCGGTTCAGCTTATTATTTCTGGAAAAGCCCATCCCGCCGATCAGGGTGGTATGGATTTGATTAAGGAATGGATGTTGTTTATACGCCGGAATGCTTTGCATCCACCTGTTATTTTCCTCAGCGACTACGATATGCACATATCAGAAAATCTTGTGCAGGGAGTTGATGTTTGGATAAATACACCTCGCCGTCCGTGGGAAGCCAGCGGAACCAGTGGTATGAAAGTACTTGTAAATGGTGGCATTAATCTTTCGGAACTCGATGGCTGGTGGGCAGAAGCCTATACCCCGGAAGTGGGCTGGGCACTTGGAGATGGCAATGAACATGGCGATGACCCCGCCTGGGATGCAATTGAAGCTGAACAACTTTATAACATATTGGAAAATGAAGTTGTTCCTGAATTCTATTCACGGAATAAAAAATGGTATTCCTGTT
>DATITY010000734.1:0-5816 GCA_035467235.1 Draconibacterium sp. | reverse complement strand
GAGCGTACACTTTTTACCGAATCGGCTTTGTTTTTAAGTTTTACTTCATCATTAAAATAAACCGCTTTTGTTGCCTGTTTTACGGCATTGGTTGTTGTGCTTATTTTTTCAATCGGATTATAATTTTTAAAGAGGTCGATTTTATGACCGATTTTTAATCCTAAAATGTAAAAGATAGAGGAAATAAGAATAATTGTTTTCATAATTGTTTTGTTTTCCGGCTGTGAACGATATTTAATTTCCTCACCAAATTAGGCAATTGCCGGTAATCGGCGAAATAATATCTGTGAACCGCTGAAAGTTATCTGCGAACAACGGAATATTCTCTGCAAACAGATACATTGAAAAAAATTTAACGGAGATCAATTCTGAATTTTTTGGTTTCTTCCGATAAAAAAGTAAAGAATGGCGCCAATTATCCACGATAACAGAATAACCAAAACCCAAATAAGTTTATTGTTTCCGGTGAATTCACTTTTTAAAATGTCAACCAGCGCAATGATTGGGATAATTAAAAAAACAGGAACAATTAAAAGAATAACAATAATTTCCTGAGGGCCGATAATTCCAAGAATTTCCATGTTTGTTTTGATTTTATTATTTTCAAATGTAGGTCAATTCAAAATTACTGCCAAAGAAGCAGCTGTGAATTTACAATTTTATGTTCAAAAACAATTTATTTTTTTTGGATTGTCCGGTTTGCCGGTATTGCTTTGACCGAAAACTACTGGCAATCTGTTTTATTGAAGTTTGAGTTTTAATTGCGCTAAAAAATCATGATTCTTTCCATTTTCAATTAAAACACAAACCAAACCAGCTTTTTTCGCCACTTTTTTTAACGTTTCAAAATCAATAAACAACCATTTAAAATTGGAAACGGCTTGTTTGTATTTCACTTCATATTCCATTTCGCCGTAATACGAATCATTGGCTAAATCAATCCATACTGAACCATCTTTTTCTTCAAAAAGATATTTTATATCGGTTGAATCAATCAAAATCTGTCCTTTTTCAGTTAAAAATGTTTTAAGATGAACGAGCAATTTTTCAAGTCCGGCAACTGTTTCGCCAATTCCAGCGCCATTCATTAAAAGCAAAATAGTAT
This sequence comes from Draconibacterium sp., assembly GCA_035467235.1. Taxonomy (GTDB): domain Bacteria; phylum Bacteroidota; class Bacteroidia; order Bacteroidales; family Prolixibacteraceae; genus Draconibacterium. Next base: position 4,711 of record DATITY010000734.1, on the reverse strand, counting down.
CGAATGTATTTTCGGAATAGCTGAAAATATCGTTACAAACAACTTTCTGTATGCCCCTCTTTTTAAGCACTTCGGCAGCTTTTTCCGACTTTTCGAGTGCGGTTACATTAAACCCTTTTCTTTGCAGAATGATGGCATGACAGCCTGCAGCAGCGCCAATATCCAGTATTTTTCCTTTACAGTTTTTCATTGCTGACAATTCAATTGCAGGCATCTCTTTTTCGGTTCTGAAAAAATATGAAGCAGCAATCTTTTCACCCTTGGTGTAATTACTGTTTACTGTCAGACTGGGCGCTTTCCCATTTTCAAAATAGTCGTAAATGGCTTCTCCAAACGGGTCGTTCATGATTTCAATTTTGTGTGAAGTTAGAACTTATTTTTTCTATTTTTAGCCCGCATAAAAAACATAATCCATATTTCTATGTCACGCTTGATATTATCACTTGCACTTATCGCTTTTTGCACCGCAACCGGTTGCCAGCCTAAAACCTTTAACACAGACATAACTGATATTTCTGATTGGCAAGGCCCATCCCGGAATGGTATTTTCCCTGAAAAAAACCTGTTAAAACAATGGCCCGAAAAAGGGCCTGAAATGGCATGGTCGTTCGATGGTCTTGGATTTGGACACAGTAGTGTGGCCGTGGCAAACAACAAAGTTTTTGTTACAGGAATTAAGGATACAATCGTTTCGGCAGGAACACTTTACAGTTTCGATTTAAAAGGGAAATTGTTGTGGCAAAAAGATTATGGTAAGGATTTTACTTCGAATTTTCACGGAACCCGCTCAACACCGGTTGTTGTTGACAATTTATTATATATCGAAAGCGGAATGGGAGCGGTTTACTGTTTAAATGCAGAAAATGGCGATCAGGTTTGGTCGGTCGATTTTATTAAAGATTTGGGTGTTGATTCAGTAATCCAGTTTGGTTATTCAGAATCGGTTTTAATTGATGGCGACAACCTGATTTGTGTACCCGGAGGAAAAGAAAACAACGTGGTTGCACTGAATCGTTTTACCGGCAAAAAGGTTTGGAGTTCGAAGGGTTTTGAGGAACCTGCTACTTACAATTCACCCATTCTGATAAATCGAAATGGTCAGCGGTTAATAATTGCCATGACGGCAAGTTCAATTATGGGAATTGATGCCGCTAACGGCGAAATGTACTGGAGGGTTGAACAAACTCAGCAAAATAAAATTCATGCCAACACTCCGGTTTACGGAGATGGTAAGATTCTGGTAGCCAGTGCAGGTCGGGAAAAAACATCGGGAATCGTAATGCTTCAACTTTCGAACGATGGAAAAAATGTTACTGAATTGTGGCGGAACAATAAACTGACGAATCTGATGGGAGGCATGATAAAACTGGGTGATTTTCTTTACTTGTCAGCTTATTTGAAACCCGATTGGCAGGTGATTGACTGGAACACAGGTGAAATGAAAATTCAAAACAAGGAACTGGGAGGTGGTTCTGTAATTTATGCCGATGGAATGTTTTACTGCTACACTGAAAATGATGGTCAAATGGCTTTGGTAAATGCATCGCCCGAAAAATTTGAGGTAGTGAGTAAATTTCCGGTTCCGCTCGGTACTGACCAACATTGGGCAAGGCCGGTTATAAAAGATGGTAAATTGTACATCAGACACGGAAATGCGTTGATGGTTTATGTTATCTCAATGGAGGTTTAGATTTTCAACAGGTATTATTAAACACACGACGAATACACAAGATGAATGTACAAACGTAAAATTGTTGAATCACTTAACTAATTGTCCACTTTTTCGTTGCAAGCTCAAAGGCATTCAACCCGATAATTTGCAGGCTGCAATAAACAGAGATAATAATCAGGTTATTGGTTTTTTAAAGTAATGGCTGCAAAAGAACTAAATGTTGCAAATTTCCGCGTTTTTAGAACATTATTGCAAAGCTGGTGTTTAGTTGTTTTTGATTGGTAAATAACCATTTTAAATGGTTAGTGTATTACTTTTAAAACAATATTATTAAGATGAATTATTTTGAAACCGCATTAACTCCCGAAATAGCAATTCAAAAAAACGAAATTGCACCTTTTTCAGATTTTATCGATGCATTAAAAGCCAAAATGAAACTGGTATTTCATACACGTGCTGATGTCAACAAGTTAAGTCTTAAAAGAGGTTTGCCACCTTTTGCATTACGCGAAATTATGTCGGTTAATCCGCTGTCGGTTGGCATTCCAAGACAATATGGGGGCCGGGGCGGATTAATGCACGAAAATATTGCACTTCTGGCAGCTGCTTCTTATGAGTCGCTGGCATTGTCGCTCACCTTTGGAATTAATTCTGCCTTATTTTTGCAACCTGTTGGTAAATATGGTCAGGAAGAGATAAAAGCTAAAGTTTTTAAGCGTTTTCTGGAAGAAAAAACCATGGGCGGTTTAATGATTACCGAACCTGATTACGGCAGTGATGCTTTGAACATGCAAACGGCATACACCGAAGTTGACGGTAACGCATATATAAAAGGTAAAAAACACTGGGCCGGATTAACCGGCTGGGCTGAATTCTGGTTGCTAACCGCCCGGCAACAAACCGAATCAGGAAATTTACAGCGTGACATTGATTTTTTTATTTGTGATGTTAATGCTCCCGGTCAGCAAATTGAAGTAGAGGAATTTTACGAGAACCTCGGACTTTATATGATTCCTTACGGAAGAAATCACATCGACGTTAAAATACCGGTACAATATAAATTACAGCCACATTCAACGGGTGTTAAAATGATGCTCGATTTGCTTCATCGCAGCCGGATGCAATTCCCGGGAATGGCAATGGGATTTATTCAGCGAATGCTCGACGAAGCCCTCACTCATTGTCAGCAGCGGTTAGTGGGAGGGAAAAGCTTGTTCAGCTACGACCAGGTACAACAACGTTTGTCCAAGTTGCAGGCATCATATACAGTGTGTTCGGCCATGTGCGCCAACAGCAGCGAAAAGGCCGGAATTGATGTTGATTTGGTTCCTCATGGACTGGAAGCCAACGCAGTTAAAAGCGTAGTAACCGATTTAATGCAGGAGGCAGCTCAGTCACTCGTCCAGCTGGTTGGTGCAAAAGCTTATCAGATAAGCCACATCGGCGGACGGGGAACTGCCGATAGCAGGCCGTTCCAGATTTTTGAAGGCTCAAACGACATTTTGTACGCCCAGATTTCCGAAGGATTAATTAAATTGATGAAACGCGCCAAAGAAAATAATCTTTACAGGTTTTTAACAGGTTACGATCTTACCAGCAAAGCATCAGATTACATAAAAGAACTAACCAATTTCAATCTCGATTTTCAAATGCAGCAACGCAAACTGGTAGAAATGGGTAGGGTAGTGGGCCGTATAATTTCATTAAATCAAGTACTCGATTTGGCAAATAAAGGTTACCGGAAAGATCTGATAGATGGTGGAATTACCATGCTTCACCAGGATATTTCGAAATTAATGGCTGCTTTCTCGTTTAACAACAAAAAAGATGCGGTGGAAGATTACCGGGAAAACAGTTCGTGGCTGAATTTTGTGACTGTATAAAAAAAACTTAAGTGATGGCCATTTAATAACAAGTAAATAATTTCCAGAAACAAGTGATTAATTTCCAGAAACAAGTGATTAATTTCTGAAAACAAGTAATTAAAATATCAACAGGTATTATAAGTAAATCACCGGAAAAATTACACGTAAAGCATAACTGAATATGATGTGTGAAGAAAAAAAATATGCTGATTAACTTGAATCTGGTTGTAAAAAAACAACCTTTCGCCCCGCGAACCAGGGAAAAAGGTTGAATTTTAGAGGTCACTTATTAAGCGATTAAAAAGTGCCTGATTGATACAGAGTTAAATACCAGGTCCTATTTCTTTATAATCCGTTCGTTAAAAACACTATCGCCGCTGACTACCCGCAACAGGTAAATTCCCGGAGAATAACTTCCGAAATTAACTGTTGTAAGCAAAGAACCGATTTGATTGGAAACCACCTTTTCTCCGTTGATATTATATATTGTATATAAATCGCCGGGTTGTGCTGAATCCAGTTGGATGTTCAGGAACTGGCTAACCGGGTTTGGATAGAAACTGAAATGTTTTGAATTGTTTGCTTCCATATTTTTAATTGCGGTTACATTTGTTTCTGACGATTCAGTTTCCTCTGATTGATAAGAAGCCATTTCCGAGGATTCATCAATAACCGCGGATGCAGCCATATCTGATGAAGCAGCTAATCCAAATGTTACAGGGTAGTCTTCCACTTCTCCTTTGTAATTACCATCGCATGGTGCCGGTGTAAGTCCGTTTCGCATGGCAATCCTCATTCTTGTGTTACCCGACGCATTTTGAGGAATTATAATTGTTGTTTTAAGCGTTCCTTTTTTGTTTCCTACCGATACAAGGGTTTCCCCGGCGTCTAAAAAATCACCATCACCATTAAAATCAATCCATAATTTCCAGTAATTCCGTGTTGTTGATAGTTTTGGTACCAATGTTACACTGTAACTCTTGCCGGGAACCAATGAAATAGCACTGCTAGCAATTGAATAGCTGCTGCCTGCGGTTGAATTGCTTAAAATAGTTCCGATTTTTACACTCTGAATGTAATCAGTTGAACTGGTTATCCCAACAGGTATACAATAGCTTGCAGGTGTATTGTCAACTAATGAAATGTATTTTAGTTTAGTTTTTTCCGATGGCGA
>DATITY010000733.1:0-5070 GCA_035467235.1 Draconibacterium sp. | reverse complement strand
ACAAGGTAACCGATCTTTGGCAGGGGAAAATATGGAGGATTGACTTTTATATCGGTTTCAAAATGCAACCACGCATCAACGACTATTTTCAGCAGGTTTTACAGAATCTTTCCGATGATGGAAAAATAAGCCTGATAAGTAACCACCCATCATTGAGGAAGCATCATATTATGAATGATTTCAGGTTTGTACAAATTGACAGGCGTGTGATGAAACAGGTTGAACTGGGATTTTATGACCGGGTAACTCTTATGTTTTACTACTATTTCAAACAAATGGGAATAAGCGATATAAATGCATATGGACTGGACGCCAGTTTAGTATCAACCGAATTACTGCCTCTTACAATTCCAAGCAAAACAAAGGTTCCGTTAATTGTTAAAAGAGATAACAATAACGTTTAAAATTGGCAAATCCCTCATAACCAAATCCTATCAACTGTTAAGGAATTTACGGATATACTTAATATCCCCAACCAAAACAAGAATGTCGTCAGGTTGATAAACAAAGTCTTCGATATCGCGGTCTTCCTTTGGCTGGGACGAAGTATACAGAACTATTTGATTCCGTCGAAGTGCCACTATTTTAAGATGCGTTTTTTCCTTAAAGGAGGAGGGTGAAAAATTCTGGCCGATTAAAAATGCAGGAACAGGCAAGTCAACAATTTTGAGTGTCTCCGATATATTGAAAAGGTGATCAATCCCTGAGAGTGCAAGTTTTTGTGCAAGTATTTGTGCCGATTCAAATTCAGGATTAATTGTATATGATATTCCTATCGAATTTAGCACTGTCAGGTGAATTGAAGAGCTTTCGCGGCAAATTACTTTTCTCACACCAAATTTTTTCAAAAGTGCGGAAATCATTACTGAAACGCCAAAATCATCGCCAATACAAACAACAAAAACATCGGCTTCCATTATCGGTAGCAGACGCAAAGCATGCGGATCACTGGCATCAAGACAGATTGTATTCGCAATTTTATCCTTAAAAAACTCAACCTTTTCCGAATTCTTATCAACTCCAAGCACATCGTGACCCATCGCGGTAAGAATTTTTGCAAGTGACGCACCAAAATTTCCCAATCCTATTGCTACAACATTCATTACATCAACTATTTATGTTATAATTAAATTTTCTTTGGGATACCTGTAAATCATATTTCCGGAGGTAGATTGACCAAGTGACAATAACAAAGTCATAATTCCCATTCTACCAAAAAACATTAAAAGTATAAGTATCCATTTAGATCCTGCTGAGAGCAGTGGAGTTAAATTAATTGAGAGCCCCACTGTTGCAAATGCAGAAAAACATTCAAAAACAATCCTTAGTAAACCGTAAGTCCCATCAATTAAAAAAATAATAAATGAGCCTAACCCAATAAACATTAACGACATTATAATTATTGAAAATGCTTTATTTACTGAATACTCGTGAATTTCCCGGTGAAGAATTTCAATGTGATTTTTCCCTCTTATTATTCGAATAACATTTAGTATCGCTATTGTAAAAGTGCTCGTTTTAATCCCGCCTCCTGTTGAAACCGGTGAAGCTCCCACCCACATTAAAAATATCATAATCACCATTGTTGGTTTTGCCAGTGCTTCCATATTAACCGTATTAAATCCGGCTGTTCGGGGCGTGACACTGGCAAAATAGGACAAAGCAATTTTACCATTGAAATCCATTCCTTTTTGGGTTGCATCGGATTCAAGGAAGAATATTATAATTGTTCCGAATAACAACAGAATTAAAGTTGTGATAACTACAATTTTGGTATTGAAAGTAATCATACCAACCCGATAAACATAAGGTTTTCGGTTTTTAATATGTTCCCAAATCCAAATTGCGTTAACTTTAAGGTAATTGTAAATATTCAGGAAAACAGGAAATCCGAGCCCACCAAGAACTATCAGGTTAGCAATGGAGTAATGCACACCGTAATTATAACGGATTCTTCCATCATACAGATTATCTGTTAAAGTGGAGAATCCTGCATTACAAAATGCAGAAACCGAATGGAATATGGAAAATCTTAAATCGGCGCTTAACGAACCTAATCCATCTTTTTGAAGCGAAAGAAAGATAAACACGGCTCCAATCAGTTCGATTGAAAATGTAAATAAAATCACTTTAACCAGTGTCTTCAGAATACCTGTAAAACTGTCTTCGCTTAAATAATCACGGATAAGCATTTGTTCGCGAAAAGAGGATGTTTCTTTAAAGAAAAACCCAAAAAAGCTGGTGATAGTCACCACACCTATTCCACCAATTTGAATGAGGGTAATAATTATTAATTTACCTAATGTTGTGAAACGTGTAGCAGTGTCAACAACGGTTAAACCAGTTACACAAACTGCGCTTGTGGAAGTGAAAAAAGCATCGGTGAAGTTAATCGGTGAAGTTGTGGATTGTGGCATCAATAAAAGAAATGCACCACATAAAATTATAAAACCAAAACTAAAAATAAATAATTGAGCTGGATTAAAAATACGAACTATAAAATCGAGTTTTAATCGCGAAATTTCCAGAATGAAAAGAGAAAAGGCTAAAAAATGAAACACAGTAAAATTGTGAAAAAGTGGTTTAAAAAGCAGTGCTTCTCCAAATATATACCTCAAAAAAAATAAAACAATAAGAATAAAACCTAAAATTGAATTGCTTAGAAAAACTTTCCAGGTCATTAAATGATCTGTAAAAAAAACGGAACGGATTAAATATAAAAATCCGGTAGCCGGAAAAAGAAACCTGAACAGTGAATTATTAAACAGTGATTCGGTATCAAGGAGTTGCGAAAAACCAATATCATATATTGAAAGCGCAAAAAGGAACAAAGTAAAAATGAAAAACAACCTGTTTACAAATTGTCCCAGGTTATCATACCTTTTCCCAAGCTTGAAATATTTATTTTTTAATTCAGGAATGATCATTAATTCATTTTGAAAAATCAAAGTTATTAGAAATCTGAATAATATGGTTCAGGATAAAAAAATATAGCAATCAGAGTGCATAATTAAAAAAACTCTAAACCTCATTGGGCTACTTTAATCTTATACCCTTTTAAGGCATAATACAAAATGAACAGAAAAAACGGAATTGGGACGAAAAATCCTGTTGACATCCCATACATATCCGATATCCAGCCCATTAAGGGAGGAAATACAGCACCTCCTACTATTGCCATTACCACAAAAGATGAAGCTTTCTTTGTTTTTGGTCCTAAATCTTTGATTGCAAGCGCAAAAATGGTTGGGAACATAATTGACATCAGAAAGAATATCGTATAAAGTGCAATTAAAGAAATCCATCCCAGATGAATACTCACAACGGGCAATAATATGCAACACAATCCTGCATACAATGCCAGCAAACGCGTTGGATTAAAGATTCCCATCAAATAACTTCCCGACATACGCCCAATCATAAATAAAGCAAAACCAATTGAGAGAAAATATGGTCCATTTTTAACATCAAATCGTGGATACTGACCTTCATCGGTAACAAAATTGATGAGGTAACTAAATATTCCGGTTTGCACGGCAACATAACAGAATTGAGCAACCACGCCCAACACAAAATGTGATTGTTTTGTCAGCGGAACATGAAAAGTAGGTTTATCTTCAGTTGAAGATAAATCAACCTTGTGTCCGTGCCCAACTCCTACTTCTTCTTCAGATATTTCAGGAAGAGGAAGTCGCATAAAAATCAGCGCAACAGTCAAAACGACTAATCCGATTATACCCAAAGGTAAAATCATGGATGAAAGTTTTTCACCTTCAACATTAATGTGATTCCCGTAAATTGATAATGCGATGAGAGGCCCGATTATCCATGCAAGACCGTTGAAAGACTGTGAGAAATTTATTCGTTGTTCTGCAGATTCTTTTGGCCCAAGCTTGGTAGTATATGGATTCGCTGCCGTTTCCAGTGTTGCCAGACCGCAGCCAAGAATAAACAAACAGGTAAGAAATATCCAAAACGACTCAAATGTAGTAGTTCCGGCAATCAAGAAAGCCCCAGAGGCAAATAGCAACAATCCAAAAATTATTCCTTTCTTATATCCAAATTTACGCATGAAATATCCGGCTGGAAGTGCCATTGTAAAATAAGAGCCGTAAAGGGAAAATTGAATAAAACTTGATTGCCATTTCTTTAAATGCAGTATTTGCTGAAAATGTTTGTCCAAAGTATCAATCATGCCGTGTGCAATTCCCCAAAGGAAAAACAAGGATGTTATAAAAATAAAAGGCAACAGGAACTCTTTGGTAGTTAGTTTATGTTTACCGGCCATTTGCAACAGTTTTATAGGTAATTATTAATTCTTTTTCTGAAAATTTGTTATGATTAATCATTATTGATCTGTTAAATCAGAAACCAAAATTTCAACCTTTCAAAAGTAAAAAAACATTACTTCAACAATGCTTTTTAAATCAATGTTTTCTTCACTGTAAATAATTACACCTAAAAGACAGAAAATCCTTGATATTCAGACAAAAAATGCATTAATTACAAACTGGCACACATTTTGTTTTCCTCTCTCCGCCGTACTTTTGGCTCTTACAGATAAAAATTATGCAATTATATAAATCTTCAAAAGCACACTAAATAATTGAAAATAAATACATTATCGCTGAATTGCTTTTGCAGTTCATATTACCGGCAAAATTTAAGAAGATACTGTTTAACTCATGAAATCTTATGGCAGTATGACACAGTTATGAAATTTCAAAATAATTAATGAGATAATGCAGACTGGAACAAATATAAACCAACGATATTCGATGAAACGATTGATGTTAATTAACCGATATTACAAGATAACCAGGTTTTACCCATTCTTAAAAGATACTGCTTTAAAGGCGGGTGTTTCAGTAATAATTTTTGTATTAATAGTTCTTGGTCTGGAGTTATTTGTACTGGATATCAATACATTTCTAATCAATCTGGTAGAGACCTATTCACCACAAATCATCTTTTCATTTTTTTTGATTTCCGAAACTTTGCTGGGATTAATTCCCCCTGAAGTATTTATTGGATGGGCTTCAAAATCAGTGACTCCATGGTTGTTTTTGT
>DATITY010000732.1:0-2390 GCA_035467235.1 Draconibacterium sp. | reverse complement strand
TACTGAAATACTGGAATTTAAAAATCCTGAACACATTCAGCAAAATCTGGTAAAACAGGTAGTCGATGAGTTGCGGGGTATTGGTAAATGCGTTAGTACAGGTGTTTCTGCAGCGCGCACCAGTTGGGTTTTGGATGAAATAGTAAAAGATTATTACAGGAAATGAAGATCATTATTGACGATAAAATACCATATATAAAAGGAGTACTGGAATCAGTCGCAGAAGTAATTTATTTGCCGGGAAACAAAACCACGCCCGAAATTGTAAAAGACGCTGACGCAATCATAACCAGAACAAGAACCATCTGCAATGAAAAACTGCTTAAGGATTCAACGGTAAAATTTATTGCAACTGCCACCATCGGTTACGATCACATCGATACTGAATATTGCGAAAGTGCCGGAATTGAATGGACAAATGCCCCCGGCTGCAATGCCGAAAGCGTGAACCAGTACATCGCTTCTGCCCTCTTTTCATGGTCGATGCGCAAAAGAACTGATTTAGCAGGGAAAACAATTGGAATAGTTGGCGTTGGCCAGGTGGGTTCGAGAGTTGCAAAAACCTGCGAAACAATTGGAATGCGGGTATTGCTGAATGACCCTCCGCGCGAAAGGGTTGAAGGTTCATCTCAATTTGTTTCCATAAAAACAATTCAGAAAGAAGCAGATATCATCACTTTTCATGTTCCCTTAAACATGAATGGCATCGATGCCACATTTCACATGGTGCATACGGAATTTCTTCAATACCTGAAAAAGAAACCTTTGCTGATCAACTCCTGCCGTGGAGAAGTTTTCGATACGGAAGCAGTGAAACAGGCCCGAAAATCGGGACTTATTTCAGGACTGTTTATCGACTGCTGGGAAAATGAACCCGACCTTGATTGGGAATTACTCCGAATGGTTGATTACGGCACACCGCACATCGCAGGATATTCGAAAGACGGAAAAGCCAACGGAACAAAAATGAGTGTTCAGGCAGTGAGCCGGTTTTTTAACCTGGGTTTGGATAACTGGCAACCCTCCGGAGTTGAACCGCCAAAGAATCCGGTTATCGAGATTGATGGAAACCAACGCCGTGAATATTCGATTCTAGCCGAAGCCGTTTTATCAACTTACGATATTAGCGACGACGACGAGGCCCTGCGTGAATCGCCTGAGCTATTTGAAAAACTGCGGGGCGATTACCCGGTTCGGCGTGAATTTGATTCGTTTACAATTAAAGCGAGAAACATGGAAGCTGGAACTTTGGAGAAACTAGTGAAACTTGGATTTAGAATTTAAAAAAACATAATAGGCACATAGAACACATAGATTCTACTGTGCCCTATGTGCCTATGTGGTTAACCAGAAATAATCATTAATAAGAATAAATATGAAAAAGTTAGCAGACATTGGCCTTATCGGCCTCGCTGTAATGGGCGAAAACCTTGTATTAAACATGGAAAGCAAAGGATTCACTGTGGGAGTTTTTAACCGCACTGTTGAAAAAGTGGATCAATTTATGGCCGGAAGAGGTGCCGGTAAAAATTTCATCGGAGCACATTCAATCGAAGAACTTTGCGCATCGCTCGAAAAACCGCGTAAAGTAATGATGCTTGTAAAAGCAGGCAAACCGGTTGACGATTTTATCGAACTGATTATGCCTCATCTCGAGCCGGGCGACATCATTATCGATGGTGGAAACTCGCATTTCCCCGATACAATTCGTCGTGCAAAATACGTTGAAAGCAAAGGTTTCCTTTACATCGGCACCGGTGTTTCAGGTGGTGAAGAAGGCGCTTTGCTCGGACCTTCCATCATGCCCGGCGGATCTCCCGCTGCATGGCCTGCCGTGAAAGACATTTTCCAGGCCATTTCAGCAAAAGTGGAAGATGGCACGCCTTGTTGCGACTGGGTTGGCGAAGGCGGTGCAGGTCACTTTGTGAAAATGGTGCACAACGGAATTGAATACGGCGACATGCAGATTATTTGCGAAGCCTACCAGTTAATGAAAGAACTGCTTGGAATGAACAACACCGAAATGTACGAGGTATTCAAAAAATGGAACACCGGAATTCTGGATAGTTACCTGATTGAAATCACGCGTGACATTTTGGGATACAAAGACGAAAACGGCGAAGAGACAGTTGACTTCATTCTCGATACAGCCGGACAAAAAGGTACAGGAAAATGGACTGGTGTTTCGGCCCTCGACCTTGGAATTCCGCTTACATTGATTGGTGAATCGGTATTCGCACGTTGTTTATCGGCACAAAAAGATTTGCGCGTTCAGGCTTCCAAAATGCTGAGCGGACCAACAGCCAACTTTAAAGGCGACAAAAAACAGTTTATCGACGACATTGAAAGTGCATTGCTTGGCGCTAAATTAATATCGTATGCACAAGGCT
>DATITY010000731.1:0-6277 GCA_035467235.1 Draconibacterium sp. | reverse complement strand
ACCTGAACCGCTTGCGCGACTACTGGACAAAGTATTTCAGACTGCGAAGCCTGACACTCTTCGATTTTGAAACCAACACCCCGCTTATGGTTAATTACGACGAAATTTTAGAAAAATAGGAAATGGCAAAAAACAGAAAATATACAATTATCGGGGGTACAGTTTTAGTTGCAATTATTGCTTTTGCATTTTTTTATTTTACACAAACAATCGAAAAAACTCCAAAGTATTACGAAGTGAAAAAGGGAAAATTCGAGGCAGTACTTTCGTGTAAGGGCGAAATAAACGGCCTGGTAGCCACCGAAATAAGGGCGCCAAAAATTTTGGGCGACCGCGATTTACAGCTTTGGCAGATGAAAATTTTAGATTTAACACAGGATGGAAAAAATGTAAAACGCGGAGATTTTATTATTCAGTTGGATGCCAGCCGTATAATGTCGGGGATGCGCGAAGAACAGCAAAGTCTTGAAAAAGAGATGGCCGACCTGAACAATGCGAAAATCGACAGCACCGTTACACTTACCCAAAAGCGGGAAGATATAAAAAATGCCATGCTCGATCTGGAATACAATAAAATTGACCTTGATCAGTCGGTTTACGAATCGGAAGCTTATCAGCGTAAAGCACAGATGACCTATCAAAAGGCATTAAACGAAATTGCTAAAAAAAAGCGCGACTATCAGCTCGAAAAAAACAGGCTAAAAATAAGGGTTGCCCGATCGGCAGAATGGGTTGAACGGCGGCAAAAGAAAATTGAGAAATTTCAGCAGGCAATGGCTGCCGCTCGAATTACCGCGCCTGAAGACGGAATCGTAATTTTTGGCAAAAGCTGGGATGGCAAAAAATACAGCAAAGACGACGACGTTTCGACTTACGAATTTGCGCCTGCAATTGCAAAACTGCCCGATATGTCGAAGGTAATTTCGGAGATTTATGTGAAAGAGATTGACATATCAAAAATAAAAGTTGGCGACAGTGTCAGGGTAACTTTCGATGCTCTTACCGGAGTTATGATTAAAGGAAGTATCAACTCTATTGCCCGCAAGGGCGAAAGCCATAAAGATTTCGATATGAAGGCTTTCAAGGTTGTGATTCATCTCGACAACACCAACGAAGGGCTAAAACCCGCCATGAACAGCAACAACGATATTGTTCTTGCCAATTCCGACAATGTTATTTCAGTTCCGCTGATTTCGGTTTTTAAGGAAAACGGGAATAAATTTGTTTATCTGAAAACCTCAGACAGCATGAAAAAACAGCAAATAAAAACCGGCTTCGAAAACGAGGAATTTGTAATGGTTGAAGAAGGTTTAAAAGAGGGTGATTTGGTTGTAATGGAGCCACCTTTGGGGAAAGTGGAACTGGCGGAAAAGTAAATATTTTGTAAAAGCTGTCAAAACCTGTCCCGGCCGGGGTCTAAAGACGTTGACAGGTTGAAGGTTCTAAGTTTTTAATGTAAAATATCCAATAAGGAATAAGAAATCAGAAAATTTCTGTCCATCATTTGTCTATTAATCACTTTCTCATTCCTTATTTCTTATTTATTATTTCTTATTTTCTTTCGTTTTGCAAATATATATTTGTGGGTACACGGTAGGCAGGTAATAAGGTTAAAACCACACACATATTAATTTTCTACTAAGATTAAAACATTGCAAATAAGGTTTTTATGTTTTACAAAAAACCTTTTTCCATTCCAGCAAACCTCAGTTCACAGGCAAACAAACAAACAAACAAGCCTATTAGCTGCATACAAAGAAAAGAGGCTGCCTTTTCCAAGGCAGCCTCTTTTTTAAATCATTAGTTTATATCTACATTAACTAATCGTATTTATCCGTTAATGCTTGTTTTGCTCAATTAAAGAGTTGGCATCGATCTCCCTTTGTGGGATAAGGAAAACCCATTTAGGATTAACACTGGGTTTAGCCTGTTTATAGCCTTCAAGATAAATTGTTTGATCTGCGCCTGAACCCGTCAGATCGAGTGCTTCATCGTTTCTCAGCATATCGAACCAGCGATGTCCTTCAAGAAATAATTCAAGTCTTCTTTGAATAAGAATTTCATCAACAAGCGCCTGTCCTGTATTGGTTGATTTCACATATCCTTTATCGCGGGCAGAAACCAAAGTAAATAACACATTCTGGGCTTCTGTATTTTTACTCTGACGCGCCAGGGCTTCTGCCTCAATCAGATACATTTCAGCAGCTCTCATATGAATTACATCCATTGGCGAAGTAGTAGAACCGTCAGACTGCTGCAATTTGATGTGCATATAAGGAATCATCGCATGTGCAGTTGTATTGTTCACAATTTTCCTGTATTTCGTAACTTCTGCATCGAATGCAGCTTTGTTTGCATACCTTCCGGCATTGTCGCCTTTATCCCAAGCAAAAAACGTATTTGGTGCATCTTTAAGAATCAAGTCTCTGCGATAATCAGTTGCCGACATCTTGTTGTACAAATTATAGTTCATAAATTTAGGATTGCTCCTGTTTTGTGAACCATTAAAGTTATTCGATGTGTAATAGAAGTATGAATAAAAATAAGCTGTTTGATCCGTAATCATTTTTGATCCCCAAATCCATTCCGGATTACTTATTGTATTAAATCCTGCTTTGAATTGTGTTTCGCTCATTAAAGTGTATTTAGCCCGGGCTTCACGCGCATATTTTTCAGCATTTGCCCAATCGCCAATGGTTAAATAAACTCTGGCTGCAACACCTTTGGCCACATCAATATTCAAATGAGAAATATCAGCTCTGGCCGAAGCATTTGTAAAATGGACAAGCGCCTTATCAAGATCAGATTTAATCTGGGTATAAACTTCCTGAACTGTATTGCGGGGAAGTCCTTTGTAGGGTGGTTCGGTAGCCAGCATAATCGGCACACCCAGATCAGAGGATGGATTTCCAATCATATAGGCTTTTCCAAAATAACGAACCAGATTAAAATGAGCCCATGCACGATAGGTATAAGCCTGACCTAAAACATTATTCAACAAGCCTGTCATTTGCATATCTTTTGAGGCATTGATAATATTATTGGCCGATCCGATTACGTTATAATAAAAGAACCAAATAAATGAAAGATCTTCACGCGTGGCATTAGTATGCATAATCCATTGAATATTGGCAGTAAACCAACCATTTCCTAATTTAGAATGCAATGCATCATCAGCCTTGAATTCTGCCATAGGTATCATGTATTCCTGCCCGGCATAACTACTGATTTGAAGGTTTTGTGCATACATGGCACGGTGAATACCGTTAATGGCCAGCATCATATTTTCAGGCGAGGCGAGGGCAATTTCGGTAGAAACCGAGTCGGTTGGTGTGGTCTGTAAGAAATCTTCGCTACATGAGTTTAAACCCAATGCAATAGCGAGGATGAGCGAGAATGTTAAAATTTTATATTTTGTCTTCATTGTAGTATATTTTTTCTAATGATTAAAATTGTAAACTAAAACCTAAAATGACAGACCTGTTGGGGTTGTATGCAAATTCGTCCTGCGTACCCGAGAAATTAAATGTTGGATTCATTCCAGTTCTTGCGGTAAACATGTATAGATTTTCTCCGGTAACAAAAACGCTGAGTTGTCCCATCCCCCATTTCTCCAAAAGTTGATTTGAAAAATCATAGCTAAGTGTAATATTTCTGATATTCAAATAATTGGAAGATATCAGGAAATAATCGGATGTTGCATACAAGTCTGCTTTTGAATATTGTAGCCTTGGAAGTTCGGTGATATCACCCGGATTCTTCCATGAATTCTTAACATCAGGGTGGTACGATTCACCGATAGTAGAGTTAACCATGCTCTGGTAAACACCATCAAGCATTTGTCCTCCCAAAGAATAAGTTAAAAGAGCACTTAAAGTAAATCCTTTATAGGTAAAATCATTTTTAACCGATCCCTGTAATTTTGGAAATGCTGACGCACCAACATATCCGTATTTGGCGTCATTCATATTCTTGGTCAATACCGGTTCACCAGCTTCGTTGTAGGATAATTTTGAACCAATTACATTACCATTTTCATCTTTCACATCTTCCCACACATGAAAACGGGTGGCACCGTCAGTCGGATCAATATCGTAGTACTTTCTTAACCAGAAATCATATATCGATTGGCCTTCTGCCCACCTTTTGGTTCCGTTCACAAATGGTTCCGGAATTTCAGTGATTTCATTACTAAGCGTCGATCCCATAAGATTCAGATTCCATTTAAAGTCACTGTTATTTACGATGTATCCCTGCAGATTAATTTCAAAGCCGCTATTAACCAAAGATGCAATATTTCTGGGTTGCGACAGCAGCCCCATCGAGGTAGGTAACGGCATACTATAAAGCAAATCCTCCGATTCTCTGTTGTACCATTCCACGCTACCGCTGATTCTGTTGAATAAAGCAAAATCCAAAGCAGCATCAAAGGTTTTATTTACCTCCCATGTTAATTCGACATTACCCACTGTACTCCACTTTATACCGGGAGAGGCAGCATTTGGATAAGTTTCGTACAAGGCCTGGTAGCCATACGAGCCAATATTATCGTTACCAACCTCACCGTATGAAGCCCTTAACTTCAGGTCATCAATCCATTCCAATGAGCTCATAAAATCCTCCTGGGTTACTCTCCAGCTACCACCAACCGAGTAGAAATTACCCCATCTTACATCTTTATGAAAAGCAGAAGAACCATCCCTCCGGTATGAACCTTCGATGTAATATTTACTGTCGTAGTTGTATTTCAACCTCGAAAAATAGCCTTCATTTGTTTTATCGGTAGTGTAACCTGTATTGTCGGCTGTATTCACATAGTTATTTAATTCTTTAATTCCGTTTACAATAAACTGGTTTTTAAATGCATACTGATAAGTATAATTTCTCGAATATGATTCATGACCTACCAATACACTAAAATTATGAACTTCATTAAATGTCTTTTCATAATTTATGAGTTGGTTAAAGTTCAACGTAGTCCGGGTGTACCTTTCTTCAGATAGCCTTCCTGTTGGGGCGCCATCGCCAATTTTTGCATTTTCAAATCCTTTATAATGATAATTCTGAACATCGAGACCTGCATTAATTGATGCAGAAAGCCCATCCATAATGATAAACTTGGCATACGACCTGTTCCCGAAATTGTTTGTGTTGTATTCATCACTATTCATGTTCAACTCGGCAATGGCATTTCTTCCCTGATTAATAGGTCTCGAATACTTTGAGCCATCGTCGTAGATTTTTTCACCTGCATCATCCAGAATATATTCACCGGTTGCCTGATCGACCAAAAATACCGGGTAAATCGGAGGAGTCATTCTGGCATTTCGCCATGGGTTTGCATAAGTAGCTGATTCGGATGAACCAACATCGCTCTTTGTTAAAGAGACATTTAAATTAGTGCCAATTTGCAGCCAATCTTTCACATCAAAATCGATGTTTAAGCGCGAATTAAAACGTTCATAATCTGACTTAATCACATATCCTCTTTCGTCGAGATATCCCAGTGAATAAAAATAGCTCGCTTTTTTACTTCCGCCACTTAAACTTAAATCATAGTTCTGCCTGTAACCTTGCTGTTTTGCAGCATCGTACCAATCCAAATCGGGGAAACCAACTTTAGCAGTCGGATTAATTTTACCATCGCTGCCAACAATCTGATCGTTGGGAGTTCCTACAAAAGGATTATACTTTAACTGAGAATAAATATTTGTATAAGCGTAAGTTCTGGCGTCGTTAATGTTTGGCGCTGCGCCCGAAAGGAATCTTGTTTGTGCAAAAGCCTCGGCTTGTAGTTCGTAATAATCCATTGCATTTACTGCATCGTAATACGGAAGTGCCTGATTAATTACACCAGCTTGTGCCTTTAAATTAACTTTCAAACTTTCGGCTCCTTTTGTTCCACCTTTGGTTGTAATAATAATTACACCGTTTGCAGCACGTGAACCATAAAGTGCAGTAGATGAAGCATCTTTAAGGACGGTAATAGAGGCAATGTCATTCGGGTTAATACTTCCGATAGCTCCTCCAAACTGAATACCATCAACAATATAAAGCGGATCTGATGATGTGTTTAGCGTTCCAACACCACGAATTTGAATTGACGGTGAACTGCCAGGCTGACCAGAACCTGCTGTAGTTTGAATACCGGTTGTAGCACCTGTAAGAACCTGTGCAACATTGGAAAAAGAGCGTGATTCAATTTGCTTTTCTCCAATAACCGCAGTTGAACCAGTTAATGATTCTCTTTTTGCAGTACCATAAGCAACAACAACAA
>DATITY010000730.1:0-3315 GCA_035467235.1 Draconibacterium sp. | reverse complement strand
TTGCCGATGATATCCTTATCAAAATCAAAACCGACAAACGCAACCCATCGACGCCGGTGGTCCGTGATTTTGAATTTTCTTCTGTTGATTCAAATCTTATCATTAATCAAATCGGTAATTCAATCGGAATCCGGATTACGTTTACAATATCTTCGCCGGTTCCATCCAATACCGGTGAAACCAACTGGATTAGCTATTTTAATCAAGAATAAACCTGTAAGTTGATTTTATGTCACTCGATAACGAAGGGGTAAGAAAACAAAATTCAATTGTCATGCGGTGGATTCCCGGGGTAAACAGGGAATTGCGCTCCAGCGCTTCCTGGTTTCAATTCGGAAAATCAGTGCCGTTCATCACCAGGGGAACAGGAAGCAAGCAAAGGCAGGAAGGAAAACTGGTAAACAGCATCAAACCATCCACAAAACAATCTTTTGGAGAAATCGATACCATTTCGTTTTCATTCGAACGCCATGGAATTTTTGTTCATAAAGGCGTTGGCCGTGGATGGGAAATGACAGGCAAGCTCGTTAGCAGAACAGCTAAAGGCAAAATACAGAATGGTGGCCGTAACGTGGTTGAATGGTTTAACCCGGTTATCGACCGCCATGCTCCGGATCTCGCCGACCAGATTGCCGTCGTAAACGCCGATGCTGTTGTAAACGCAGCTAAACTCAAAATCTGATTTGTTTTTTTCCCCCATTCATGCATTCATTCATTCCTTCATTTTTTTTCTGTCCTTTCCAATCACCTCCTGGCAATCTACTTTTATCAATAATTACAACAGAGCTTTCTTAACTCCCTCTCCTTAGGAGAGGGTCGGGGAGAGGCTTCTTTTTAATCTTTTACAATGGCAGCTACTTATACCAGGAGAATAAACCTTTACATCAACGGCAAACAGGTTACTGCCGATATCGTTTCCATCCGCAAGGAAATGTCAAAACTGGTCAACGAACAGGCCCGCATGACCATCGGCAGCAAAGAGTATGTCAAACACACAGCCAAAATCAAGGAACTGAAAACCATCCTCGACCAGCACAACCAGGATTTAAGCACAACACATAAAAAATGGAACCGCTTCCAGCAAATGGCTGATGCCGCCAACCGCTACTTTGCGGTTATCACTGCCGGTATTGCAGCGGTTGCCGGTGCGGTTATGGTTGTGAAACAAACCGTCACTGCTTTTGCCGAATACGATGATAAACTGGTGGATGTAATGAAAACCACCGATCTCACCAAACAGGAAACCATCGCACTGAGTAACGAAATCAAAAAGATTGATACCCGCACAGCCCAGGTTGATTTGCTTTCACTGGCCCGGGTTGCCGGTAAACTGGGTATCAGGGGTAAGGAAGATATTCTCGGTTTCGTGAATGCTACCGATAAAATCAGGGTGGCACTGTCCGAAGATTTGGGCGGCGATACCGAAGAATCGGTCCGCCAGCTGGGTAAACTTGTCGATATATTCAAACTCACAAAACAACATTCCGTCGAAGATTCATTGCTGAAAATCGGTAGCGCCATGAACGCCCTGGGCGCTTCCGGAACTGCCAACGAAGGTTATATGCTCGAATTCTCCAAACGGGTGGCGGGTGTTGCTCCAACTGCAGGATTCACCATCGACAAAATTCTTGGCCTTGCAACCACACTCGACGAGCTGGGACAGACCTCGGAAGTTTCAGGAACTGCATTTAACCAGGTGATCAGTAATATGTTTAAGAAAACTGCCGAATACGCGCACATCGCCGGCATGTCGCTTGAAGATTTTACCAATCTGATGAATAAGGATGCCAATGAAGCTTTGATTCAGCTTTTAATCAGCGCCAAAGGGTCGTCCGATGGTTTCGGACAACTGGCAAATTCTCTTTCATCCCTGGGAATGGATGGTGTCCGCGCAACAACGGTTCTTGGCTCACTGGCTGCCAACATCGACAAGCTCCGCGAAAACCAGAAATTCAGTAACGAGGAATTTGTAAAAGGAACTGACTTGTTGATAGAATTCAATAAGAAGAACACCAGCGCACAGGCAATTCTTGAAAAACATACCAAAGCTTTTCATGACATGCAGGTTGAGCTTGGCAAAAAACTTACGCCTATTTACAGCGCTGCAATTCACAAGGCTTCAACATTGCTTAAAGTCTTTGGCGCAACGGTTGAATTCCTTTTCAAATACGGCGGGGCACTTATTACAGTCGGCGCTTTAATTATCACTTATACTTTATTAACCAAAACCCTTGCAATCTGGGAAGCCCGCAAAAATGAACAGGTGGGATTGGGCCTGGTTCTGGCTAAACTCCAAACTTTCTGGTATCACGCCCAGTTTGCCGCAGTAGCGCTTTATACTGCAGGAGTACAGCTGCTTTCCGGAAACCTCAAAGCCGCTGCAATGTCAATGAGATTATTTTCTGCAGCCCTTGCCGCCACTCCGGTCGGTTGGATAATAGCTGGTATTGGTGCTGTAATTATGGCCATACAGGGCTATGACAAATACAACAAACAGGCTACCGAAAACGAATACGCAAAAGCCAAAGCTTTAAATGATTTAAAACTGATTACTGAAGGTTATGCCGACAGCCTCGACCAGCTGAATAAAACCATCGAAACAGCAAACACGCTTACACTTCAACAAAAAATACTGGCTGCCGAAGCCGCTGCCGAATTAATCGCCCAGGCCGAAAATGCAATCAGGCTGGCTAAAATGGAACAGGATTCCATCCGCACGATGCACACCAAGGCAACTTTGTGGCAAAAAACCATCAACATGCTTAAATCAGGCGGAAATCCCTATGCCGCTGCCTCACTCGACGCCATTGATGCAATCAACAACGGGATGGATGCCGCCGATGAAATGAACGATGGCATCATGACACTGAACAGCACAATGATTCAGACAAAACAAACCGCAAAACAACTTTTCGAAATAACCAACGCTGAAAATGCGGGTGACAAAATCGGTTCTGAATCTATCGTGATGATGAATGAGAAACTGGCCAAATATAAACTCGCCCTCGATAATGCCGTTTTTGGCGGTAAGGATTACATCCGTATTCAGGAAAAAATAGCCAAAGTTGAAGCTAAATTGAATAAACCAAAATGGAATTCTGACGATATAATCGCTGAACAAATCGAAATCCTTGAAGCTGCATTTAATAAAAAACAGGCATTGATACGTCAGGATTTCCTGAAAGGTGAAACCACCGAAGATGAATACAATGACCGGATGCTCCTTTCAGAACTGCAATTCCTGAAAGATAAACTGAGTATTTACAACGCCGGCTCCAAGGAATATCAGGAAGCAGTGAACAAAGCCCTCGAACT
>DATITY010000729.1:0-6832 GCA_035467235.1 Draconibacterium sp. | reverse complement strand
TTTGCCGATGGCAGCAAGGGTTTCGTTGCTGAAAATCCCGTTACGGCCCGCTGCAAAAGGCGACCACGCTTCGTGCTGCACCGATTCTTTTTTCAGCACATCATACAGGTTGTTCTCCTGAAAGAAAACATGCGTTTCTATTTGGTTGATCACTGGTTTTATTTTGGCATACGACATTAAATCCGCAAGTTGATCTGGATCAAAATTACTCACACCAATTGCCTTGATTTTACCAGCCTTGTTAAGCTCTTCCATCGCCTTCCACGAACCTTTCACATCGCCGCGGGGCCGGTGGATAAGATACAAATCGAGGTAATCCGTACCCAGTTTGTCGATTGAAGTTTGAAAGGCTTTTTTGGAACTTTCATATCCCGCAAAGTCAACCCAAAGTTTTGAGGTAACAAACAGTTCTTCGCGTTTGATGCCACTTTGCTTAATCCCTTCCCCCACCGCTTCTTCGTTACCATAAACGTGGGCGGTATCAATCAGGCGATATCCTACCGAAATGGCATCGGCCACACTGCGCTGGCCCACATCACCGGTGAGCGTGTTGGTGCCAAAACCAATCCGTGGCATTTGTATTCCGTTGTTGAGCTTAACTGCCGGGATTGCATTTTTCGCTTGTTCAGCAGTAAGAGCGCCAAAAACTTTGCTCCCGCTAAAAGACAAAAACAGCGCTGAAGCTGCAAACGCTGCACCGTTCCTCAAAAAATCACGGCGTTGTATTCCATTCGATGTTACTTTTTTCTCCATTTTATTTTTTGTTAGTTTGTTCAAATATAGCATTTTTACCAAATCACTTAAATTTCATTTATTTGTCACATAAAAATTGCCCGTTAAAATAACTCAGTGTATTTTTGTTAGGTAGAACCTAATTAAATGGAAAAAATGACAGATCAAAGACAGGAATTAATAAAAGCCTACCAGAAATTAATGACGATTAAGGAGGAATGCACATCGAAAGTCTGTGGTTTATACAGTGTTGCGGAAATGACAGTAAAACAAATACATTACCTGAAAATTATTGATAGCAGCGCCAATATGACATTTAGCGAATTAGCCGAAAAAACAAAAATCACAAAGCCTTCGGTTACCGATTTAATCAATAAACTTGAGGGCTTTGGCTGTGTTTACAAGGAAAAATGTGCTGAAGATGCCCGTGTTTCTTACATCAGGCTTACCGAAAAAGGCATAAATATTGCAAGACACGAAAAAACAGCGCTCATCAATTTAATTGACAGAATGATGAAAAGTTTAAATAAAGACGAAATAGATGAACTTATTAGAATATTTAATTCAGTAAAATAAAAAATTTTGATTTAATAGTTAGGTAAAGTCTAACTAAATAGAAGACACATTTTATAAAGCATGTAAAAATTAAAACAATGGAAGAATTAAAAAAACAGGAACAATGGGTTTTACCCCTGGATAATATCGTGGTTTTTCCTAAAATGAAAACCAAAATTGCCATCACCGATCATGAAAGTGTGAACATAAAAACATTGATTAATACGCGAAACAATTATATCATTGGCCTTACCCTAATAAACCAAACCGAAGAGGGGAAATACAGGGAATCGGATTTTTATAAGGTAGGAACCCTGCTTCAGATTGATTCGCTGCAGGAATCGGACGATGGCTATGTGATTTATGTACAAGGGGTAAAAAGAGTTAAAATTGAAGCGCTATTTTTAAATGATTACGATTACTCCGCCAAATACAGCGCTTTCGATGAGGTGGAGGATATGGACGAAATCAACGAGGAAAACATCAAATCTTTTATAAAAAAATATGTAAAAGAAATTAGTTCGAGATTTCGGGGAACGGCCGCCTTTTCGAAAACCATTGAACAAATGGATAGTTTGGAAAATATTATGGCGACCCTGATGCCATTTCTTCAAATTTCGGTGGAAGAAAAGCAACAGTTGCTCGGGCAAAGTTCAAAACGCAAAATGAGCTTGTTGTTTATGGACTTCCTGACCAAACAAAGAGATAAAATTGATCTTCAGATTGATTTATCCAACAAAGTAAACGAGCGTTTAAATAAAACACATCGTGAAGCTTTATTGCGCGAGCAGATGAAGGCCATTCAGGATGAATTAAATGAAGGAAAGGGCGCCGGCAAGCATAAAAAGGATTACCGTGAATTAATAGCAGAAGCCGGAATGCCCAAAGATGTAGAGGAAATAGCTTTGGAACAGGTTAACAAACTGGAAAGTTTTGGCCAGCAAAATCATGAAGCAGCTATTATTCAGAATTATCTGGATTTACTGGTTGCACTTCCGTGGAAAACAGGAGAGATTATCGATATTGATATCAACAAAGCCCGCCAAATTCTTAACGAAGAACATTATGGTCTGGAAGAGGTGAAAGACCGCATTATACAACACCTCGCCGTCATGAAACTAAAGAAAAATAAAAAAGGTTCCATTCTTTTACTGGTGGGCCCCCCCGGAACCGGAAAAACCAGCCTGGGAAAAAGTATTGCCCATGCACTGGGTCGCGAATACGTTCGGTTTAGCATGGGTGGCATGCGCGATGAAGCAGAAATCCGGGGTCACCGGAGAACATACATTGGCGCCTTGCCTGGGAGAATTATACAGGGAATGAAAAAGGCGGGACAAAAGAATCCGGTTTTCGTGCTGGATGAAATTGACAAATTAATGACCTCCTACAGCGGAGATCCTGCGAGTGCATTGCTTGAGGTTCTTGATCCGGAGCAAAACAATTCGTTTGTCGATCATTATCTGGAAGTTCCGTACGATTTGTCGGAAGTGTTTTTTATTGCTACCGCCAATTCCTTAACCACCATTCACGGATCCTTGCGCGACAGGATGGAAATAATTCAGGTATCGAGTTATACTAATAACGAAAAGTTTCATATCGGAAAAGAGCATCTTATAAAAACGGTAATCGATGACCATGGATTGGAACCCGCTCAACTGTTGATTGAAGATGAGGCATTAACAAACGTCATTTCACAATATACCCGTGAAGCCGGTGTACGTGAATTAAAAAATCAGCTCTCAAAAATTGTCCGGGTTGCCACCGAAAAAATTGTTTCAGGGAAGGTTACAACTCCTTACATCATAACAAATGAAATGTTAACCGATATTCTTGGTAAACAGAAAGTGAGACTGGACAATGCACTCAGGGAAAAAATACCGGGTGTTATTACCGGTTTGGCCTGGACACCGGTTGGTGGTGATATTCTGTTTATTGAAAGTTCGTTTATGGCGGGAAAGGGCGAATTAATTCTGACCGGGCAGCTGGGTGATGTAATGAAGGAATCAGCCAGAATTTCGTTGAGTTTAATTCGTTCAAGAATGCCGCATTTGATCAATT
The DNA here is from genome assembly GCA_035467235.1 of Draconibacterium sp. Taxonomy (GTDB): domain Bacteria; phylum Bacteroidota; class Bacteroidia; order Bacteroidales; family Prolixibacteraceae; genus Draconibacterium. The sequence goes on along the minus strand of DATITY010000729.1, from coordinate 3,487 downwards.
ATTTCGATTTTTCAAAAAACGATATTCACATTCATGTCCCTTCAGGTTCAATTCCGAAAGATGGACCATCGGCCGGAATCACTTTGTTTACAGCAGTGGCATCCATGTTACTGGCATCGGGTGTTGATCCTAAAACAGCCATGACCGGTGAAATTACCCTGCGCGGAACAGTTATGCCGGTTGGTGGAATAAAAGAAAAAGTCCTGGCTGCACACCGGGCCGGAATAAAAAAGATTATTCTTTCAAGAGAAAACAGGGAAGATTTGGATGAAATTCCTGAGGAAGTCCGGAATGATTTGGAATTTGTTTTGGTTGAATCGATTGAAGAAGTGGTAAAAGAAACTTTGAATATTGAGTTGCCAAAACCATCATTCTATCAAATCGGGAGTAATTCGAATAATTTGATGCAACAATAACAGAAATGTTCATTTGTGTTTTGTACTTATCTCAGAGTCATCGTTTCGGTGGCTCTGAGTTTTTTAATACTGGTTGCTGGTTGCTGGATACTTGATACTTCACTAAAATTGAAACAACCTGAATAACATTAAATCTATGTGTTTTTCTATTGTTGACTAATGTGCCCGGTTGCGTTTTTTGTTTTTCACATTTAGTGTCTAATTCAAACCGCACAAAGTGACATAACCTATCATTTATTTGAATTTTTAGTCGTAATATTATCTTGTCGAATCATAAATCAATAAATATGGAACCTATACTGAACAATCCGGAATCCGGATCAGTTACCCGCCGGAAATTTATTACAACCACAAGCACTGCTGCCATTGGAGCATTCACCGTTATTAATCCGCTACTTGTCAGCGGATCAGTGGCAAATACCAAAATCCGGATTGGAATAATCGGCTGTGGTGGCCGTGGAACCTGGATAGCAAAGCTTTTTAAAAACCACGGGGGATTTGAAGTAGTTGCCGGGGCAGATTACTTCCAGGATAAAGTTGATTCATTTGGTACTCAGCTGGGAGTTCCGAAGAATAAATTATTTACCGGACTTTCCGCATACAAAAAGTTAATTGACAGTGGTGTAGATGCCATTGCCATCGAAAGTCCGCCCTATTTTCATCCCGAACAGGCAGCAGCCGGAGTGGATGCCGGAAAACATGTTTACGTGGCAAAACCTGTTGCGGTTGATGTTCCGGGGTGTACCAGCATTGAGGAAAGCGGATTAAAAGCCACAAAGAATAATTTATGCTTTTTAATCGATTTCCAAACCCGCGCCAACGACTATTTTATTGAAGCTTTGCACCGCGTACACAAAGGCGATATTGGCGAACTTGCCTTTGGCGAGGCGAGTTACCATGCCGATTTTCCGTTTGCCGGACAAAACAAGATATTAAAATCCGATCCGCAGAATGCCGAGAATCAATTACGGGCATGGGGAATTAGCCGTGAACTCTCCGGCGATATCATCACCGAACAAAACATACACACCCTCGATGTAATGAGCTGGATAATGAACGCGAACCCGGTTTCGGCTTATGGAAGTTGCGGAAATAATGTACGCGACGACATCGGCACCTGTTCCGATCATTTTGCCCTTGTTTTTAAATACCCGAAAAATGTTGCAGTTACCTTCAGTTCGCGTCAGTACGCGAGTTCAAGCGCCGGTGGCATCAAAAATCGCATGTTTGGGTCGAAAGGTACTTTGGAAACTGAGTATGGCGGACAGGTGCGCATCCTGGGCGAAAATGAATATCCGGGCGGAGAAACCGGGCCAATTTATCAGCAGGGAGCAGAAAACAATATTGCCGCTTTTTATAATAATATTACTTCGGGAAATTATAAAAATACCACATTATTGCCAGGGGTTACGAGCAATCTGGTCACCATTCTGGGGCGTAACGCAGCAACCGGCAATAAGGAAGTTTTATGGGCAGACCTTATTCAGTCGAAAGAAAAATTAATACCCAATTTAAAAGGATTGAAGATTTGAATCAGGAACCAGCAACCTAACCTACAACATTTTGACTATCTTTGTATTGACTGACAATTAAATGAAACAGAGAATTTACATCAATAATCAGAAGCCCTAAAGATTTGGTAAATTATGGAAACGAATAAAAAAGAGAAACAGTTTGACGCTGTAAAAATGATGAGAGACATCAGAGAAAAAATCAGTTCTGAAACTCAAAATATGACTTTTGAAGAACTGAAAGCATACATCACGCAGAAACTTGCTGACAACAAAACAAAACTTGTAGGGCGGTAAAATAATTATAAAGGGCTCTGAACTCAAAACCCGAAACCTGCCCTACAAACGTCATTCAGGTGGACTAAAAACGGATCAATTCAACATGTTGGAGGAATTTATTTTTAATCAACAAAAACCTTATTTTTAGTTTTCAACCTTAGTAGCCAGGTTATTAATCATTCATCTCCAACCTTATTCACCTTATTTTTCAATGTATCCTGATAAGGTAAATAAGGTTTAAATTTTATGTTTAACTATTGACTGCTACTAAGGTTACAAAGAATAAAAATAAGGTTTATATCACACAAAAATGAACTCCGTTCAGCTAAAACCTTATCCTTTTAGATGTTCACCACAACAATGTCATGTGATTCCTCAAAACCCGAAACTCTGAACCGGAAACCGGGAACCCAGAGGCAGTAGGCAGTCCCTTTGTCCAGTGACCAATGACAGGAATGTGGAATGATGATTAACGAATGCTGAATGTCGAAGGAAAATCAGTCAAAAAGCGGCATTTGGCAATTGGCAAACAAAGAAATTTCCAATACTGAACGCTCAATAACCAATTTTCAGTTAGTCTTGATACTTGATACTCATGTTCCGGTTTTCATCTTAATACTTTATACTCAAATCTCAATACTATTTCTCCATAACTCTCATCCGGTAAGCATTCATTGCGGTTTTGCCCAGTTTTTTAACCAGGCGCGAGTTAACTACATATCCAACAGGTGCACCAATGATGGGAATCAGTTGGGCCATTTTTGCAAGGTCGATGTAGTCGCGGTATTCCTGCTGAAAATTGCGCCAGTCGAACTGATGGATATCTTCCGGAAGATTTTTACTCTTCTGATCCCAGTCAACCATTTCGAGGTAAATTTTTCGCCTGTGTACATGGCTCGAAAATGCCAGTTCAAAAATATGCAGTATGTAAACCCTTTCCTTATAATCTTTTACATTAAACCCATACATCGAACAAATATCAAACAGCAGTTTCAGTTTAAGGCCAATTAAAATCGGAAAGTCAGCAAATCCCAGCAAAATACCGCCTGCACCGGTTATTCCACCTTCAACGGCGGCGGTGGTTTTGTAAAATTTAATGCGTTGCTCAACAGCTTCCTCACGTTCCTGCATCGTGATGCCCGACAAAGGTTTGGCGGTGGTATAATTGGCGCCGAACAAAACCCCGCGTATCATTTGTTTGATGGTTGCTGTAATTGCCTGGTGTACTTTTTCGGGTATCCACGTATTGATTTTTACCTGTACACTTTTCGACAGCCGGTT
>DATITY010000728.1:0-3659 GCA_035467235.1 Draconibacterium sp. | reverse complement strand
TTGCAATATTAAAGCATGAAGTTACAAACAATACCGACAGCGAGATGGAAGTGTCTGTATGCGGAACCATGCGCAATTTCATCGGGGTTGATGGAAGTAAATATCACCGCGACTGGAAAGGTGATTTTATTCCCGATGGCGCTAACAAAAACATCAACAGCTTCAAATCAGGTGCGCAGGTCAGCGGGATTTACATGACCAGCAACGGTGTTGACCCGAACGATCCCGCCTGGGGAACTATTGCACTGACAACTCCTGACAAAGAAAAAGTAACTTATCGTCGTTCTTCGACACGCAACGATTGGGAAAATGCAACACTCGATTTTTGGGACGATTTCAGCGCCGACGGATTACTGACAGACAAAACAGATTTGGTTGACAATAATCCGATGGCTTCGCTGGCAGTTAAGAAAATGATTCCTGCCCGGTCAACAAGGGTTTTTACATTCTATCTTAACTGGCATTTTCCAAACCGATTGGGATGGGATAGTTCCTGGGATCCAAATAAAAAAGGACAAATTGTTGGTAATTATTATACCACAAAATATGCAAATGCCTGGGATGTAATTGAAAAAGAAGTATCACATCTTCAGGATTACGAGAATCAAACCCTGAAATTTGTTAATGCCTTTTTAAGTTCTACAATCCCCGATGTAGTAAAAGAAGCGGCATTGTTTAACCTTTCAACTTTACGTTCCCAAACCGTTTTCAGAATAGAGTCGGGTCACATGCTCGGGTGGGAAGGTGTGATGGACGAATTTGGCTCGTGTTATGGCAGTTGCACCCATGTTTGGAACTACGAAACTGCAACTTCGTTTTTGTTTGGCGACCTTGCCAAAACCATGCGCGATGTTGAGTTTACTTATGGCACCAAAGAAAATGGAAAAATGAGAAACCGCGTTGATCTGCCTTTGAAAAACAATTTTGAAACCGACCATGTAGCTGCTGCCGATGGACAAATGGGAACCATCATGCGTTTTTACCGCGACTGGATGCTTTCCGGTGATATGGAATTTCTCGAAAAATACTGGCCAAAAGTAAAGGCAGCCATGTTGTACGCCTGGATCGAAAACGGGTGGTACGGCAATCAGGATGGTGTGGAGGAAGGAGAACAACACAATACAATGGATGTGAATTATTACGGGCCAAATCCTCAAATGCAGTTCTGGTATTTTGGTGCTCTGAAAGCCTGTTCAAAAATGGCGATGGCGATGAACGACAAAACTTTCGCCACAAAATGCGATCAACTATTTCAAAAAGGAAGCCAGTGGGTTGATGATAACCTTTTTAATGGTGAATATTACGAACATAAAATTACCGATCCAAAAACCTTCGACTATCTAAATATGACCGATCCAAATGTTCAGGTCCCGTTTTACCAGTTAGGCACGGGCTGTTTGGTCGATCAGTTGGTTGGGCAGTACATGGCACATGTTTGCGGTTTGGGCTACCTGGCTCAAAAAGACAACGTGCAAACCGCCCTTAAAACAGTAATGAAGTACAATTACATTGAACGTTTCGACAATATTTTCAACAACATGAGGTCGTACGTAATGGACAAAGAGTCTGGCTTAATTATGGCAAGCTGGCCAAAAGGAAGGTTGAAAGTTCCGTTCCCCTATTTTGCCGAGTCGATGTCGGGATTCGAATATGCAGCAGCAATCGGGATGTTGTATGAAGGCCAAACCGAAGCCGGATTAAAATGCATCAAAAGCATCCGCGACCGGTTCGATGGCGAAAAACGAAATCCGTTTGATGAACCGGAGTGCGGACACCATTATGCACGTGCTATGGCGAGTTGGTCGGCGCCTTTGGCTTTCAGCAAATTCAACTATTCAGGATTTGAAAAGGCGATGAGTTTTACGTCTGCACCGGGAACCTATTTCTGGAGTAACGGTTATGCTTGGGGTACCTGTGAAATATCGGGGAACAAGGCCGATTTGAAAGTTCTGCACGGTGAGATTTCAATTAACCAGTTCACTTTGGAAAATGTTGGGACAAAAAAACTGATGAATAAAACAATTGATGAGGACCAGAATCTTGTTGTAAAATTTGAGTAACTCTTAAACAAGTATGAAACCTGTAATACCAATACTTGCACTAATATTTGCCTCCATCTTATTTTCCTGTCAGCAACAAAAAAAACTGGCATCAATATCTAAAAACGATTTGGTTTTTAGCGAACTGGCAACCAGTTGGGACGAAGCAATTCCGTTGGGAAACGGCATGTTGGGAGCACTCATCTGGCAAAAGGACAGTAATCTTCGTTTTTCGCTCGACCGTGCCGATTTGTGGGATCTGCGTCCTGTCGAAAATCTTTCAAAACCAGAATTTAACTACAAATGGGTGCAGGAACAGGTAAAAAACAAAACCTACCGAAATGTGCAGGAAATGTTTGATGTTCCGTACGACCAGATGCCGGCGCCTTCAAAAATTCCGGGTGCTGCGCTCGAATTCGATATCAGCAGCCTCGGCAAAGTAAAATCTGTCCGGCTCGATATTTCAAATGCACTGTGCCGTGTTGAATGGGAAAACGACGCAACCCTGGAAACCTTTGTTAATGCCGAAAATCAGGCTGGCTGGTTTAGGTTTACCAATGTTCCTGAAGGTTTTGCTCCGCAGATTATCCCTCCTCAATATAAAAAACAAACGGCAAGTGGAGAAGATAGCCCGGTTACAGGTCAGGATTTGCAACGGTTGGGATATGAACAAGGCAAAATTATTGCGGAACCCGGGAAACAAATTTACCGTCAGCAGGGATGGAACGGTTTTGAATACGAAGTGGCTGTTTCCTGGCAAAATTCGGGCAAAAAAGTTTCCGGTGTTTGGAGCATTTCTTCTTCATTTTCAGAAAAGGAAGGTGGCAAACCTGCCGAAATGCTGGTTTCTGAAATGAATAATGAAACAAATTTTGATGAAACATACAAAACTCACGTCAACTGGTGGCAAAATTACTGGGATAAATCATCGGTCACCCTCCCCGACTCTATTCTCGAAAAACAGTACTACCTCGAAATGTATAAATTTGGCTCCGCTGCCCGCGACAATGCGCCACCCATTTCGCTTCAGGCTGTCTGGACAGCCGACAACGGAAAACTTCCTCCGTGGAAAGGCGATTTCCACCACGATTTAAATACTCAACTGAGTTACTGGCCTGCCTACACAGGAAACCAACTTGATTTGGAAATGGGTTTTTTGAACTGGATGTGGAAATACAAAACCACATTCGAAGAATATACTAAAACCTATTTCGAAACTTCGGGACTGAATGTTCCGGGAGTGACCACACTCACCGGCGAACCAATGGGTGGCTGGATTCAGTACTCGTTTGGACCAACAGTTGCTTCATGGCTGGCTCAGCATTTCTACCTGCACTGGATTTACTCAAAAGATGAAACATTTCTGAAAGAAAGAGCTTATCCATGGTTAAAAGAAGTTGCCGTTTTTCTGGATGAAATTTCAGTTCGCGATGAACAGGATTTCCGAAAACTACCGATCAGTTCAAGCCCCGAGATAAATAACAACGACATTACTGCCTGGTTCGGGAAAACCACAAACTTCGATTTGGCATTTATCCGCTGGAATTTTGAAAAAGCCGCCGAACTGGCAAAAGAATTAGGACTTGAAGAGGAAGCTCAAAAATGGAATGCAATTTCAAA
>DATITY010000727.1:0-19133 GCA_035467235.1 Draconibacterium sp. | reverse complement strand
CAAAAGCACCAGTATTGAAGCGCCAATGATTCGGAATTCCTTTTTGTCTTCCATCCACCCGTAAACAGCAACAAATACAGCGGCAAAAATAAACCACTGAGGCAAGGTATATAAAAATGTTTCGTTCATCTGTTATTGATTTAATGTGAACAAAGTTGGCATTTTTTCGCGGTTGTTGAAATTTTATTTTCGAGGGGGAATAAAAAAGTTAATTTTGACCGTTCTTAAATTTTATATAATTGAAATAGTGAGAGAATTAACCATAAATCCTAAAGCAAAAGCACTGATATTCGATTTGGACGGCACACTTGCTGACACAATGCCGGTACATTTTCTGGCGTATAAACATATTCTTGTAAAATATGGCATCGATTTTACTCCTGAACTTTTTGCTAAACTGGCAGGAATTCCTGCCGTTGGCACCATTGAAAAACTGAATGAATGGTTCGGAACTAAAATGAATGCCGAAGAAGTGGGTCATTTTAAGGAAAGGGAATACGAGAAAATAATGCACAAAATGAAACCGGTAATTCCGGTTGTGGAGCTGGCAAAAATGTACCACGGAAAAATGCCAATGGCGGTTGGAACGGGCGGCTACAAGCGCCTTGCCTGGAAAACCATGGATATTCTGGGACTTGATAAATATTTCGATATCCTTGTGTCAACAGAGGATGTGAACAGACCAAAACCGTTTCCCGACACGTTTCTGAAATGTGCTGAATTACTTGGCGTTGAACCTGCAGTTTGCCAGGTTTTTGAAGATGCACAACTGGGAATTCAGGCAGCAAATGCTGCTGGTATGATGTCAACTTTGGTAACAGATTATTACGAAGTTACCATCGGGCAGGAGATTTAAATTAAAATGTCAGAAAATTTTATGAAAAGCAAAAAAGCAATTTTATTAACCCTGGCAATATTAGCCATAAGCATTTTGATAAGCGTAATTATCACCTCGTTTGCAGAGGGTGGTTTTAACAAAAAAAGAAATCTGACCGTGGTATTTTATAACGTTGAAAACCTGTTTGACACTAAAAATACACCAGGAGGGAATGATGCTGAATTTACACCAGAGGGTAAAAATAAATGGACAGAAGATCGCTATAAGAAAAAACTGGAGGATATATCAAAAGTATTGAGTTCGGTGACTAAAAAAGAACTGCCCGAAATTATTGGATTGTGTGAAATAGAAAACCTGAAAGTGCTGGAGGATTTGGTAAATACCAAACAATTATCGGATGGGAATTATGAAATTGAACATTTCGAAAGTCCGGATTACAGGGGGATTGATTGTGCATTACTGTATCGCCCCAACGAATTTAAGGTGATAAAAAGCATGCCTGTACATGTTGGTTTTGTGGATGATCCAAAATATTCAACCCGCGATATTCTATATGTAAAAGGCGAAACAAAAAACAAGGAGGAATTTCACATTTTTGTAAATCACTGGCCGTCCAGAACTGGTGGTTTGGAACAAACTGAATTAAAAAGAATTTCAGTGGCGCAATTGTTAAAAAGCAAAATCGATTCAGTTCAAACTGTAAATCCAAATGCTAATATTCTTGTGATGGGTGATATGAACGATGAACCATCGAACAAAAGTCTCAGTGAAGTTTTGGCGGCGAAAAGTCCGGAGGTGAAAAATGCTGCTTTGGTTAATCTGATGTATCCCATTCATGCAAACAAAAAGGGATCATACAACTATCGCGGAACCTGGAATATGCTGGATAATATTATTGTTTCTTCCGGTTTGCTGGATAATTATGGTTTTCAGTGTGTTGACAGGCAGGGTTTTGTTTTTCACGAAAAATGGATGGAATTCGAAGATAAAAACAACGGAATTACTCCAAACCGAACATATGGAGGTCCCAATTATTATGGGGGAGTCAGCGATCATTTTCCGGTGTTTGTGAATTTTTCAATGAGTTCGCGATGATTAACGGCAGAGGATAATTTTATTTATTTTTGACAATTGGTAAAATAGATATTCAGTTTTTGGTCTATATTTGAACTAAACAAAATTATTATGGAACTTAAGTATTACGACAAATCCTGGCTGCAGGCATTTAAAGGAGGATTCCTTATTATTTTAGGGATTATTTCAACGTCACAAATTCCCGGATCAATTAAATCTCTTGGCATGTTTTTCGCTTTTTTTATTGGTCTCACAGGTTTTGTATTAATTGTGGCTCCAATCCTGTTGAAGCAGAAGAAGTTAAGGATATGGAACATTTTTACTGGAATAATTAACCTGTTATTCGCATTATTCCTGATTTTTAAAATAGACAATCCTCCGCTCGAAATAGTTTGGATTTTAGTTGTCTGGGTTATTTTCAATGCTGTTACTGAGTTAATTGAAGCAGTAATTCTCTTTTCTCAAAGGAATGCGTTTTTCGCCATTTTTATCACCCACGCTCTGCTTTCAACTCTTTTTGGATATGCTTTGTACGTCCTCATTTCCGACTTTACTCCTGAGAAGGTTTTCAATATCGGATTAATAGCGATTGTTTTTGGATTCATAAACGAACTCTCTGCATTTATGCTTGGAGTCATTAAATCCGACAGATAGCCAGTCATTTACCAACCCAAATCATCGCATATATTTTGATCGAAAATCTGTTCAACACCGATTTGAATTCGGCCATCATTTAATTTCTTCGATTGCACTTTTGCATCTTTTACGGGCACTCCAAGGTAGTTTCCATTTGCATCAAACCTGGTTGAGTACGAAGAATATTCCCATTCTGATTTCCATAACAACCGAAGTTCGTAATCTTCATTTGGTTTTCCCAAAACATCGACTACTCCTCCAATCATATTTATTCCCTGCCAGATGGCCGAGTTTTTCAACTTTACTTCAGCATTGTATGTTGGTGCAATCGCAACTTCTTTGTTATCACGGCACATTGCTTTTAAAACAACCTGGTATTGTTGGTAACCGGTAGCCGGTTCAACCAAAACTTCATAGTTTCCGCCGCAAAAATTTCCAATCTGCAAAGGTTGAATGGCTTTAAAAGATGGGTTATTCTCTCTGAAAACCAATTTAACAGCTTTTGCTGGCACATTTTCAATCACAAAAGTTTCCGGAAATTTTCCCTTAAAACTTATTGTGGTAACTAATTTATTTTCCTGGTCAAAAACATCGGCAGCAATGGCAAAACTCGAAATCACATTCGATTTAAAGGTAATGCTGCTTCCTTTTGCGCACAATTCCTCTTTCGAAACAGTTGCCAGCGTGTATCCGAAATTCAATGTATTGTGGTTGATAATTGTCCCGGTCATTTTCCAGCTATTGTTTTCGAAGTTCACAAACGTCAGAATTTTGGGTAGAAAATCACTGGGATTTGTGCATTCAGAGGTAATTGTTCCGCCGTTCAGACTGCCCACTTTTTTCCCGGCAATCATCAGGCTGGAAAGATTGCCGGTTTCAAGTTTATGAAACAGTGCATTTCTCTTTTTCCCGTCGATTTCAACAAATTCAATTCCGGGCTGGTAGTCGTTAAACGATGAAATGGTTATTTTAATAAAGTTTTCGGGGTCATTTTTATATGCATTCAAAGCTTCTCCCTTGTTTTTAAAAAGAAGTTGATTTGATTCGTCGGTGAATTTCAGCAGATTCGATAAGGTAATAGTGTAGCCAATTTTATATGGCGTTTCACTCACCATTGCCGACTTGAATGGAGAAACAATAAAATGAAATACGGTATCAACACCAAAATCAATATCACCGGTAAGTTCTGTTTCGCTTTGGTCGGACAGTTTTGATAATTCCAGTTCATAGGTTTTTATGCCTTCACTCTGAATTGAAATAGCTTTGGAAAACGGGCTGTATCCGTTTATTTCAACATTAATTGTAAACTCAAATGGTGAATTTTCTGAAATCGCGATGTTGGGATCTGTAGTTAGTTCAAGTTGTCCAACCGAAGTTTGGTACTCCTGGTTTTTCTCGCCTGCATACGTAACAATATCATTCGCGTTTTTGCCTGTAAACTTTATTATGGCTTCAGTATTAATAATTTCACCTGTTTTGGCATCTGCTATTTTGTAGGCCATTCTGGTCTTGAAAAAATTAAAATCAAGTATGAGCAGATTGATATCTTCACCCGTATCTTTATCTTTCAGTGGATTTACAAAATAATCGTCACATGCGGGAGTGAGAATTACCATCATTAAAACGATGGAAATCAGCAGGTTTATTTTTATCGTATTTTTCATTTTGGTATGTAATTTAGTTTGTGAATTTAGAAAAGTTTTACTGCAAGACCCATTTTTAGCACAGGATAAAATTTGTATTGTTCTATTTGATACTCAAGACTTTCTTTTTGACCGTGAGCCGGATCGGCAGTTGGTGCAGCCAGGCCGCTGGCTTCAATATCAACCTGTGGCGCTCCCATATAAAAGCAACCGATTTCAGTTGTCCACATCACCATTTTCTTTTTACCAAAAAAACTGCGGACACCCAACGCTGCGTATGGTGATATTTTCAGCTCTGGTGTCACTGTAATTGTAAAGTCACCCACATCCGAAGCAGGAATTATAATATCGCCGTATTGCATATCGCTGGAGGCATATCCTGTAATTTCAGGATTAAAGGAATTGAACATTACACCGCCCGATAAATACAAATTACGGGTGTAAAAAAGATCACCCAACAGAAAAACGGAGCCTGTTTTGTAATCAAAATTGGTTTCAAAATCAATGTCATCCTGTGTGTAATCAATATTTTGAGTAAGATTTAATGTTTCATAACCTGTTCGAACGGTGAATCTTTTGTTGAAAATGTATTTCACCTCGCCACCCCAACCATTGGTAGAAACAGTTCCGCCAAGGTAGAATCCTTTAAATTCTTCAGGATTGGTTTCTGGAATAACCTCCTGTGCTGCGGCATACAATAACTGAAAAATGGCGAAAGTCACCAATCCCAGGATTTTTAATTTCTTCATTATATCGGGTTTAAAATGTAAAATGCGTCCATGTATTAACGACAAAAATACAATTATCAGTATAATTAAATCAGAATATTAAAAATATTTTCAGATAAGGAGTTAATTTTCAGCGTTTCTGAACTACCAAATCAGATATTTTGAAACGACAGGGGTTAGATGTTTATTTTTTGATAATTTATTTTTCACATTATCCTGAATTTCATTTTTCTGAATCAGTTCGTTAGTTTTGCAAAATGAAGTTTAAAATTGTTTCGGATTATAAACCCACCGGCGATCAGCCGGAAGCAATAAAACAACTGGTTGAAGGGATTGAACGCGGTGATCGTTTTCAAACCCTGCTTGGTGTTACCGGCTCAGGAAAGACTTTTACAATGGCTAATGTTATTGAGAAGGTTGAATTGCCGACTTTGGTTTTAAGCCACAACAAAACATTGGCGGCTCAGTTATATGGCGAATTCAAACAATTTTTTCCTGAAAATGCAGTTGAATATTTTGTTTCGTATTACGATTATTACCAACCCGAAGCGTATTTGCCAAGCACCAACACTTATATCGAAAAAGACCTTTCGATAAACAAAGACATTGAAAAATTGCGGTTAAGCGCCACTTCTGCTTTGCTTTCCGGACGGCGCGACGTGGTTGTGGTTTCTTCGGTTTCGTGTTTATATGGAATTGGAAATCCGGAAGATTTTCATGCCAATGTTACAGGTGCGAAAGTGGGCGAAAAAATTCCGCGAAATGCAATGCTTCGCAGACTGGTTGATGCACTTTACTCCAGAAGTGAAGTTGATTTTCAAAGAGGAAATTTCAGGGTGAAAGGCGATACAGTGGATATTTATCCGGCATACGCGGACGAAGCAATCCGGATTGTTTTCTTTGGTGATGTAATAGAAGAAATTCTTGTTTTTGATCCAGGATCAGGGCAAAAACTCCGGGCAATGGATGAAGCCATTATTTATCCGGCCAATATTTTTGTAACCACCAAAGAGCGTATGAATTCTGCAATTCGGAATATTCAGGATGATTTGGTTAAACAAGTTGAATACTTTCAGGAAATAGGGAAACCGCTGGAAGCAAAACGTATCTTGGAGCGAACGGAATTTGACATGGAAATGATGCGCGAACTGGGCTACTGTCCCGGAATTGAAAACTACTCGCGCTATTTCGACGGCAGGTCGCCCGGAACCCGCCCATTCTGTTTGCTCGATTATTTTCCAAAAGATTTTTTATGCGTTATTGACGAAAGCCATGTTACCATTTCACAAATCAGGGCAATGTATGGTGGTGATAATTCAAGGAAAATGAATCTTGTGGAATACGGATTCAGATTGCCGGCAGCCATTGATAACCGTCCTTTAAAATTTGATGAGTTCGAAAGTGTTACCAACCAGATTGTATATGTTAGCGCAACTCCTGCTGATTACGAGCTTGAACGGTGCGAGGGTGTCGTAGTAGAGCAGATTATCAGACCAACAGGTTTGCTTGATCCGCAAATTGACGTTCGTCCAAGTTCAAACCAGATTGACGATTTGATGCACGAAATCAAACTTAGAGTTGAAAAAAACGAACGTATTCTTGTAACCACTTTAACCAAGCGGATGGCCGAAGAATTATCAAAATATTTAACAAGAATGGGTGTGAAAACCAGGTACATTCATTCGGATGTGGATACGATGGAACGCGTTGAGATTATGGAACAATTACGGAAGGGACAGTTTGATGTTTTGGTTGGAATCAATCTTTTACGCGAGGGACTTGATTTACCTGAAGTTTCATTGGTTGCAATTTTGGATGCCGACAAAGAGGGATTTTTGCGTTCTGAACGTTCGCTGACACAAACAGCCGGGCGTGCTGCCCGTAACCTAAACGGAATGGTGATTATGTATGCCGATAAAATTACCAATTCGATGCAAAAAACCATTGATTCAACCAACTACCGTCGCGAAAAACAATTGAAATACAACATTGAAAACAACATTACACCAACCCAGATTATAAAACCAACCCGCGAAATAATTGGCTACCAGTACCGGAGCGACAAACAGTCGGAATATTTGGGAGGAATAATAATCCCGGATGTTGCAGCCGATCCGGTTATTCAATATATGAGTGTTGAAGGATTGGAAAAAACCATCGAAAAAACGAGAAAACAGATGAAAGCTGCAGCGAAAGAACTCGATTTTATTGAAGCTGCACGTTTACGCGATGAAATGTTTGCACTGCAAAATCTGTTGACTGAAAGGAAGAATGCAAAAAAGTAACATGTATATTCAAATTCAATCCTTCCGTTCATTAGTAAGTCAATCATTTTAAAATTAAATGTATTTTTACGCCCTGTTATGGAAAAGCTGAAAGTTATATATCTAAAAATATATGTGCTGGCTCAGGAGTTGATTTTAAATCCCCGGGCTTTCTGGAAATCGCACTACGAAACCCGCGAAACTCAGGATGAATTATTCAAAAATCTTCTATTCCCGTTGTTAGCTGTTGTTTGTACGGCAGTCTTTTTTGGCGAATTTTTCAGGAGCGACTATTTTCGGATTTGGGTGGCTGCGCTTTGGGTGATTCGTGAAGTAATACTTTTTGCAACGTTGTATTTTGTTGGTGTTTATGGTACCAACGAACTGATTAAATACCTCGGTTACGAAGAAAAAATTGAACCGTTGAAAAAAATAGTTGCATACTCAATGGTGCCATTTATGCTGATTTCAGTGGGAACAGGGATATTCCCGTTTTTTTATTTCCTTGATATTTTCGGAATTTACGGCTTCTACATTTTTACGATGGGAAGTAACAGACTGCTTTCATTCCCGAAAGAAAAACGGGGCAACATTATTTTAAAAATCATTGTTGCCAACTGGATTGTTTTTGGTTTGATAAGCTTTACCTTGGCCAAATTGTTAATGACATTGGATCAATGACACATCAAACATCAGATATCCGCATTAAAAACCGGAAGGTAACTTTCGAATACGAGCTAATCGAAAAGTGGATCGCGGGCATTAAGCTTGCCGGTACGGAAATTAAATCGATACGCGGCGGCAAGGTAAATCTGACTGAATCGTATTGCCAGTTTTACGGGGGCGAGTTGTTTGTAAAAAACATGCACATTTCGGAATACGATTTTGGTACCTGCAACAACCACGAGGCCCGGCGCGACAGAAAACTTTTACTGAACCGCAAGGAACTGACAAAACTTGAAAAGAAAGTAAAGGAATCGGGTTTAACGATTGTTTGCGTTAAACTTTTTATCAACGAGCGGGGTTTGGCAAAACTCGAAATCGCACTTGCCCGCGGAAAGAAAACTTATGATAAGCGCGAATCACTGAAACTGAAGGACTCTCAACGTGACATGGACCGGGCGATGAGAAATTGAGTTTAATGTTGAAGGTTTAATGTTGAAAGTTCCGGGTTAAAGAGTTTTCATTGTTATCACGTTGTCATTGTTGAAAAGTTGCTGATGTTAAATCAATTCATAACAACTCTTGATAACTATTCTTTCTTCCGACTTCTGACTTTCTGCCACATTCCTGCATTCCTGCATTCAAACTACCAGCAAATTCTCTACCGGAATAATCTTGTCGCCTTTGTAGCGCAATAAAAGATTGGCAACTGCCAGTGTATCTTTTTCGCAATAACGGACAATTCTGTCCAAATCTTTATCTTCCCAGTAAACACGGGCAACCTGGCTGCCGTCGATATCATCTTTTGGTGTGGGAATATCAAATAATTCGCACAACAACGAGAGCGAGGTGTAATGTTTGTAATCGCCAAATTTCCAGAGTTGAAGCGTGTCGAGTAGTTGATCTTTTATTTCCCATGGTTTGGCGCCGGCGATGTCAAGAATTTTAGGCAGCTCGAGGCCATTTACAATTGCCCGGCGCGCGATGTATGGATAATCAAATTCCTGTCCGTTATGTGCGCAAAGTTTATGCTTACCCGAACGCGCAAATTTTTCGAGGGCACTAAAAAAGTTTCCGATTAGTTTTTTTTCATCTTCATCGTAAAACGATTTTACCCTGAAATAAGATTCTCCTTGTTTTTGAACCACGTATCCAGCTGAAATGCAGATAATTCGCCCAAACTCGGCATATATTCCTGCACTTTGATATAACTCTTCGGTTACTTCCCCTTCATCGATTCTGAACTTCATTTTGTGATTCCATAATTTCTGCCAGTTTTCTGCCAGTTTCCCAAATTCGGGCGCAATTGGTACTGTTTCAATATCGATAAACAGTATTTCCTCAATATTTAATTCTTTCAGCATTGTAATTTTATTTTAGAGTTTGGTTAATATGATTTGTAAGTATCTGAATGGCAATATGGTTTCTTCCTCCCTGCGGTATAATTATGTCGGCAAACCGTTTGGTAGGTTCGATAAACTGAAGGTGGCTTGGGCGTACTGTTTTTTCGTAACGTTCCAAAACTTCGTTTACATTTCGGCCACGTTCCTCAATGTCACGCTGAATAACTCTTGATAATCTGAGGTCGGAATCGCAATCCACAAAAACCTTAATATCCATTAAATCTCGCAGTTCAGGATTGGTAAGGCACAAAATTCCTTCAATAATTAAAACTTCACGGGGCTGAACAAGCCGGGTTTTTTCTTCGCGGGTGCAGGATATAAATGAATAAGAAGGTTCCTGAATCGGCAACCCTTTTTTCAGCTTTTTTACATGGTCAATCATCAAATCAAATTCAATGGCATCGGGATGATCAAAGTTCTTTTTCCTTCGTTCTTCCAAACTTAAATCTTTATTGTCGCGGTAGTACGAATCGTGCGAAAGCACATTTACTTCGCCTTTTGGAAACTGCTGCTGAATTTTACGGACAACAGTTGTTTTTCCCGATCCGGTTCCCCCGGCAACGCCTATTACAAGCATATTCTTTTTAATTACAGGTTTTATTTCAGACTTTCAGATTGAATATTGAAAATTGCCATTGATAAAACGTTAATTTTGCGAAAGTAAAAATACAAGATAAACGGTTCAAAAAACAGGTTGAAATGATAAATCACGTTGTTCTTTTTAAATTAAAAGATTATTCAGAAGCGGAAAGACAGATGATAATTGCTGAAATGAAATCGCTTTTGGAAGGATTGAAAGGTAAAATCGATGAATTGATATACATTGAAGTTGGTGTAAATTACGAACTGAATTTGAAAAGTTATGATTTGGCCCTGTTATCGCATTTCAATTCGATTGAAGATTTGGACAAATACCGTGTTCATCCCGAACATAAAAAAGTACTTGCCCGTTTTTCTGAATTACGACTGGATAGAGCGGCGGTGGATTTTGAGTTTTGAGAAGAAAGACGGAAGTTCAAAGTAAACTGAACAAATCCGGAACTTTTAACTTTTAACTTTAAACTTTAAACTTTAAACTTTGAACTTTGAACCCGGAACCCGGAACAATAATAAATAATCATTCATCAAAAATAAATCATGAATTTGTATCCATTAAAATTCGAACCCATCTGCCTCGAAAAAATCTGGGGTGGCAACCGGTTGAAAACCTTGCTTGGCAAAAATTATAATTTGAAAAATTGTGGCGAAAGCTGGGAATTATCAGGGGTAGAAGGAAATATCTCGGTTGTTGCCAATGGTTTTCTGAAAGGAAACGATTTGAGCGAACTTATAGAAATTTATATGGGCGATTTGGTTGGCGACAAGGTTTATGAAAAATTCGGCACAGAATTTCCGCTGCTCATTAAATTTATTGATGCACAGGATGACCTTTCAATTCAGGTTCATCCCAACGATGAATTGTCGAAAGAACGCCACAATGCTTTCGGGAAAACCGAAATGTGGTACGTTTTGGATGTTGCAGAGGGTGCCTTAATCAATTCGGGATTTAATCAGGCAGTTGATAAAGAAAAGTACATTGAATATCTTGAAAATGACAGACTTACCGATTTGCTGAAATACGATGAGGCAAAAGTGGGCGACGTATTTTTTATTCCTGCGGGCAGAGTTCATGCAATTGGAAAAGGATCAATGGTGGCTGAAATTCAGCAAACTTCAGACATTACCTATCGCATTTTCGACTACAACAGAAAAGATGACAAAGGAAACCTTCGCGAATTACATACCGATTTGGCTTTGGATGCTATCGATTTTTCATTTCTTGAAGATTATAAAACGAAGTACACCGCAGAACTGAATAAATCGACAGAGATTGTTAGCTGTAAATATTTTACAACCAATATCTTAGAGTTCGATCAGCAAATCGAAAAGGATTACAACAAACTCGATTCGTTTGTTATTTATATCACCCTCGAAGGAAATTTCGAAATTGAAACGGAAGAAGAAACCGAAAAAATCGGGAAAGGTGAAACTGTTTTGATTCCGGCTAGCATCGAATATTTAAAACTAAATCCACAAAATGGCAAAGTGAAATTACTGGAAGTTTATATTAAGTAAATGAAGAATAGTTCTCAATTTTTGTTATTTTAAAGCGTTCAAAATAATCTAATTATTCCTGAATGGAAATAAAGGAAGCTCGATTCGTTGTCAGTAATACCGATGTTAAAAAGTGTCCTGCACCCGACAGGCCCGAATATGCATTTATCGGACGATCGAATGTGGGGAAGTCATCATTAATTAACAGGCTGACAAATAAAAAAACGCTTGCAAAAATATCGGGTAAACCAGGTAAAACACGTTTAATCAATCATTATCTGATAAATAATGAATGGTATCTGGTCGATTTGCCGGGTTACGGTTATGCCGAAGTTCCGAAAAAAGAAAGATTAAAATGGGAGCAGTTTTTAAAAAGATACATTTTACAACGCGAAAATTTGTATTGCCTTTTTGTTTTGATCGATTCGAGGCACGAACCACAAAAACCCGATCTCGACTTCATGGAGTGGCTGGGAATCAGTCAGATTCCTTTTACAATCATTTTTACAAAAATAGACAAACTGAAGCCCGACGAACTCAAAACGAATCTGAAAAACTACGAGGAAAAAATGTTTGAAACCTGGGAAACAATGCCCGGGTATTACATTTCATCGGCTGAAACAGGTTATGGAACCACCGAAATACTTGATTTTATTGAGACTTTAAACAGAGGGGAATAGCAACTTATTTAACTTGAATATGTCATCAAATAAAGAATTCAAAAACAAATTAAAAGCTAAAGTTGTTAACTTTGTCGTGATTTCAAAATCAAAAAAATCAAAATAAATGGCCAATAATCATAAATCACTGAAAATTTTCGGCTGCCGGGCTACCCAGCATTTATCCGAGAAAATCTGCGATAGTTTGGATATTGATCTCGGAAAATCCTCTTGCCCTGTTTTTGCCGACGGTGAATTTGAGCCTTGTTACGAAGAAACAATTCGGGGATCACACGTATTTATTGTCCAGTCAACTCCCCCGCCAGCCGATAATTTGCTGGAGTTGTTGTTAATGATCGATGCAGCAAAGCGGGCCAGTGCTTATAAAGTTATTGCCGTAATTCCGTATTTTGGATATGCCCGACAGGATAGGAAAGATAAACCCCGCGTGTCGATTGGTGCAAAACTTGTGGCCGATTTACTATCAGCAGCCGGCGTTGACAGGGTAATTACAATGGATTTACACGCCGATCAGATTCAGGGTTTTTTCAATGTTCCGGTTGATCATCTTTATGCTTCGGCACTTTTTGTTCCTTACATTGAAAGTTTAGGCCTCGAAAATATTGTAATTGCTTCTCCTGATGTTGGTGGTACCAAACGTGCAAATACTTATGCAAAAATGTTGGAATCCGACATGGTTATCTGCCATAAAACCCGTGCAAAGGCAAACGAAGTTGGCAGCATGACTGTTATTGGCGATGTAGTTGGAAAGGATGTAATTATTGTTGATGATATGATTGACACTGCCGGAACAATTACAAAGGCTGCCAATCTGATGAAAAATGTCGGGGCTAAAAGTGTTAGGGCATTTGCTGCACATGGCGTTCTTTCGGGCCCGGCAATTGAGCGGATTGAGAAATCGGAACTTGAAGCTGTATATTTTACAGATTCCATTCAAAACAATAAACCACAAAGCGAAAAAATAAAATATATTACCGTTGCCGAAGCTTTTGCTCAGGCAATTAAGAGAGTATATAAAAATCAATCAATTAGTTCGCTTTATTACAAGTAATTTATATATTTGCACCGCTTTTTCCATAAGCAGGCGCATTGTTACTTATGCATGCTGTTAGTTTCCGTCGGTTGACGGGAAAGGACTGAGTACCATAATTGTTAACGTAAAATTTAAAAAATGAAAACATTATTAGTAAAAGGAGAAAAAAGAAATTCTCTTGGAAAAAAAGACGCTAAGTTGCTTCGTTCAAAGGAACTTGTTCCTGCCGTTTTGTACGGTGCCGGAGAACCAATTCACTTTTCCGTGGCATTTAGCGAAATGCGGCAACTGGTTTATACACCGGGTGTATTTTTAGTTGATCTTGATCTTGATGGAACAATTTATCCGGCAATGATGCAGGATGTGCAATGGCATGCAGTTGAAGAACAAATTCTGCATGTTGACTTTCTGAAGATCGAAGAAAATAAAAAAATAAAAATTGATGTTCCGGTTAAAGTTGTTGGTTTGGCAAAAGGCATCAAAGCCGGGGGTAAACTTAAAACCAATCTGCGCCGATTGAAAGTAAAAGCATTGGCAAAAGACCTTCCTGATTCAATTGAAATCAATGTTACAAAATTGGGAATTGGACAGAGCATTAAAGTTGGTGATTTGTCGCTGAAGAATATCGAAATTCTTGATAAGAAATCGAATGTTGTTGTAGCCGTTACAATTACAAGAGCTGCTAAATCCGCAGCCGGTGCGGTAGTTGAGGAAGAAGAATCTGAAACTGCAACAGAAGAAACGGCAAACGAATAAACCATAAAATAAAATTCTGTGAAGTACTTAATTGCCGGTCTCGGTAATATAGGGGCAGAATATAAAAATACCCGCCATAATATTGGCTTTCAAATATTGGATGCTCTTGCCGGAGCGTCCAATATTAGTTTTAACGACAAGCGTTATGGTTTTGTGGCTGAGTACAAATACAAAGCCCGTACTTTTATTTTGCTGAAACCTTCAACTTACATGAATTTAAGTGGCAGGGCAGTTGCTTACTGGCTTCAAAAGGAAAGTATTGAATTATCTAATCTGCTTGTTTTGGTTGACGATTTGGCGTTGCCATTCGGAACCATTCGCGTTCGTGCAAAAGGTGGCGCAGGTGGCCACAACGGACTCGAAAATATCAACCAGGTTCTTGGCCGTAACGATTATGCACGTCTGAGGTTTGGAATTGGCGATAACTTTCACAAAGGATTTCAGGTGGATTATGTATTGGGTGATTGGAGCAGGGAAGAAGAAAAAGAACTGCCGGCAAAAATTGACACCTGCATCGAAATAATCAACAGTTTTGGAACCATCGGAACAGAGCGTACCATGAATTTTTTCAATAAAAAATAAACAAATGGCCGGAGATGTGCGCATTGATAAATGGTTGTGGGCGGTGAGGATATACAAAACCCGTAGTCAGGCCACCGAATCGTGCCGGAAAGGCCATGTTTCCATTGGTAATTTGCCTGTTAAACCTTCGCGAACTGTGCATGTTGGGGAAGTTGTGAAGGTCAGGAAATCGCCTATCGTGAGGAGTTTTAAAGTTCTTGGACTGGCCGAAAAACGAATGTCGGCAAAACTAACAGAAGATTATCTTGAAGATGTTACTTCGCCCGAAGAACTCGAATTACAGGAAATGCAAAAAAATATGCGCTGGATTACCCGCGATCCCGGAACAGGACGCCCAACAAAAAAAGACCGGCGTGAACTGGATGATTTTTTTGATATTTAAGATGAACGGTTTAAACCACAGTCTTTGAACTTTGAACTATAAACTTTAAACCCATTTTATGCTCACCGCACAACAAAAACGAAAAGAAAATATTGCAGAATATATTCTTTATTTATACCAGGTTGAAGATTTAATCAGGGCTTTGCAACTGAATATTTCCAATATCGAAACGCAACTGGTTTCCCAATACCAGGTCGACGATAAAACCAGGCAGGAAATTGTTATTTGGTATGAAAACCTTGTAATAATGATGGAAAAGGAGGGAATTCAGGCAAAGGGACATTTTCAGTTTCTGTCAAATCTGATTTCAGAGCTAAACGAATTTCATTTGAAATTGATGGAAACAGGAATTGACAAGGAATATGTCAGAATGTTCCAGTTAATATCGGGTTTAATAACCGAATTAAACCTAAAAGGCAATTCCGTAAAAAACGACATTCAAATTAGTTTAGATGCTATTTACGGTTTTCTGCTTTTAAAAATGCAGAAAAAACAGATAACTGACAAAACCACCGAAGCCATAACACGATTAAGCGGTTGGTTAAGTTTGCTTTCCAAACTGTTTAAGGATTTTGAATCGGGTGATTTGGTATTCGAATAGAAATATTAAGGGCATAATATTAAGTACTAAGAATAATATAATGTCGTAATTTGTTGGTTTTATGCAATAATATTTGTAAATTTATCTCATTATGAGATATGTAACACTAAAAACAGAGGAGATTGAAGCACTCGAGAAGCTTCTTAAAAACAGCATGAACAACACAGTGCGAAAACGCAGCCAGTTCCTTTTGTTATCCCATCAAAGAAGAACAATTACCGACTTGTCGGGCATTTTTGATGTGAACAGAAGAACCATCGAAAGATGGCTTGATAGCTGGGCTAAAAGCGGTTTCGATTCTCTTTCCATTCAGTCTGGCAGAGGAGTTAAAACCCGGCTGAAAGGGCTTGAGGCGGTGATTGCCGAACAATTGAAGGAGCATAGTCGTAACTTAAAAAATGTACTGTCCTTTCTTGAGGAGCAACACAATATTGTAATCTGCAAAAAGACTTTGCAGAATTTTTTAAAAGATACTGGGCTATATCTGGAAAAGAGCCCGACTGTCATTGAAGAGCAAGCGCAACCAGAATGACTTTGAACTTAAGCAACAGCAAATAGAAAGCCTCAAAGAATTGGAAGATAGCGGTTACATAGATCTTTACTTTGGAGATGAAAGTCATTTTGGACTTACACCAAATGTTCCATACGCATGGCAAACAAAGGAAAACCCTATATTATTACCGGCTGCCAAAGGAAAGTTTCTAAATGTTGTGGGTTTAATGAACCGTAAAAACGACCTGTTTTTTGAAGTGAATGAAACAACATTCAATACCGATAAGTTTATCTGTTTTATGGATAAATTTGTGGAGCAAATCGTAAAACAAACTGTTGTAATACTTGATAATTCACCAATTCATAAATCTAAAAAGTTCATGGCAAAAATCATAGAGTGGAAAGAAAAAGATGTTTTGATTTACTTTTTACCAGCTTATTCTCCCGAATTGAACCTGATAGAAATATTATGGAAAAGAATCAAATATCAATGGCTACCTTTTGATGCATACCTCTGTTTTCAGAATCTCAAAGAACGGTTGTTATTTGTATTGAATAACTTTAGAATAAAATACGACATTATATTTTAACTATTACTTATGTAGAGCGAAGAAGGCTAAAATATTTTGGCTCCAAAATAAATAGTTAAAAAAAGAAAAACGACTGTTAAAATGAAATAAATAAAAATCCTTAAGGTTTTCTGGTACTTGTTCATCGGTCGTATTACACTGATTTAATGGTTGAATGAAAAGTATAAAAACAACTTTTCCATAACTTTGATTTAATAGTTTTGGATGTGTAAAACTAATGATTTTTTCTAATCACAATGCACTTCTCATGAATTGTAAAGCCGGGTAAATTCAAAAATAATAGTTTTATAACGTAAAAAATTCCTTATCTTCAGAAGTTGGAATTCTGCATGTATTTCGTTTTCCAAACCAGCGGTAACGGTTTTGGGCAATCCAACGGTAAATACCATTTCTGATTTTTTTGGGAACAATCTTAAAAATAACTCCCATTTTCCATGGGAAAGGAAGCATTCCGGCAATTTCTATGGCAGCATCCGATTCAAAATAAATCCTGTCGAATTTAATTAAAATCACAGAATCTGAATTTGGTGGGATTTTGAATTTTTGAATTAATAATTTGCCGGTTTTCGATTGTAACGCTGCAAATATGAATTGCTTTTTGATATCCTTTTTAATCAATAAATCTACTGTACCATTGCACAAATTACAAATTCCGTCGAATAGTATGATGGATTGTTTTAGCTGCATGAATTAATAACAAATTGAACCGATAAATTCTAAAGGAGAAATGGATAAAATTCAGTTTTATTTTTCTCTGTAATTGAAACTGGAATTCTTTTCTGCACGAAAGCTATCTGTTGGTTTTATAATCGGTAACAAGACCCTGGGTGAGCCAGTTTGCAACTGCCTGGCGGTTGTCGGCAATAATTAGCCGTTTGATGTCGCGTTCGTGATTCATGTTTGCAAGTTCAATATAAACTCCTACCGGGTAAGAGTTTTTTAAAACGTATAAATTTCGCGAAGAAACGGTGCCCTGGTAACCACGTCCCGGTTGATGCTCATTATATTTTTGATGAAACGTTTTCTGCAAAATGGTAGCTGTTCTTTTTCCTGTGTTACTCTGACTGTCGTGGTAAAAAAATATATCAATATTCTCACCCTTGCTTCGCGAATCAACATGAATTGCAATAAATCGCTGAAAAGCATTTCCGTTTTTCCTGTACAAATCATTAATAACTTCAACACGCTGATGTAACCTTTTTACCTGGTTTAATGGTATGGTAAGGTTGGGGTAGCAAACTTCGTCCTTATCAGCTTTTAAAAAGCTTTCATCGCGGATTCCATCATTTTTGTCAATTGTAATCATATACACTGTTGCTCCCTTTTCAATAAGATTTTTAGCCATTCTCAAGGTTACATCATAAGCATACTCATCTTCGCAAACCTGGTGTTTTTGATATTTTCCAACAGCGCCGGGATCCGGGCCACCATGACCCGATTTTAAATAATAAATGGCTCCTTTTAGTTCATTGCTTTTAATTTCAACATTGGCGTACTTTGAACCGAAAATGCTGAAATTCCTGAATTGGCCTGTACCTTTTGAATTCGGGGTTGATTCTGCAGATGATACCTTTGTTACAGGTGGTTCAGATGATAATATTGCCGATAAAGAAACCTGTTTTTCCGTATTGGTGCCGGTATCAGGAAGTTTGTATTTAACACCGGTAAATAATGTATTATTTTTTCCTAACCGGGTTTTGTTTAATTCGATAAAGGGATCAGTGTATTTATCCGGATCCAAACCGTTGCGTTTAAGCAACTTATAAATTCCATCACCATTTTTTGCAACTACTTCTTTATTTTGAGCTGACAAACAGGGTGAGGCCAGTGCAAATGCTAAAAAAATAGTAAAAATAAATCGGGTAACTATTTTTATATGTATGTTTGAACCGCGCATAGTCAATACCAACATGTTTTGTTTAATTGCAAACTTGGGCTAAAATAGGTGTAAATTTTATAATACTTTATTCGTAATGATTCGATCTTTCAGCTACACACTGTTGATAACTTGGATATTATTTACGCTTTCATGTAAATCAACTTATATTTCGACAGGTGTAAAAACGCAGAATATAACTGTTTCAGAGAATGCTAATCCGCTTGACAGTCAGTTGGTTTTCTTATATCTTCCATACAAAAATATACTTGAAAAAGATATGAGCCGGGTTATTTCAATTTCTGAAAAGGAGATGGTAAAAGGCAAACCTGAAAGTGGATTAACCAATTTGCTTGCTGATTTGCTTTTGGAGGAAGGGCAAAAGGAAGTTGTTCGAATGAATCTTCAGATTGAGCCTGTTGTATCGTTTTTCAATTATGGCGGAATCAGGACATGGCTGCCCAAAGGAGAAGTTACAGTTGGTAAAATATTTGAGTTGATGCCATTTGAAAACGAAATGGTATTCATTCAACTGACCGGTGAACAACTGCAACAGTTTTATGATATTGTAGCCGAAAATGGTGGCAGCAGTGTTGGTGGTGTGCGGTTTATTATTTCGAACGGTAAAGCAAAAAATATAATGATTGATGGCAAAAAGCTTGATTCAGCTTCGAAATACTGGATGGTAACCAACGATTATGCGGCCAACGGTGGCGACGATTTGGTGGTTTTTACCCAACGACTGGAATGGATAACCTCCGGCAAAAAAATACGGGATATCATTATCTCAAATTTTGA
>DATITY010000726.1:0-4815 GCA_035467235.1 Draconibacterium sp. | reverse complement strand
CTGTCGAATTCAAAAATCTGCCCTCCTGCTGAAGCCTGAACAGTTTTTTCCAGTACCACCTTGTCAAGCGATTTATTGGTTATTGTGAACCGGACATTTCCGGCACTTTCCAGGAAGTAATTCAGTTCAAACTGTTTGCGGTCAGGATGTCGCATCATATCATATTCGGAGGTGATGTTATTTATCATAGCCAGGTGAAATCCCTGTTTATATGCAGGTTTTTCTTTTACTCCGGCGCGGCTTAATCCCTGTTTAACATGTTCATTCTTCATCATCAGTTTCCAGATAAGTCCTGATCTGTAATTTTCCATCATCACAACGATTGGACCCTGGTCGATGGCAAGATGTCTTTTTTCTGATGTATTTGAGGAAGGGCTGTACGAATCGGCAAATCCATAAGTACCGTGCAAAAGTGAATTATCAGCCAGATTGAGCAGAACCTGTGTACTGTAAAACGGAGTGTATGGATACGATCCCAATGCAGCTGTTGGCGCGATAACTCCATCGTCGTTTAATGGCGAACGGGCTTTGTAATCCCAGGGCGGTTTTCCACCATAGCAGGCAGTTAAACCCCAGTTTTTTTCATCATATTTATTTGCTTTTGGTGCGTCGGTAACACAATAATGCCGGTTAATCATTGTATGTGCCACATTTTGTTTCCAATAGTTCACATAACTGTCCTCGATAATTTGCGGGTTTAACCCTAAAAATGAATAATGTGCAAAAAACATTGGGCCACCTTTGTTTTCACCTAAAGGGAGGTCGTATCCATAATAGGAACGGTTTTGATGATAAAAATCTCCGTTTTTCTGCCATCCCTGTTGATACACTGTTTCTGAAATTGCATTGTTTTCGGGCGCCCCCAAAGCAAGAATATAAGCAATCCATCCTTCGTGCCAGCCATTTATATTCAATTCAAGCCGGTTATCCTGAGAGTACCAGAGCCATTTCAATTCTGTACCCGACTGGGCGTAAAATTTCCAGTCCATTGTATTCCAAAACGAGTTAACCGAGTCGCGTATTTCCGTTTCAATAGCTGAATTTGAAGTGTAATATTCAGCGGCAGTGAGCAATCCTGCAATCATGAACGAACTTTCTATCACATCGCCTGTTTTCACCTGATTGCCAAATGGATGGGCTGTTCCGTCGGTGTTGTACCAATGCGACCACATTCCTTTAAAACGTTCTGCTTTTCCTAAAAAGCGCACTATTTTTTGCGTTTGTTCAGCAGCTTGCTGCCGGGAAATCCAGCCACGCTCCGAACCAACAATAATTGCCATTACCCCAAATCCGCTTCCTCCAGTTGTAACTGTTGTTCCGCGTTCATTCCCTTCGTACGCCATCCCTGTCAACGGGTCGCCACCATCATAAAAATAGCTGAAGTTTTTTCGCTGCCATTCCTCCAAAACCGGTTGAACTCTGGCAGGTGACCAGGTATCATCGTTTTTGTCAACCACAATGGTTGGCTCAGGTTCTTCACCACAGGCAACCATACTGAATAAGGCGAATACAGTAAAAATTACATTTTTCATCATTTATTGTTTTAGTAACCCGGATTTTGTGTTATTACACCTTCCGACTTATCAATTTCGGTTTGCGGAATCGGGAAAAGTTCGTGTTTACCAACTACAAAATTCGGAATTACAGATTTTGCTTCATCCCAGCGAACCAAATCGTAGAAACGTTCCCATTCCATGGCTAGTTCAATTCTTCTTTCCTGATGAATTTTTGCTCTCAACTCATCTTTGTTTGTAGTTGTAATTTTTGGAAGTACAGCGTTGTTTCCGCCTCTGGCACGAGCCCTTACCATTTCCAGTTTGTCAATCGCATCGGTAATATTTCCCGATTCACAGGCGGCTTCGGCATGCATCAGCACAACATCGGCATAGCGTATAAGCCTGATATTCATCCACTGTCCATGTCCATCAGTTGGTCTTCCATAAACTCCCCGTTCCGAAACAGGAGTGTAAGCTTTTTTATTGAAGAATTTGTATCCACTGGCATCTGCTCTAATTTTTTTACCTTCCAATGTTTCTCCATCAGCAATAACTGATGCTGCTTTGCGAGGGTCACCCTCTTCGTACGAATCCATGAGTAACTGGCTTGGTGCGTTGAATCCCCAGCCTAAATTTGGAATCCCCCGAATTCCCTGTATTTCGCTGAACTGGCTGCCCAGGTATATTTCTTCTGCAGGTTTTTCTTCACAATAAACTTCAAATACCGATTCTTCGCCAAATTCATTGACTTCGGTAAATAACTGGTCGTAAGAGGTATTTAAACTGTTATCGCCCGACCCGATAATTGCCGATGTTGTTGTAAGTGCTCCCGACCAGTTTTCCTGATAAAGGTATATTTTTGCCAGTACAGCTCTGGCTGCATTTTGAGTAGCTCGACCTTCGTTTTTACTACTCAATAACATTAATCGTGTTGGAAGCATAGGAATTGCCGAATTCAAATCGCGTATAAGATTCTGCCATATTTCCTCACGTGACATTCGGGGTGGTGTTTTTTCAGCCTGCTCCAATACTTTATCAACATAAGGAACTCCACCAAAAGCCTGAGTCAGCCGGAAATACATTACCGAACGAAGAAATAATCCTTCAGCCAGAAACTGATTTTTCTGTACTTCATTATCTTCTATTGTTGAAGCCAGCGCCAATGCTTCATTTGCCATATAAATACTATTGTAGCAACTGCGGTAAAAGTCTGCAATCTGATCGTTGCTGGCAGTATAACTCATGGGTTTAAACTGAACGATTTGCTGACCGTCGCTGGGAGTGCTTCCCTTTTCCACGTCGGGAGTTGTGTAGTTTTGCATACCAAAAGCCGGGAAAATAAAACCATAATTACGCAGTGATGAATATACCTGCGCCAGTTTGGCTTCTGCCAGTATGCTATTGTCGATTTCATTATCGGGGTTATAATTTTCATGATGCCATCGTCCCTTTGGGTAACGATCGAGAAAATCATCGGAACATGCAATGCTAATCAGCACGATTGCAAAAAATATTATTGTCTTTTTCATGATATGATGTATTAAAAGTTAACGGTTAATCCGGCGGTATAAACCGAGGGAAGCGGATAAGTATTGCCACTGTCTATTCCACCATCAAGAATACCTCCTCCAATTTCGGGAGTATATCCACTGTTGTTTTTAAATGTTATCGGATTTTGCGCATTTATAAAAATTCTGAAGTTGTTGCTTCCAATCGATTTTGCCAGTTTATCGGGAAGACTGTAACCCAGCTGAATTGCCCTAATCCTGAAATATGCTCCACTTTCGAGCAGATTGGTAGATGGCTCAAAGTTATTTCCCCGCGAAGTATTTAGTGCCGGTTCAAAATCTGATGTTCCTTCTCCATGCCAGCGATTTAGAGTTGTTTCGTAAAAGTTAAATTGTGCATATGTTGGCAATTTCTTGGTGTTTATGATGTGGTTGCCATACGACCCGTTAAAGTCGATATTTAAATCGAAACTTTTATATGCGCCGTTTAAGTTAATGCCGTACGTGAATGTTGGAATACTACTACCAATAAAATCACGATCCTTGTCAGTAATTTTTTCGTCCCCGTCCAAATCTTTGTACCTGATATCTCCCGGTTGTGAAACCCATGATGCGGGGAAATAATTATCTATTTCCGACTGGTTTTGAAAAATACCATCCTGAACATATCCGTAAATTGCGCCAACCGGATGACCAACAGAAGTGCGGTGGTATTTTCCGGTAACAATATCCGAATCATCGTTTCCCAGGGAAAGAACCTCGTTATTTAGTGTTGCTCCGTTGGTGCTGATTCCGTATGTGAAATCGCCGGTTTTACCTCGCCACGATACAATATATTCAACTCCCCTGTTTCTTATTGAACCGGCGTTGGTAATTGCATATCCGGCGCCAACCGAAATCGGGGGAGCTACATAAGCCAGCAAATCGCTTGTGGTTTTTGTAAAAAATCCGACTTCAACTGATAATCTGCGATCAAACCACTGGCTTTCAAAACCAGCATCAAAACCTGTTACAACTTCCCAATGAATGTCATCGTCAACTAAATTACTAACTGTTGGAATGTAATAGGTTTGTCCATCGACCACAACTTGCTGACCTTTTGGATTGATAGTCGGAAACCAGAGGTAATTCCCGATTTTATCATTACCAAGCTGTCCCCACGAAGCTTTAACTTTAAAATAATCGAGAGTTTTTATCTTATCTGTCATAAAGTCTTCCTGAGTAACAACCCAGCCAAGTCCGATAGAAGGAAAATAACCCCATCGGTTATTGGGCGAAAATTTTGAAGATCCATCAGCACGAAAAGTAGCTGTTACCAGATATTTATCGGCAAACGAATAATTGAATCTTGCAAGGTATGAAATGAACGACTCTGCTTCATAAAAATCGTCGTTTCTTTTGTTTAATGTTGAACCCATATTCAGCATCCAGAAATCTTCCGGAACAATCCACATCTCGGCATTAACAAGAGTATCGGAAGCGGCGCTGAACCCTTTGGATTCCTGAACACGGGCGGTATAGCCGGCCATGGCTCCAATCCGGTGCAAATCTTTTGTTTTGTTGTAGTTCAGTATAAAATCGCATTGGTATTTTGTATATTCTCCGGTATTTCTGTTAAAAGATGTTTTCTCGCTTTTGTGCGAAGAATTCGAAGTTTCATTGTTTACGTCGAAACGCGGATAATAATTACTCCCCATGTTTATTCCAATATCGGCATAACCGGTGGCACGAAAAGTAAAATCTTTAAGAAAAGCAATTTCTCCATAAACATTACCAACTGTTCTGTAACCATAACTTTCAGCGGTTCCTTT
>DATITY010000725.1:0-6521 GCA_035467235.1 Draconibacterium sp. | reverse complement strand
GTTTAGTTAGATTTTTGAAGAGGCTGTAAGAAATTACAGCCTTTTTTTTGTTTTCAAAATGCACAGTTCTAAAATAAATTTTTAAACACATCCCATTCTATCCGGGACGGAAGATTATAGATTTCTGTTTTTGCTACCCAAATCAAATCCATGACAGGATTTAATATTTTTTAAAAATTAATTTCGCTGGATTATGTTTTGATCCTGAGTTTTTCAACGGTAATTTTCATTCCCTCGAAAATCCCAGTCAGAAAATCCATGGTTATTTTGTCGGTTATAAGTCTTGTCACCATCAAATCCGATACAATTTCAAACATCTCTGTTGCAAGTTTTAAATCCTTTATGTTCAAATATGCTGCAAAAAGCGGAATTTGATAAACGTTGTTCCGGTTTTTTACTTTGTAATAATACTCTTTACAAAACGGAACCTTAAAATTTTTTCGAAGTTGCATTTGAACCTGAACTTCTTTGGTGTATTTTAATAATAACTGTATATAACCGGGCATAAAGTTCTTCAAACCCGATAACTCCTTTGCAAATTCTGCCCCGCAATGGTCATGGTATTTCATCAATTCCTCAAAATAGGATTCACGATCGTCGAAATAATGATAAAATCCTGATTTATTTAATTGAAGCTGACGCGCGAGGTTTTCAATATTAAAGTTATCGGGTCCGGCTACTGCAAAAATTTCGTAACCTTTCTCAATCCATTTTTGTGAAGCTTTTGACATAAACTGATTCCAATTACTATAATTCCTAAATCTGTTTTTCCCTTGTAAAAAAGTGTTTTCAAACATACCAATTATTAAAGATTTAACAAACAAAAAACCTGCTTTAGGCAAACATATACAAGCTATGTTAACCGATAATCCTTGTTTTTGTGCAATATCCGGATTTTGTGCAATAAATGTGGACAATTCAGACTCGACTTAAACGAATCCGTTTATTAACATATTAAAAATAAGTCGTAAATTGCTAAAACTTCAAATCCTGAAGTTCGTAAGATGGTATAACAATTAAATAACGATTCGTTATGATTTTTCTTCAATTGGCTGTATTATTAATCTGCATTTTTATTGGTGCCCGTATGTCGGGAATTGGTTTGGGAGTAATGGGTATGATAGGTCTTCTGATACTGTTGTTTGTATTTGGTTTGCAACCTTCAGATCCGCCACTGGAAGTTATGCTGATAATATTGAGTGTAGTAACCGCTGCCGCTGCACTGCAAGCCGCGGGTGGAATGGACTACCTGGTTAACATCGCCGGCAAAATTTTACGCCGTAACCCCGGAAAAATTACCATACTTGGCCCCATTGTTACTTACTTTTTCACCTTGTTTGCAGGTACTGCACATATCTCCTACTCTATTCTGCCTATTATTGCCGAAGTGGCCATAAAAGCACGCATCCGTCCTGAACGGGCAATGAGCATGAGTGTTACGGCTGCTCACATGGGAATTACAGCCAGCCCGGTTTCGGCTGCATCGGCTGCATTGCTCACTGTTTTAACGGCTGGCGGGGTGAAACTTGCTGATATTTTAATGGTATGCATCCCGTCAACTCTGATTGGTGTTATTATCGGTATTTTGTTTGTGCTTAAAAGAGGAAAAGAGTTAGACAAAGATCCAGAGTTTCTGGAAAAGATGAAAGACCCTGCTTTTGCAAAAAACATCAATGCTGGTGATGAGCAAAACACTGAAATTCAACTAAAACCGGGCGCAATTAAATCAGTAATTATATTTGGAATTGCTGTTTTGGGTGTTGTTTTATTAGGTTCGTTTCCTTCGTTGCTTCCCAATTTTTCTGGAGCTGAAGGGTTTACCCCCGGATTTGCAGTGAATGCAGCAGGACAGGTTCAGATGCCCTCGATGATTATGATGATTATGCTCGCCTCAGCAGGACTGATAATTCTATTGGCAAAAACAACAGCAGCACAGGTTACCAAAGCAAGCCTGTTCTCCTCAGCCGGACAGGCAACCATCGCCGTTTTTGGTGTGGTTTGGATGAGCGCTACTTTTATGGATAACAATTATGCTTTAATAAAAGAGTCATTGGGTCAAATAGTTACTTCGTATCCGTGGCTGTTTGCAGTAGCACTATTTGTTATGAGCATTTTACTTTTTAGCCAGGCCGCAACAACCAAGGCATTAATGCCACTTGGGCTTGCCCTGGGATTAACTCCGGCCTACATGGTAGGAATATTCCCGGCTGTAAATGGTCACTTTTTTATTCCGGGATACCCTACCCTGCTTACTGCAATTCAATTCGACCGCACAGGTACAACCAGGATTGGGAAGTATGTACTCAATCACAGTTTTATGCTCCCGGGATTGGTAACCACATTGGCAGCAGTAATTGCAGGGTTAATCTTACAATCGATTTTAATGTAACACGTTTAAATATTTTATTTATGAAAACAACTAAGACAGGATTTTTAATGGTTGCAGCGCTGCTCATTTTTTCAGGCAGTTTTGCACAAACACGAACTGAAAAAGATTTGCTGGGTGAAAAACAAATTCCAAATGATGCATATTATGGGGTTCAAACCATGCGCGCTTTGGAAAATTTCCAGGTAAGCGGTGTAAAAACAAATTTCTACCCCGATTATGTAAGGGCTTATGCCATGGTAAAACTGGCTGCAGCACGTGCCAATACCGAAGTTGGCCGGATGAAAAAAGAGCGGCTCGACATGATTGAAAAAGCATGTCAGGCAGTACTCGACGGTAAATACCACGATCAGTTTTTAACCGATTTATACCAGGGTGGCGCCGGTACATCAGCCAATATGAATGCCAACGAGGTTCTGGCAAATATTGGGCTTGAAATGGGTGGCCATAAAAAAGGAGAATACCACTATCTCGAACCACACGACGACCTGAACATGGGCCAGTCAACCAATGATGTATATCCTACCGCAATCCACGTGGCGCTTCTCCTGCACAACGACAAGGTTGTTAAGGAAGCCAAAGCTTTATCTGTCTCTTTCCACAAAAAAGGTGATGAATATAGCAAAATCCTGAAGATGGGCAGAACCGAAGGTCAGGATGCAGTTCCGATGACTGTTGGCCAGGAATTTCATGGTTTTGGCTATCAACTTGATGCTGCAATTGACGCACTTGTTGACGCAGAAGCATACCTCTACGAAGAAAACATGGGTGCAACTGCAATAGGAACAGGAATAACTGCTTCCAAAGGTTATGCTGAAAAATGTGCTGTTCACCTTGCGAAAATCACAGGCAAACCGATGAAACTGAGCCACGATTTGGTTGCCGCCACTTCAAGTATGCAGGGATTTGTATTGTACTCTTCGGCATTGAAGAATTTTGTGGTTACACTGTCAAAAATCAGCAGCGACCTTATTTTTCTTGCAACCGGACCACGTACAGGGATTTTCGAAATCAACCTGCCTGCTTTGCAACCCGGTTCTTCAATTATGCCCGGCAAGGTCAATCCTGTTATGCCCGAGTTGATGAACCAGATTTGCTATAAAGTTATTGGCAACGATGCTACCGTTACCATTGCCTCGCGCGATGGATTGCTTCAGCTAAATGCTTATGAGCCTGTTGTTGCTGTAGCCTTATTCGAATCGCAGGGTTTACTTTACAAATCAATGCCTTTGTTCCGCAAACAATGTATTGAAGGTATTACAGTTAACGAAGATATCCTGAAACACTATATGGAACGCAGTGTTGGAACAGTGACTGCCCTCAACCCGATTTTAGGTTATGAAAAAACAACAGAACTCGCGAAGGAAGCTCTGGCTACCAATAAAGGTATCCTTGAATTGATTCGTGAAAAGAAATTACTGACCGAACAGCAGATAAAAGATTTTATGGATCCTGTAAAAATGACAACACCACAGGAATAAATTATAACAATTAAGTTTTACCAATTAAAATTTTTAAGAAAATGAAAAAAATGATGTTTTACTCGAAAATGATTTTGACAAGTTTTTTACTTGTTGTATTTGTTATGGCCAACGGCCAGACAAAGAAACTCCCCAATGTAATAATTCTCGCTACCGGTGGAACCATTGCCGGGGCAGGTACAAGTTCTACCGGCTCAGCCTATACTTCGGGACAGGTAAAAATTGAAGCCATGATCGATGCTGTTCCGAATATCCGGAGCCTCGCAAATTTAAAAGGTGAACAACTTGCTAACGTAGGTTCTCAGGATATGAGCGTAAAAGTATGGCTCGACCTCGCAAAACGCATCAACGAATTGCTGAAAAGCAATGATGTTGACGGTATTGTAATCACCCACGGAACAGATACGCAGGAAGAAACAGCCTATTTTTTGAACCTGGTTGTGAAAAGCGATAAACCGGTTGTGCTGACAGGTTCTATGCGTCCTTCGACTGCATTAAGCGCCGATGGTCCGCTGAATATGTACAACGCAGTTGCTATTGCTGCCAACCCAAAAGCCAAAGGTTATGGAGTTATGGTTTTAATGAACGACGATATTCATTCGGCCCACGATGTTAAAAAGATGATTACTACTCCGGTCCATACTTTTGAATCGCCACTTGAAGGACTTATCGGAACTTGTATTTTTGGCGAAGTTGAATTTTTCCATAAACCATATGGTGTTCATACAGTTGACACTGAATTTAATGTTGATGGAGTCACATCTTTACCACGAGTTGATATTGTATATGGTTGCGCTGATGCTTCAGGCGATATAATTGATTTGCTGGTAAAAGCAGGTGCCAAAGGTATTGTGGTTGCCGGTGTTGGCGATGGAAACATGAATGCACCATTGCTTGAGGGTGCAAAAAGGGCAACAAAAGCAGGCGTACCAGTTGTAAGGGCATCGCGTGTACCTGTTGGTGCAGTGCTTATTAAAGGAGAAATTGTGGATGAAGATTATGGCACTGTATCATCTGCCGATTTGAACCCACAGAAAGCCAGAATTCTTTTAATGTTGTCGTTATTGAAAAAAACGACAAGGGAACAATTACAGGAACAGTATATTAAATATTAATCAAATAAAAACCTGGCTATGAAAAATCGAATTGGTAAAATACTGATCCTGATTTTAATTGTGCTACCTGGCGCTTTGATGGCGCAGGTAATTGAGCCTCAGGCCGGTGACACCACGTGGTACAAAACACTCATACCTGAAGAAAAACAAGGGCTTCTGAAGAATATGAGCATGATAGCAAACATGCGCTTTGCTTTTCAAAATGAATTCACTGATGGGGATTACATAGGTTCCCGGTTTGTCAATCAACAATTCCGTTTGGAGTTTAAGGGTCAGGTAACCGATCGTGTTTATTTTCGGTTTCGCGACCGATACACCAGAGCCCAAACCTCCGAGTCGGTTGACAACCTGATCCGTTCAACCGATCTGGCATTCATTCGGGTAAAAGTTTCCGATAAATGGAATATTTCAGCCGGGAAAATGTGTGCCGACTGGGGTGCCTTCGAATTTGATTTAAACCCAATCGATATCTATGAATATTCTGACATCATTGAAATGGCAGATAACTTCCTTACCGGGGTTGGAGTTAGCTACACAGCCAGTGCAAAAAACCAATTCACTCTTCAGTTGCTGGACTCCCGGACAAAAACTTTCTATGAGTTATACGGTGTTCAGCCGGATATGGAAGAATCGAAAATGCCTTTGGCTTTTGTGGGAAACTGGCGGGGAAGTTTGTTCGACGGAAAATTCAATACCATTTGGTCGTACGCCTATCACAACGAAGCCCATAATACAAGTACAGACAAACCAACCGGAATGAACTATATAGCATTGGGTAACCAACTAACATTGGGCAAGTTTACTGCTCAGTACGATTATAAATGGAGTCAGGAAGATTTGGACCGTACTGGTATCGTCAGTTCAACAATTCCTGATAATCTCTATCCTTATGCTGTTGAAAAAACAGTTTATGTCGGTCATTGGTTACACCTGTATTATCGGGTCAATCCTAAAATTAACCTGGCTTTGGTTACGATGCTGGATATTGCCAACTGGAAAGACAATCTTGATCCTCAAAAAACTGACGACCATATCCGGAACGCCTGGGGAATTATTCCGACGTTTGAGTATTATCCTTTCAAAGATGTGAATCTCCGGTTTTTTGTGAACTATGTTGGAAGATCGTATGTCTATTCCGACTATGCAAAAACCCGTATGGGTGCTGCTGATTATAACACCGGTCGACTCCAGATTGGCTTTGTTTCACCACTGGGAATTTTCTAATTTATTTAAATAATAATTTTAAAAAATTAATGAAAGCAGGTATGTTCAGTTCAATAAGAAAAAAGAGAGTTGCAATGTTCCTGCTTTCTCTTTTAATATCAATCGGGATAACAATCCTGATTAAGGAACCTGGATTTACCGATTCGCAGGTTTATGTAATTTTCCTGTTGTTTTTTTCAATAGGATTGTGGCTTACAGAGGCAATACCAGCTTTTTCTGTAAGTCTTTTGATTATCTCATTTCTGGTTTATGCGCTGGGAAACGAAGACCTTAATTCAAATCCCGAAAAAATCGATGCGTATGTACAAACGTTCT
>DATITY010000724.1:0-3236 GCA_035467235.1 Draconibacterium sp. | reverse complement strand
AAAGCTATTATTAACGAAATTACATTAGCCGGAATTCTTTGAACATTATTAAACACCTGAATGGTTGAAAAAGGTACCCAATAAATGTATAAATAACTTGCCACAAATGAAAAGAAAGCTAAAATAAACCGAACTACTTTGTAAGCATTCGGCCTGCTCCGTATTGCCATAAATTTTTAGTTCGCGTATTTTTCCGGACAAAAAGATGGACGAAAAAAAGTTTATTAAGTTTTATCATCGACAGAAGGAATCAGGATTAACTGTAAAAGAGTTTTGTTCCAACGAAATTATAGCCCCGTCAACTTTTTATTATTGGCAAAAGAAATTAAAAAGCCGTAACCGGTTACCCGGGTTCATCCCTGTTACAATAAATTCCGCACCAGCAATATCACCACAAGGTTTTTCGGATAGCCTGTATCCTGCATCAGCAATTCCCAGGCCTGTTGAGATAGAATTCCCCAATAAAACCATAATCCGCATCAGCGGTGAACTTGATTTGTCTGTTTTAAAGGCGTTAATCCATTTAAACGAATAGCCGATGTTTCACCTTAACAGCACACTTCGCTATTATCTGTACCCATTCCCGGTTGATATGCGAAAAAGTTTTTACACCCTTGGCGGTATTGTCATAAACAGCATGCGGATGGATGTTCGTGAAGGGGGTGTTTTTATTTTTGTGAACCGCAGTCAAAACATTATGAAAATCCTGCACATGGAATATGCCGGGATGGTTATCTACCACAAAAAGCTGGAATCGGGCAGGTTTAAGTTGCCGGATTTTAATGAAAACTCAACTTCGGTAACCATAAAATGGCAGGATTTAATCACAAGCATCCAAAATGTAAAACCAGTTCGAAAACGGTTGAAAAGAAAGCCGCATTAAACAATAAATTGTTAATTACTTTCCGTAAATTTTTAATTAAAACCTTGCCCGTTTTATTATCTTAAACACCAGAAAACATAAGGCATTCAGGTGAATTTAAACACAGATACGGCACAACTAATTGAGACACTTTTACTGGAACGTGACGAGCTTTACAGGGAGGTGACACAATTGCGGGATTCCGATGCAGGGGCACTTGAAGCAGCAAGGCAGAAGAACCACGAGTACGAGGATAAAATAAAGGAACAGGAGAACCTGATAAAAAAGCTATACGACCAGTTGGACTGGTACCGCCGCAAGTTCTGGAAGCCCCAAAGCGAGAAGTATATCCCACAGGACCCGAACCAACGTACAATAGATTTTGAAGGGCTCGACGTTCTGCCCGAAGAAGCAGCATCGGTTAAAGACGCCGAGAAGGAGATTGTTACTTACGAACGTACCAAACCAGACAAATCAAAAAAACAACCGGTACGCCTGCCATTGCCCGATTTTCTGCGCAGGGAGGAAGAAATCATCGCACCCGAAGGTATCGATGAAAACTGGGAACGCATAGGAGAAGAAGTCACCGAAATACTGGAACACAAACCAGGTGAGCTATATGTTCGCCGGATAGTACGCCCCATATATGTACTTAAGAAAAACAAGCAGCGCGAGGCTGAAGAAAACAACCAGGAACCGGTACAAACGGTAAAAACAGCACCCCTTCCGTTACTGCCGCTTCCACGGGGCAATGCCGGGCCAAGCCTGCTGGCAGAACTGCTGTTAGGTAAATACATGTACCATTTGCCGTTTCATCGTCAAATAGCCATGCTTAAACTAACGGGCATGCATTTACCGGCATCGACAGTAAGCAATTGGTTTATGGGCAGTTGTGATTTGCTGCGTGCATTATATTGCCGTTTAAAGGAAATAACTCTTGCAAGCGACTATATCCAGGTTGATGAAAGCACCATTCCGGTTATCAATAATGAAAAGCATTGTGCTGTTAAGGCTTACCTTTGGATGGTACGTTCGGTAATGAACAACCTGGTATTTTTTCATTACGACAAAGGGTCGAGGGCCCAAAAAGTTGTTATTGATTTATTGCGCAATTACAAGGGGGCAGTCCAAACAGACGGTTACGAAGCGTATTCTATCTACGAGCACAAGAAAGGTGTATTGTTGCTTGGATGTTGGGCCCATGCTCGGAGAAAATTTACTGAAGCGCTTGGGGAAGATAAATCCGGGGCTGAATATGCCTTGGGGCAAATCGGCCTGTTATACAAAGTGGAAACCATGGCAACCGACCAGAATATTGATTACCAGCAGCGGGCTGATTTACGAAAACGGTTAGCCTATCCGATATTGTGCGCATTTGAAAAATGGATTGTGGGCTATTTCCCAAAAACCCTGCCCAAAGGGCGAATGGCAAAAGCTTTAAGTTATTCATACTCTTTGTTTCACCGTTTGTCCCGTTATCATTTGGATGGCCGATATCAAATCGATAATAATTTAGCCGAGAATGCAATACGGCCACTGGCTTTGGGAAGAAAAAATTATTTGTTCTGCAAAAATCATGAAGCAGCAGAAAACGCAGCAATAATGTATTCCCTGTTAGGCTGCTGTAAGGCAAGTGATGTGAATCCACGAGAATGGCTTACCGATGTGCTGGCAAAAATTCCAAAGTACAATAACGATTACAGCCTGGACCTGGCAGATTTGCTGCCACATAATTGGAAAAAATCAAAAGAACTACAATAAATTCCAACCAAACTCCAGATATATTGGATTTTTCCCAAAATAACGATTGAACAGGATTATAGTAAATTGAACTAAAACAAAAGTGACATGCCATAGCCATTCCTACGGAGCAAAACGAACCGGAATAGCCAGATGTCCGTTTAGTTCAGGAATACTTGCCAGAATGAAAAGAGGAATGGGGTATGTATTGCGCAGAATGATGTACGGTCAAGGCTGAATGCTTACGATCAACCACGGATTTTGCGCGGATGACGGATACTTTCAATAAAATTAACGGGAATCCAAATTATATAATTCTGGTTGCAAAGATTGAAAATAAGGTAGTTGGCTCGGTAATGGGAATTGTTTGCGATGAACTGTTTGGCAATTGTTACCCATTTATGGTTGTTGAAAATGTTGCAGTTTTAAAGGAATACCGCCGGCGGGGCGTTGCAAGGGAATTGTTGATAAAGCTTGAGGAACATGCCAAGCAGCGGTTTTGCACAACAATTTTGTTTGTTTCGAGCGAACACAGAACAGCGGCACACAAATTATACGAATCGGTTGGATATGGAATCGATAAAGTGAATGGTTACCGGAAAAGATTGAGTTATTGAATTTCTTTTTTTCACAC
>DATITY010000723.1:0-2284 GCA_035467235.1 Draconibacterium sp. | reverse complement strand
GGAGTTATGATTGGCCTTCCATTTCAAACCTGTGAAGATCTGGCTGACGATTTACTTTTCTTAAGGAAAATGGATATTGATATGTGCGGAATGGGTCCGTATATCGAGCACGAACACACGCCTTTATTTCAGTTTAAATACCTGCTGAAAACAAAACAGGAACGGTTTGATTTGGCGCTGAATATGATTGCGGTTTTACGGCTTTTAATGCCCGATATAAATATTGCAGCAGCAACTGCGTTACAGGCTATCGATCCCGCAGGTCGCGAAAAAGCATTGGCTGTTGGTGCCAATATTATTATGCCCAATTTAACTCCCTGCGAATACCGGAAAGAATATTTACTGTATGAAGACAAACCCTGTTTGGACGAAGATGCCGAACTTTGCCGAAACTGTCTCGAAGCGCGCATCGAACTGGCAGGTTGTGAAATCGGATACAATGAATGGGGAGACTCGAAGCATTTCAGGCGGGTTTAGAGTTCGGGGTTCAGAGTTTTGGGTTCAGAGTTCAGTTTATGTCCTTTCATAAATTTAGGTGACAAGAAAGTGTAAACTGACAACTTAAATGTTAATAACTCATTTTACTTTTTTGTTCTTTCTTTTATATCTTCAATCTGCCGGGAGAAGCGGAGAAGGGCTCTGCTGGGGGGCAACCCTTCAAGGATTATCCTGGCCTGATAGCGTGAAGTGTAGTTTTGGTTTTCAAAGCTACACTTTTTCGTTATAAATACGCATTCAGTACATGCCTTAAAATCCCCCACGCGTGGCATCAACCGGCGAAGCCGTGTTGATGCTGTTTGTCGGGTTATTTCTAAAGTCGTGCAGTACCATAGTTTTTCTTTCGTTTATGTTTTGTTGCAGTAACATTTTTTCAAAGTTAACCGGTGCCATATTACCAAGCTCTGAATGCGGTCTTTCGTTATTGTATAACCAAACGGCCCTGTCAAGGGATTTGTTTAATTTGGCAAACGTACTTGTATCAAAATATCTCAGGTAATCATTCTTAATGATTCCGTTTAGCCTTTCGGCGTAAGGGTTTTCTATACTGTTACCTGCCATGCTTATCGTTATATGGGCTATTTGCAGGGCTTTCACATATTCCAGGGAACAATACTGGCTTCCTTTATCAGAATGGTGTAACAGTCGTTCAAACCAGCTCATCTGTCTTATTCGGAATGATAATTCAAGTGCCTTGAGGTTGTTTACTGCGTACATATTCTGGCTGGCGATGTATCCCAAAATCCGTCGGCTGTAAACATCCATGATGAAAAGCAGGTAATAGTGCGTTTGCCCATCTATCCAGTAGGTAATGTCGCTTACCCATAACTGGTTAATCCCGTTTAGCTCCAGTCCGTTGGCCAGGTTGCCGTACTTGAAATAATTGTGGTTGCTGTTGGTTGTTTTTATCCACAACTTTTTCCTCTCTATCCCAAGTCCTGATTCAGATATCAACCGCTCAAAACGATTGATTCCCATGCTGTTTATCTTCAGTGCATGGAACATCGGGCGGGCTCCCATCGCCGGATGCCGTTCCCTTATGGCCTGTACCATTTCGATGGTTCGTGTTTCAATGAACGCTTGCTTTATCTGCCGTTTCTGCTGGCGAAAGTAATCCTGCCGTTTGATACCGGCCACAATATAAAGCATGTCTATCTTCATGCCTGTTTCTTCCCGGTGCTCCCGGAACCAGCTCAGGATCTGGATTCGAACTTTTTTTTGATGTCTGTTTCCGTTATTTCAGAACCAAACTCTATCACTTTTTTCAGGTACTCTAATTCAACCTGCTTTTGTCCTACAAGTTGTTCAAGCTCCGAAACCTTCTTTAAAAGCCAAAAAGTCTTGGCCTGCTCAGACTCTTTCTCTACCACCACTCTTTCATTCTGCCCTGCATAGCGCGAATATTTACGTACCCATTTGTAAACCGCAGTGCTGGAAACTTCATAAAGCCGTGACAACTGCAAAACGGTAATCTTACTTTCGTCAATTTGTTTGACTTTTTCCTTTTTAAACTCAGTGCTAAACTGACGAACTTTTTTAATTT
Source organism: Draconibacterium sp. (assembly GCA_035467235.1). Taxonomy (GTDB): domain Bacteria; phylum Bacteroidota; class Bacteroidia; order Bacteroidales; family Prolixibacteraceae; genus Draconibacterium. The sequence goes on along the minus strand of DATITY010000723.1, from coordinate 243 downwards.
TACTTCCCATAATAAGGCGAATTTAAAAAGTTATCAACTAAACTTCTTGTCACCTTATTTCATGGGAGGACATTTGAGTTGTTTCCTGCTTCCCGAACACTTTCTTATTTCTTATTCCCTGCCCGACTTCGTTATTCAGGCGGGCGGTCAGGCGGGCTTATTCGATATTTTAAATTTAACAAAACAAGAAATAACGAACACAAAATCAAAAAGTTATCCAGTTGTCAGTAGCCAGCATCCATC
>DATITY010000722.1:0-18558 GCA_035467235.1 Draconibacterium sp. | reverse complement strand
TTTTATTTCAATCGTACCTAAAACTAGACGTTGAATTATGCTGAAAAAGTTAATTGGTTATCTGAGGAAAAATATTCTTCTTATTATATTCATTGGTTTTGTTATTGGAATTTTAGTAACCATATATACAAACAAAGTACTAGAGGCAACATCTACAAACGAATCGTGTGAAATATGTCACGTTCATCCGCATGTTTTCGATTCGTGGAAACTGTCTGTTCATTACGATACACGGGTTGGAATCCACATTGGCTGTGTAGATTGCCATTTACCACCAAAAGGACAAGGTTACCTGAAAGAAAAAATAAAAGCTTCTGCAAGAGATGTTTATGGTCTTGTTTTTAAAGACAGTGCCGATTTTAACTGGGAAGAAAAATCAACACTTGAATTTGCCAGTCATCATGTTTTTCAGGAATCGTGTAATAAATGTCACCCGAATTTATTTCCGCTCACTTTAACCAAAGATGGTCAAAATGCTCATCTTTATTACACTCAGAACGAAAAAGAAAAAGGACTGCTCTGCATAAATTGCCATTTAAATGTTGGTCATTACGATCCTAAAGCAATTCATGCTAAAAATGTAGCTTTTGGCAGCACAGGAGGTGCAATGAAAGAAAAATACACAGCACCTGCAGTTGTAACTGAACATAAAGATTTTACCGAAACCATTCCAAATACAACGGTTTCATTAAATATGAAAGCCATTCCTGGGGGTTCTTTCAAAATTGGAAGTCCTGAAAATGAACCGTTGCGTAAACCCGATGAAGGTCCGCAGAAGGAAGTTAAAATCAGTCCATTCTTTATGGCCGAAATTGAAGTAAGTTGGGATGTTTATCTTGCATTTTATTCGGCAACCGCAGCAGAAGGTCGTTCAACCGACACAGAAGGAACCCGCACCAAAGCTGATGTTGATGCAATTTCGGGGCCAACGCCACCGTACGGACAGCCAGACCAGAACTGGGGATTGGGTTCGCGACCTGCAATTACAATGAGTTACCATTCAGCTGAAACATTCTGTAAATGGTTGTCGCAGGTTACCGGTAAAACATACCGGTTGCCATCAGAAGCCGAATGGGAATATGCGGCCCGTGGTGGAAAAGAAACGCCCTTCTTTTTCCCGGGAGACGTAAAAGATTTTGCAGAAAAAGGATTCTTCGGAAAATTATTCGGAAAAGAAAGTGATTCGATTAATAAATATGTTGTTTATGTAAAAAACAGCAAAGGCAAAACTCAGGAGCCCGAAAAAGTTAAAGCGAATCCGTATGGATTGAAAAATATGTTGGGAAATGCCGCCGAGTATTGTGCTGACTGGTATTCACCTGAAGCCTATGCCCAACTAACTGATGGTGTGACCGACCCGAAAGGTCCTGCCAGTGGGGAAGAGCATGTTGTAAGAGGCGGTTATTTCAGAAGCGATGCTGTTGATGTAAGATCAGCCTCAAGAAGTGCCACCCAATCTGTGGCCTGGTTAAAAACCGACCCGCAAATGCCTAAAAGTATTTGGTGGTTATCAGACTGTAATTACATTAGTTTTAGAGTTGTTTGTGAATTTGATGAAAAAACCGGAAAAAATTAATAATTTTAAAATCCTAAATTCAACTAAAAATTTAATATTATGAGTAACAATCAATTTTCAAGAAGAAAATTCTTAGCCAGTGCAGCAGCAGTTGGCGCAGCAGGTACAATGGGTGTTGGAGCTTTAACTTCGTGCGCAGGTGGTGAAGGGGGGAAATCGGCAGTAGCAGGTTCTTATGACTGGGTTCCGACAGAGTACAAATTTCCTCCAATGCTTGCAACAGCACCTGAAGGAAAAGAACTAAAAGCAGGTATTATTGGTTGCGGCGGACGCGGTTCGGGCGCTGCAATTAACTTTCTGGATGCAGGTCCGGGTTTGACAATTACTGCCCTCGCCGATACATTCCAGGATAGGGTAGATAGTTGCCGGGAAAAAATTAAAAAAGAAAAAAATATTGACGTACCGGTTGAAAACTGTTTTGTAGGTTTCGATGCTTACCAAAAAGTGATCGACTCGGGTGTTGACATTATTATTCTTGCAACACCCCCTAAATTTCGTCCCGAGCATTTTGAAGCAGCGGTAAAAGCACGTAAACATGTTTTCATGGAAAAACCGGTTGCCGTTGATCCTGCAGGTATCCGCCAGGTTATGGCAGCAGCTAAAATGGCCGATTCGATGGGTTTGAAAGTAGTTACAGGAACACAAAGAAGACACCAGCACAACTACATTAACCTGTATAAGGAGATACAAAATAATGGCATAGGAAAAATTGTTTCAGCTAATGTTTACTGGAATGGTGGAAAATTGTGGCATCGCGACAATAAACCTGAATGGAGCGAAATGGAATGGATGATTCGCGACTGGGTAAACTGGTGCTGGCTTTCGGGCGACCACATTGTTGAACAGCACGTTCATAACCTCGATGTTGCCATGTGGTATTTTGGCCAACATCCGGTAAAAGCACTTGGTTTTGGTTCAAGGCAACGCAGGCCAACCGGCGATCAGTACGATAATTTCAGCATTGATTATACATTCGGCGATGGTCGTCACATGCACAGCACATGCCGTCAGATTAACGACTGTACCAACGGCGTTTACGAAATATTCCACGGAACAAAAGCAATTGCAAAAACGGATGGGAAAGATCCTATGATTGTTGATACAGCAGGCAATCCTTTGTTTACTGCCGAAAAATCGGAAACCAGTCCTTATGTTCAGGAACATATTAACCTGGTAACCTGTATCCGTCAGGATATTCCATGGAATCAGGCAGAAGAAACTGCAATTTCAAATCTGGTTGCAATCATGGGCAGGGTTTCGGCATACACCGGAAAAGAAGTAACTTACGACGAAATGATGAACTCAGATCTGAAATTAGGTCCTGATACATTTATCATGGGAAACATCGGTTATATTGAAAAAGCAACCGTTCCGGTTCCTGGAAGTTACGTGAAAGAGGCATAAAAAATAAAACTTACTCTACGGGAGAAATCAGTGAAAAGCTGGTTTCTTTCTTTTTCCTGAATAGGAATTAATCAATCAATTCGAAATTAAAACCATTCGAATGTCAACAGACGAACGAGTGGTTTTTTATTTTATCAATTCGTCAGGCAAGAGCATTATTTAACGGTTCTCCCAACTGATTTTCACATAAAAATGTACTTTTGTAACCTTTAAATTGAAAATAAAAATTAAGCATCATAAATAAAGCAGTTGATATGAAACGGACAAAAATCAAGGACATTCTGCAATGTGGCAAAGCAAACGAAACAGTTGTTGCAAAAGGTTGGGTGCGAACAAAAAGAGGTAGCAAAAACGTATATTTTATCGCATTAAACGATGGTTCTACAATAAATAATCTTCAGGTTGTAGTTGATGTTAATAATTTTGAGGAATCGCTTTTGCGCGAAATCAATACCGGTGCAGCCCTTTCTGTTACAGGTAAATTAGCCGAATCTTCCGGAAGCGAACAAAACATAGAATTAACTGCTGAACAGGTAGAATTGCTTGGCGCAGCCGACCCTGATAAATTTCCAATTCAGCCCAAAAGACATACACTCGAATTTTTGCGCGAAAATGCCCATTTGCGTTTCCGTACAAGCACTTTCAGCGCCATTTTCAGAATCAGACACGCCATGGCTTTTGCCATTCACAAATATTTCAACGAAAAAGGATTTAATTACCTGCACACCCCGATTATTACCGCAAGTGATGCTGAAGGTGCAGGACAAATGTTCAGGGTGAGTACGCTCGATCCTAAAAATCTGCCATTAACAGAAGATGGTGAAATCGATTACAGTCAGGATTTCTTCGGAAAACCTACCAACTTGACAGTTTCAGGTCAACTGGAAGGAGAACTTGGTGCAATGGCACTAGGCGAAATTTATACCTTCGGGCCTACTTTCAGGGCAGAAAATTCAAATACAACACGCCATCTTGCCGAATTTTGGATGATTGAACCTGAAATGGCTTTCTACGATTTGAAAGACAATATGGATTTAGCTGAAGAATTTTTAAAGTCATTGATACAATATGCACTCGACAATTGCATGGACGACCTGCAGTTTTTGGCAACCCGCCTTCAGCAGGAAGAAAAAGACAAACCTGCAGACCAACGTTCAATGGATTTAATCGAAAAACTGAAATTTGTTTTGAATAACGATTTCATCAGGATTACTTACACCGAAGCGATTGATATTCTGAAAAACTCAAATCCGTATAAAAAGAAAAAATTCCAGTTCCCGGTTGACTGGGGTGTTGATTTGCAAAGCGAACACGAGCGCTTCCTGGTTGAAAAACATTTTAAATGCCCGGTAATTCTGACCAACTATCCGAAAGAGATCAAGGCATTTTACATGAAGCAGAACGACGACGGAAAAACAGTTGGCGCCATGGATGTTTTGTTCCCGCAGATTGGTGAAATCATTGGCGGTTCGCAGCGTGAAGAAAACCTCGAAAAACTTGAAACCCGGATGCGGGAAATGAATATTCCGGTTGAAGAAATGTGGTGGTATCTCGATACCCGCCGTTATGGTTCGGTTGTGCACAGCGGATTTGGGCTGGGTTTCGAAAGGTTTATCCTGTTTGTAACCGGAATGGGCAATATCCGCGACGTAATTCCATTTGCCCGTACTCCAAAAAATGCAGAGTTCTAACCTTTGTTTAAAAAAATTTACTTCAGAAAAAAATAGTAAATTTACGGAGCAAACTTAAGGGATATGAAGCAAAATCTTTCACTGCAACAAAAATTGCTTCAAAAGCTATCACCTCAGCAAATCCAGGTGATAAAGCTTTTGGAGATCCCTACTTTGCTACTCGAACAGCGCATTAAAAAAGAACTTGAAGAAAATCCGGTACTGGAACTTGAGACAGAAGGTCAGGAACCAGAGGAGGATAACGAAATCCGCGACGACGCTGAACCTGACACAGACGTTGACAAGGACGAGTTTACTTTCGATGATTATTACGATGAGGAAGAAGATATACCATCGTATAAATTAAATACCAACAACTATTCAAAAGACGATGTATATGTCGATATTCCTTTTTCGGTAGGTACCACATTTCACGAATTTCTGTACGAGCAACTGGGCATGGTAAAATTTACGGAGGAAGAACAACAGTTGGCTGAATATATTATAGGGAATATTGACGATGATGGTTATTTGCGACGCGATTTGGCCGCCATCAGCGACGATCTGGCGTTTAACATTAACGTTGAAATATCGGAAGATGAGTTGCTTAAGATTTTAAATGTCATTCAGGATTTTGATCCTCCGGGAGTTGGTGCGCGGGATTTACGCGAATGTCTTTTAATTCAGCTCAACAAAAGAAATGGAGACGAAAACCATATTTCGTACAAAATTTTATCCGATTTTTTTGAAGAATTTACCAAGAAACATTACTCAAAAATTCAGAGTAAACTCGAACTTTCGGATAAGGAATTGAAAGACGCGATCGACCATATTTTAAAGTTGAATCCAAAACCCGGGAGTTCATATAGCAATCCGTTAAATAAATCGAATCAGCACATTGTTCCCGATTTTATACTTGAAAATATTGATGGGGAATTGATTCTCTCGCTAAATCAGCGAAATGTTCCGGATTTAAAAATCAATGAAGCCTATTTGGGGATGCTCCGGGCGTTAGGCCAAAATCATAAAGACAAAAGTAAAAAAGAGGCGCTGCAATTTGTTAAGGAAAAACTTGATTCGGCCAAATGGTTTATCGATGCATTGCAACAAAGGCAGACAACATTGCTGCTTACCATGTCGGAGATTATTAATTTTCAGCATGAGTATTTCCAGGATGGCGACGAAACAAAATTGCGGCCTATGATTCTGAAAGATATTGCTGAACGTACCGACCTCGATATTTCAACTATTTCAAGGGTTTCGAACAGTAAATACATACAAACCCATTTTGGTATTTACCCGTTAAAATATTTCTTCTCCGAAGGACTTCAAAAAGATGACGGAGAAGAAGTTTCAACCCGCGAAATAAAAAAAATATTACAGGAATGTATTGAAGGTGAAGACAAATTAAAACCTTTAACCGACGATAAACTGGCGTTGATATTGAAGAAAAAAACGTACAACATTGCCCGCCGTACAGTTGCCAAATACCGCGAACAACTTGGAATACCGGTTGCCAGACTAAGAAAGGAACTTTAATATGTCGGTAAAAGTTGCCAAAATTGTTTCAGCAGTTTTTCACCCTGTACTTGTGCCTACATTGGGTTTTATCCTGTTGTTTACTTCCGGTTTTTACAATTCGATGTTAACTGTCGATGCAAAGCGGTTTATTTTGCTCGTCATATTCTTTAGTACTTCAACACTTCCAATGTTATCGGTTGCAATTTTAGCCCTAAATTCAAAATTCGATTTTTTAATGCCCAATAGTCACGACCGGATTATCCCGTTAATGTTTACCTCAGTTTTTTATTACATCGGATTTATGTTATTGGGCAGAATTCATTTTTTACCCGTTTTTAAACTTTTTATGATTGCATCGGTATTGTTAATTATTGTGTTGCTCCTCATTTCGTTTAAATGGAAAATCAGTGTCCACATGGCAGCGATTGGTGCGGTTACTGCTACCTTTTTTGCATTATCATTCCGTGGCGGTGTAAATCCAATGACTGCAATTGTAATTGTTGTCATTGTTTCGGGATTGATTGGTACCTCGCGTTTGGTATTAAATAAAAACAACCTGCTACAGGTGGCAGCAGGCTACATTTTAGGTTTTACTATTTTGTATCCCGTTATCTATTTTCTCTGAAATTACTCAACAAATTTATAGCCAATTCCTTTCAGCGTTTTAATATGGTCGTTACCAATTTTCTCGCGTAACTTCCTGATATGAACATCAATGGTTCTGTCGCCAACAACAACATTTTCACCCCATACCGAATGATAAATTTCTTCTCGGGTGAAAACTTTTCCCTGCTTCGAAACCAGCAATGAAAGGAGTTCAAATTCCTTTCTGGGTAAAACCATTTCAATATTGTTTATCCTGATCAAATATCGTTCTTTGTCGATTACCAGATTTCCAACGCTAACTGTATTTTCATTTACCGGAACGGGTACAACAGTTGTTTCTCCTGTTCTTTTCAGCAATGCTTTAACGCGGCTAACCAATACTTTGGGCCGAACAGGTTTGGTAATATAGTCATCGGCACCAGCCTCAAAGCCTGCAATTTGTGAATAATCTTCTCCTCGAGCTGTTAGAAAAGCAATTACGGTATTGTTGAGCGCCGGTATTTTGCGCATTTCTTCGCAGGCTGCAATACCATCCATTTCGGGCATCATCACATCGAGAATTACCAGATGAGGAATATTTTTTTCGGCAGATTTTACAGCTTCAATACCGTTTTTAGCTGTGTAAACCTTGTAGCCTTCTTTTTCGAGATTATAACTTATGAATTCCAGAATATCCTCTTCATCGTCAACAAGCAGAATTTTAAAAATTGTATCTTCCATAAATGAAAATTTTAAGTCATCAAAGTTAGGTTATTAATTTGCTTTTTCAAGTGTAAATGTAAATGTAGTTCCTTCGTTAAGCACACTTTGCACATTAATGGTTTGATTATGCGCTTCAATAATGTGTTTCACAATTGAAAGTCCCAGCCCTGTGCCGCCCTGTTCACGCGATCTTGACTTATCGACACGGTAAAAACGCTCAAAAACACGTGATAAATCTTTCTTGTCGATTCCAATTCCGTTATCCGAAACTTCAATCATAATTTTGTCATCAAAATCGTAAAAGCCAATTTTTACAAATCCATTCTTTTTGCCGTATTTGAGGCCGTTTACCACCAAATTGGTAAGCACCTCGATAATACGCTTTCTGTCGGCCTTTACCATTAAAGGTTTGTCGGGTTTATCGGCAAAGGTTAGCCAAATTTTCCTTTCTTTAGCGAGTCGTTGTTCCATTTCAATAACATCCTCTGCAATTTTAACAATATCGAAGACACTGAAATTTGGTTTTAATTCGCCTGTTTCAAGTTTGTTAATCGACTCCAAATCTTCCACTATCGAAATCATTCTGTCAATACTTTTTTCGGTACGGGTAAGATAAAGCTTATTAATATTCGGATCTTCCAAACCACCTTCCAACAATGTAAGAATGTAGCCCTGAATGTTAAATATCGGGGTTTTTAATTCGTGAGAAACATTGCCAACAAAATCTTTGCGGTACCGCTCCAGTTCTTTTAAACGTTCAATTTCCTGCAGTTGATTTTGTGCCCAGTTTTCCACATCCTGTTCCACGTCTGAAAGTTCAACAAAACCAGGTGTGAGGTTAAGTTTTACTTCTTTACCTTTTTGGGGTACAAAATCAATGATTTTATAAATAGGCCGTATCTTCTCGAGAATGAATCGATGAATGGCAAATTGAATTATATAGAATGCAATCAGGAAAAATAAGACCAGACCAATAATCATAAACAAAAACGAAAACCCGGTTATAAGTAAGTAATACCAACCCAACCCAACAATGGCCGTTAAAATCAATGCCAGAAAAACAACTACCTGTCTTGATGAAAGCTTATTCATTATTATCTTTGTTTACACTGTAAAAGTAGAAAATAAATGCTAAACATTGATTAACAGTAAATTCACTCTTTGATAATGTTTTATTAATGTTAATAAACAGAAGTAATGATTACTTAACATCTATATTTGTCGATCTAAATTTAATAAACCGAATTAATGGAAAATTTTTACATTATTCTCGTTGTTGTGTTGTTTGCCCTTGCAATTTCTGATTTAGTTGTTGGAGTAGCCAACGATGCGGTTAACTTTTTAAATTCAGCAGTAGGTTCAAAAGCAGCTCCCAAGTGGTTAATTTTTTTAATGGCAGCCATTGGAATCTTAGTTGGAGCAGCATTCTCCAACGGGATGATGGAGGTTGCGCGTAAAGGGATTTTTCACCCTGACATGTTTTTCTTTTCTGAGATCATGATCATTTTTCTGGCAGTAATGATTACTGATGTTATCATGCTGGATACATTCAATGCCCTCGGAATGCCCACTTCCACTACTGTTTCTGTTGTTTTTGAATTACTTGGCTCGGCGGTTGCAGTTGCCATCGTTAAAATAAAAATGTCTGGTGGATCTGCATTTCTCGAATTGTCGAAATACATTAATTCTGAAAAAGCACTTGCCATTATTACGGGAATATTGGTTTCGGTAGTTATTGCTTTTTCCATAGGAGCGATTGTACAATACATTACCCGCCTTATTTTTTCGTTTAATTACCGTCAGCCGATGAAATATTTTGGTTCGATTTACGGTGGATTTGCTATTACTACAATTACCTATTTTATGCTTATAAAAGGTATCAGCGATTCTTCGTTTGCCGAAATAAAAGTGGCTGATGGAGAAACACTTAGTGAATGGATAAATAATAATATTCCAACTGTTTTATTGTATAGTATTTTGGGATGGACAGTTTTAATACAGATTCTAAAGTGGTTGTTTAATATTAAAATATTAAAGCTTGTTGTACTGATTGGCACTTTTGCACTTGCCATGGCATTTGCCGGCAACGATTTGGTAAACTTTATTGGTGTTCCGCTGGCAGGCTTTAACTCATTTCAAGCCTGGGCAGCTGCCGGCACACCGGCTCCCGATGGGTTTTCAATGGGGATGTTGGCGGGCAAAGTAGATACACCGGAATATATGTTGCTGATTTCGGGTTTGGTAATGATTGCCACCCTTATTTTTTCGAAAAAAGCCCACAATGTGATTGCAACTTCGGTTGATCTTTCAAGACAAAGCGAAGGAACCGAAAAATTTGATTCATCGCCTATTGCCCGGGTGATTGTTCGGTCGAGTACCCAATTTAATAAAAGACTAAAAAAAATAATTCCCTCATCTTTGCAACAAGTTATTGACTCAAGATTTAAACCCTCTACTTATGCCATTACGAACGACACAGAACCACCAGCTTTCGATAAAATTCGTGCTTCGGTTAATCTGGTTGTTGCCAGTATTTTAATTGCTTTAGGAACATCGTTAAAACTGCCCCTTTCAACCACTTATGTTACTTTTATGGTGGCAATGGGGACTTCACTTGCCGACCGCGCATGGGATCGCGACAGCGCTGTTTTTCGTGTTTCCGGTGTAATGGCCGTAATTGGTGGCTGGTTCTTAACAGCCATAATTGCTTTTTCCGGTGCTGCAGTAATCGCATTATTAATTTCCTTGGGCGGAAAAATAATGATTTTCGTATTTATTGGTATTGCAATTTTTATGGTTCTTAGAACACATTTTTTACTAAAGAGCCGGAAACAAAAAACAATGGTTGAACAAGAGGATTTAATTGACGCAAAAGATCCTTATGAAGTAATTATTTCAAAAAGTTCGAAGCAAATTGTAAAAGCAATTGTTTCGTCGAACTATATCGTTTCACTCGGAATTGAAGGCTTTTTAAACGAAGACCGTAACAAAATGAAACTTGCGGAAAAAGCAAGTGCTGATTTTTCGAGAAGATCAAAGAGAAATAAAGAAAAAGTTTATTCCACGGTTCAGGTTTTGTCAGAAGGAAAAGTTGATACAGGACATTACTATGTGCAAATGATGAATTACAAACGTGAAATGGCACATGCAGCGCATTTTATTATAAGCCCAATAATTACCTATTCTGATAATAATCATAAACCTTTTACTGCCGAACAAAATGCTGAATTGGTTAAATTAATTGTGCAAATGGATAACTTTTTCAATTTCGCATTGCATACCATGAAGGAGAATAAATTCGACAATATAGAAGCATTAATTGGCGACAGGGAAAAGATTTTCGAGGTATTGTCCAAACTGGAAAAAAGTCAGATTAAACGAATCAAAAACAAGGAGGTAAATACACGTAATTCATTGCTGTATTTCAAAATAAATTCTGAATCGAAAAACTTATTGTTACACACAATAAACATGATAAAAGCTCAGCGCGACTTTATTACGTTTACAAGGCAAGCGTTACAGTGAGTTGATTTATTCCTTAAAAACCCGTTTTATCACTTTTGATTCCGACAAAAAGGAAACGCCTTGCTGACCATAAGTGCTAATCATAACCGATTGAATCAGTAACTGGTCAGTATATTTAGTAGCAGCCCATTCGATAATAAAGTTGGCGCCGGCTCCCCCTTTGTTTTCTTCTTCTTCAACCACAAGTTCTATCGATTCGAGCGGAGAAAGCAACAATGTTGAGCTTATATAAGAATGTAATAGTTTCCCGTACGAATCATGATATGTGGCAGACAGAATAAACGCTGAATCAGCCAGCGAAGTGTTTCGGATGCTGACAGTGGCAGTTATCGGGAATCTTCTGGTTCCATCCTGGTAATATATATCCGAATAAACAGGCAGGTAGTCGGTTTCAAAATACCTCAGTTGCGAGGTGTCGATTTCAACAAAATTATATAGATGACTGGGGTGGCTGCGTTTTATTTCCTTCTCTACTTTTTTGTCGCTCAAATGGCAGCTTGAAAAAATAATGACCAGTAACAGTATGGTTTTATGTTTCATTTTTTTCTGAAAAATACAAAAAACAGTGGAACAAACAGATTTGGTGTTTAATATTTTTTTAAGCGTCTGTTAGACAAAGATTAATCTGTTTTAATAAGGGTTTTCATGTATAAACCGTATTTTCTGTAATTAAAAATCAAGTCATGAAACCAAAAACGCGTTTAATTTACAAATCTGAAAATACCTTTTTTCAGACTCCTTTGCTGGTTTTTTTTATAGTATATCCACCTGAAAATTGGTAGTTTTGTTCTACTGTTATAATAACGACTTTCGTTATGATACGTCGCTTATTGAGGTTCTGGCAGAACCCACTGATTTTTCGTAAAACTTCGATGCGAATATTATTTTAACAAATTGGTATCAGAAAGTTGAATTAGAAGAGTGTATGGAATTAGCCGATAACCTCGAACAGAGAATAAAAACCGTGTCAACGAATGGCAATTTTTCTACCCGAACCGAAGCACAGCAATATTTTAACATTAATGCCGGTAACATGTTAATCAGTCAAAATAAGACACAGGTTGAACTGAATCATTATTAATGCGAATCAAAACTTGAAAATGGAATAAAAAAGTTCATTAAAACTTTAATTTTATTGTAAAAAATTTAGAAATAATAACAAATCGGAATTTACAGACCAGGAGATTATGACTGTATATTTATATAACATGCATCTTGATTGGCATACGAAAGTAAAGAGCATACATCGTTTTGCTTCATATCTCAAGTCATGGTTTCCGAAACTTGGAAGCTACCAAGCTTTTAATAACAGATTGAATAAGCATGGAGGAGCTTTTACAAGGCTTGTAGAAATCCGCCTGACAGATTTTCAGTCTGAAGATTGCTGCCTTGACCAAAGTTTATTAGACTCAATGCCAATAATAGCCTATTCCGGCAAACATTCATCGAAGACAGCTGTTTCCCGCGTTATACAACCAGTTGAATCAATATTCAATTGGTTGATTGATAAAACAGATATCCAAAGAGCAAGTAAAGTCAGTTCATCCAAAGGACTAATGGTTTATGCTTTTGGTCGATTGGCTGCTGCTTTTATTCCATTGATAATTTAACTCTTGATTCGGATTATTAAATGATTTCAAAAAGAAAAGAGAAATATTACAGTTGCACTGCCTGCAGTTTCAGGTTTTCCGATTTCGATGTGCCTCGCACATGCAGCAATTGTTTTGCGTGCACCGGCTGCGAAATTTATATCTGTCCTTCCTGCAATTCAGAAGTGATAATTAAACCAATGAGACTCATGAAAAATCAGATTCTGCCTGATAATTCTGAGAATGATTTAAAGTTGAAATAAATCTCGCCTGTAATTCACTTATTGACTTTTATATAAAGATTAACGCTCTAAAAACCAGCAACCCGTTTTTTTGTTTAAGTAATAAACAATGACATGAAAACACAGAATAATAATACGCCATCCCCGATTTATGTTGTTTCCGGAGGTCGTGGAATCGCCGGCAATAACATTGTACAGGCCTTGTTAATTCAATATCCAGATAATAAAATTCCTGTGGTTATTGTTCCGAATATGGACAATGAAGATGATCTTTTTGATGTGGTTATGAAAGCGAAAACCGACGGCGGAATAATTGTTCACACTATGGTAAATATATTTTTACGGAAAAAGGTGATTGAACTTTGTGCTGAATTTGGTGTCCGTGAAGTTGATTTGATGGGAAAACTGGCCGATTTTCTGGATGAAACACTCGATATTAAACCTTTGATGCATCCTGGTTTGTATCGCGAAATTAATCACCAGTATTTCGACCGGATTGAATCAATCGAATTCACACTTTCGCATGACGACGGAATGAGCCCGGAGCGTTTAAATAATGCAGAGATTATTTTGACCGGGGTTTCGCGTGCCGGAAAAACTCCGCTTAGCGTTTACCTTGCCATGTACGGGTGGAAGGTGGCAAATGTGCCACTGGTTAATGGCATTCCACCTCCCGAGGAGTTATTCCAGGTAGATCCGCAGCGCGTTTTTGGACTGCATATTTCTGCTGCACAATTAGTAGCCCATCGTAAAAAAAGATTGCTTGGCTGGAACAATCATCAAATCGATTCATATATTGATGAACATGAAATACGGGAGGAAATCAGAAAAGCCATGTTTTTATTCGACCGCGGTGGATTTACAGTGATTAATGTATCAAATAAACCCATCGAAAGTTCCGCCAACGAGATATTAAACATCATGTCGCAACGATTTCCGTACGGAGGCAGAAAACTCGAATCGCCATACAATAATCTCGGTGATGAACTTCCTGCTTAGTGAATCAGTGTGTATAAAGACTTAAGAATCCTTTTTTATTTAGTTTGTTTACCACCAAAATTAAATGCGGCGGCCAAAAGCAAAGTAAACGAGTTATTCACGGTTTTTACCGTATTTGTGCGGGTTCCCTGCAGCGCTTTGTATTCGTCGAAATTAAACTCTACAGGATCCGAAAGATTAACGAGTTGTTTTGTGTTGTTGCTAAGTCCAAGGCTGTACTTAAACCCGGCTGTTATGTCCTGTCCCCTGATGCGCAGCGTTAATCCACTGGTGAAATGGTAATAATCGACATTGATATTTTTTATAGATTTATTTATATTGGATACACTTGTTTCTTCATTGATTTTGTAATTAAAATCGGTTTTGAAGCCCGAAAGCAGCATTAAATTGTTTTTCAGGTACGATCGGTATCCAATTGCAACATTAAAAACCGGATTGGCAGCGTCAGTATAAGTGAGCCATTCCGAAAAGTCTTCATTTTCCAAAATAGAACCTTCTCCCAGGTTTGATTCTTCATCGGTTTGCACCATGCGGTAAGCGTCAACCCCCGCAAAATATTCGAGTGTTGCATACACTGTTTTTTTCTGGTCGTGGCTTGTAAATGTGCAGCCTGCAGCTACCGCGAACGGGGATTTTGCAGAAACACTAACTTCCTTTTTTTCGGCATAATCCATAATCAGGAAATTGGGCATGGGTTGGCCGGTTTCAGGATTGGTGATGTTGTTTTGTCCCTGTTTTCGCATTACTTTTTTTCCGTCGCTGTAAATACCGCCAACAGATGGTGTGGTAATATTCAGTCCGAGGCTGTATCGTGACTGTTTATAGAAAATTCCTAATTTCCAAAGAAGGCGGTAATCGTTAAATTTCACCAATTCCTGGGTTTCGTGTTTCGCGATGTAATAATCGGCTTCATCTTCTTTGGGAGAGGTGTTGATATCGAGTTGGTATGCCGAATATTTCGAATTTACAGAAACAAACATACTCGACCCCACAAACAGTTTTTCACTTAATTTTATCGATCCGCCGGCTCCAAAAAAATCTGTTCTGGCATTAGTTTCCAGATTATTATAAGCTTTGTATTGCTCTGTTCCGGGCTGATATGTCAGAATATCAATATTTTTTTCTGTGTAGTTTACAAAGTTAGACTGCACATTGAGCACATTAAGATAGGCAAATTCAAGACTCCAGCCAGGGTGATTGCGTGGTTTGAGCATGTACGAAACCGAACGCGGAACAGCGTAAAACCTGGTTGACTGTACATCAATTCCCTCTCCAAGTGCATTTTTTGCTTTGTTTATATCGTAAGCAAACAAACTGGCATTCAACGATAATTTCGATTCGTTGATATCGGCAATAATGGCCGGATTGTAAAAAATTGACGAAGCCCCGGCCCCACCTCCAACAACAGCACCCGCAATCATCGATGATTCTTCGTTAAAGTTATACGACCAGTAGTTGTTAATCTGTGCCTCAATTAAGAACGGAAACAGAAATAAAAAAATGAATATCAGTTTTCGCATGATACTGTTAAGAATTTGAATCAAAAGTAACAGAAGGAATTGAAAAAAGCAGCAGGATTTATTATTGAAGGAATAATAATTTGGTAAAAGTTAACTTAAAACAAATTACAAAGTTCCACATTTAAATCAACTTTTAAAATTTGTTAAAAATTTTCAACATGGTATAAATTATATAATTTTATTGTAATTTGGACTAAATAAAAATAACTACTGGACGTGTGCAACAAAAAAAACAGCTTTTATAAAAAGAAATAATCAGCTTTTGACCATTGAAAGTGTTTTGTTGATTTGTTAAAACTTGTCGCGCTAAAGGAAGTGTGTTTTTAAAAAAATCACTTCTTATACTGAGATATCATCTTGGATTTCACAATTCAATATTCAGATTTTATCGATTTCTCAAGGATTATTTTGTTACAAAAATGGAAAACTAAATTATGGAAATTAATCAACTTGTAGCTCAATTGGCAAGTCTTACAGGATACTTGCATTCATCATCATCAGAAGAAAAAAAGAATGTTGAGAAACTTCAGGCATCAATTGCAGAAGCAATTCTGAACCAGGATCCAACAACCATACGCAGTAAGGAATTCATTTTTGAAAGAAGTGATTTGTTCCTCACATCGAAAATTGAAAGCGACCGGCTAAAACGAATAACTGAGTTAGCTTCTGATGTCGTAAAAGGAGAAAACCGTGTAGAAAAGAATGTTTTTGTTCGAAATATTCCAATCAGAAGTACACAAATTTCAGGGAGTATAACAGCTGCCTCTGCCGGCGTGAGAGTGAAAACCATTGGACCAGTAATTGATATTCATAAAAATCCGCATTGGTTCGATTTCGTGAATGTAAAAAAGCTGATTGCAATCTATATTCAGGGGCAGAATATGCCGGTGATTTTGTTTGATGCTACTTTTAAACAACGAAAATTCCAGTTGATTAACGCCAAGCCGGTTGAGCTTACAAAAACATATACTGTTGACCCGGAAACAGTCTGGATACATGGAAAAGTTTTTTCTAACGATGTGCCCGATGAATATTATTGTGGTCTCAGAGTGAAGGGTGGAACAATCGGGCTCGATATCGATCCTTTTATGGAGAACAATCGTCTCACTGTTACAAGTGCGACAATGATTACGGTTGATTTGAAACTCGAACAAAATGATGCATTTGAAAGTGACGCATCAAGTCAGTATGGAACAGATGCCAGAAATGCAAACTTTCATCTTCCCGAAAATCTTAAATTTTCCTTTAAAAATAATCTGAAGAACATCACTGAAATAACTGACGCCAGTTGGAAAGTTTACGGACAGGAATCCAATTTCAAATATCAGAATTCGCAGGTTTGCATTTATAATCCGGCAATTGGCAGGGTGGCAATCCCGGTTAAATGTGATAGTACTGATTTTGAAGTTAGCATTTGTCAATCGCCTTTTTTTACTTTTGGCGGTAAAGCAAAAATAAAAAATAGCTGGTGGGCGCTTTCTGTTACCAAAATTGATATCGCCAATCCACTGGAAGCAGATGGAAATGGTGCATTAATCGTTGAATGCGATAAAGGATTGAATGCCAAATGGACCAACCTGCAAAATAAATCGGTATCATTTGTCAATCCCTTTATTCTTGGTGAACCCGGCCGGATTAACATAACCGATGTTTTAAGTGACGGTAGCGGAGCTTTTCAAAATTACATTGGCTGGAATGACGAACAAAATGTTTATGGAACAACCTTAGAATGTAAGTATAACAAAAACTCACTTTTAGTTTTTAATACAATAGCAAAAGGCGATGAATTAATTTATGGATTAAGCGACTGGAATATCAAAACCGACAGGCCCGTAAAAGTTAATGGCGAGGCTGTTACGGTGAACACAAAAAATTCGACTTTCGTTTTGGCGATAAGTAAAGTTAAATGCACATTGACGGTTTTTGATGAAAACATATTGTGGGACAATAAATTATCTGCCGATAAAATACCAAAGGTAAAGCCGTACGCTTTGGCAATGCATAATGCACTTTTTACAGTTACTCCACCAAATAGCGTCGCTTTATTCGCCGAAGCCACACCCGATTTTAAAGCGCTTACAAAAGGACAGATGTATCTTGGTTTTGGGCTGTATTCATACCTCCCCACACTTCCCGATCCGTACGCAGCAAACCTTGGTATGTTAAGAAGGCAGTTTGAAATGGATGATTCAAGGCCAGGTATGGTTGGTAATAACAGGAGGAAAGGAAGTGTGGTTTGGCTTTGGCTGATTGGTTTGGTAAAATGGGAACCTAAAGAAGATGAAACTTTCAAAGTTGGTGTATCATTTCATTTTGCTCCGCTTACCAAACCGCTTGAAATTGAAAAAGATACGAATGATGCGCAGTTGGACACTCAAAATTCCAATATCGTTACGGATTCCAGAAGGGATATCTTCAGTCGTTTCTCTGCTGATTCAGTAAAACCAAATGAACCTGCGACAAATTTAAGGGCGAACATTAGTGATTCGGCTTTTGTCAACAGAAATCCATTAGCCGGCTTAAATCTTACCGATTTCTCGTTGGTTGATGTTAGCAGCAAAGCCAACCAGATGGGGGTTTCTTATGCAAAGCAGAACAATTTCCTGCAGGAAACAATTGCCAGGAAATACAAAATTGACATTACCGGTGATGCCAACGCAACTGTCTTCCCAATACAAATCAGTGGTCTTGATGTTATCACAGCCGGAATGAATGCGCAGGCTTTTACGGTTCCTTCCATCTCATGGGAACCTGTATTTAACCTCACTAAACCAGAGCTCGAAAAGGGAGATGTTGACAATAACAATGTGCCACTGCCACCGCCTTATGATCCGCCGGTGGGATTCAATTATTATCAAAACGACGGAATTGCAACACGAGTTGGAAACCTGAGTAAAAAGCAGGTTACACTCTCTCCCATTCCCATGTCGAAATTTTTGGTGGAAACCTATAAAGCAAAGGAAGACGGAAAAACATTTGCAGTGTTTAATTTGCCCTTTGGAATGCTGGCGATAACCATCCTCGACAATAAATCGACACAACAAAAACTGCCGAATATCGATAATCCGAAGCCAATATTTGAGAATTACATCAATGGCGGACTTCAGCTTGAATTAACAGCCGGTACTTCGTTTGCGCCAGATGACGATGGAAATATGTTTGAAGGTTATACAATTCAACTTGTTAATATAAATGATGTTAGCG
>DATITY010000721.1:0-3695 GCA_035467235.1 Draconibacterium sp. | reverse complement strand
AAAAATTTCCACTTCATTGTAACCGCTGAAACCGGTTACAATGAAGTGGAAATTTTTTCAGACAAATACTGGGCAACCGACCAGAAAGTTTATCTGGAAAAAATAAAAAATGCATATTTGAAGAATACTTGATTTTGGATTCTCGATGCTGGATATTTGATATTTGACACTAAAAACGACAAAGAGAAACTCGAAACTTTGAACTCGATACCCGGAACTTTAAACTTTAAACTCGAAACTTTAAACTGACATATGATACACAAAGTAGGAATAATAATGAACGGCGTTACCGGCCGGATGGGAACCAACCAGCATTTAATGCGCTCGATTGTTGCCATCATCAACCAGGGTGGAATAAAAGTCAGCGACACGGAATACATTATGCCCGACCCGATTTTGGTTGGACGCAATGAAATCAAACTAAAAAAACTGGCCGAAATGGCCGGGATTGAAAAATGGACTACTGATTTGGATTCGGTGATGAATGACCCGCAATACCAGATTTATTTCGATGCGCAAACCACTGGTCGCCGGGCCGAAGCTGTGATTAAGGCAGCCAAGGCAGGAAAACATGTTTACTGCGAAAAACCGGTAGCAACCAGCACTGAATCGGCACTCGAACTTTACCGGGTTTGCGGGGAAGCCGGCGTAAAACACGGCGTGGTTCAGGATAAACTCTGGCTTCCCGGACTTTTAAAACTAAAACGTTTGATGGAAAATGATTTCTTTGGAAAAATCCATTCGGTACGCGGTGAGTTTGGTTACTGGGTTTTCGAAGGGCACACGGTTCCGGCACAGCGCCCAAGCTGGAACTATCGAAAGGAAGACGACGGCGGAATTATTGTTGACATGCTTTGCCATTGGCGTTATGTATTGGATAATCTGTTTGGAGAAGTGAAAGGTGTTTTCTGTCTGGGCGCAACCCACATTCCTGAGCGGGTTGACGAACAGGGAAAACCATATAAATGTACCGCCGATGATGCAGCTTACGCGACTTTTGAACTGGAAGGAGGTATAATTGCCCATTTCAATTCGAGTTGGGTGACCCGCGTTCGACGCGATGATTTACTGACCTTGCATGTTGACGGTACAAAAGGTTCTGCAGTTGCCGGTTTGCGCGAATGCTGGACACAACATTACGGAAACACGCCTAAACCGGTGTGGAATCCAGATATTCCAAATCCCATCAATTTTTACGAAGGGTGGAGCAAAGTGCCGGAACAGGAATTTTTCGACAATGCATTTAAAGCGCAGTGGGAATTGTTTCTGAAACACGTAGTAAAAGACGAACCTTTCCGGTGGAATTTACTTGAAGGCGCAAAAGGAGTTCAATTGGCTGAAAAAGGACTGGAAAGCTGGGCGAAAAGGGATTGGGTTGAAATTGGTCCTTTGAGTATATAGCAGCAGTATTTTAGTAGGAAGTTGCGGTCTTGAAAAGCTGTCATTTCGACGAGGAACGAGGAGAAATCCCATTGTAAAAAAGATTTCTCCTAATGTCGAAACGACAAGAAATATAAGAAATAGATGAGAATTAAGATGAAAAAAACAGCATTAATAACAGGCGGCTCGCGCGGAATTGGATTCGGAATTGCCACAGAATTGGCAAAAGCACGGTTTAACCTTGTAATTAACGGTGTTCGAAAACAGGAATTGATTCAGCCAATTCTGGATGGATTAAAAATGTTTGGCGTTGAAGTAATTTATGCACAAGGTGATATTTCTAAAAAGGAAGACAGGGAAAATATATTTCAGACTGTAAATGCCAGGTATGGACATTTGAATGTGTTGATAAACAACGCCGGTATTGCTCCACGCGAGCGAAAAGATATTCTGGAAGCCACCGAAGACATTTTCGATGAAGTAATGGAAACGAACCTGAAAGGACCTTATTTTCTGACCCAGCTTTTTGCCAACCACATGATTCAGCAAAAAAAATTGAATTCTGATTTTTCAAGCTGTATTATCAATGTTTCCTCTGTTTCTGCAACTGTGGCTTCAGTCAACCGCGGTGAATACTGCATTTCGAAAGCGGGAATTGCCATGGCTACCAAACTTTGGGCAGCCCGTTTGGGAGAATTCGATATTCCTGTGTATGAAATTCAACCCGGATTAATTAAAACAGATATGACTGCAGGAGTTACCGAAAAGTACGATCGCCTTTTTGAGCAGGGTATCAGCATTCAAAAACGCTGGGGAACTCCTGAAGATGTGGGAAAAGTGGCAGTTGCAATGGCAACTGGAATGATGCCCTACTCTACCGGACAAGTAGTTCTTGTTGACGGCGGAATGACATTGCAGCGATTGTAAAACAGGAAACCCACTCCCAGTCTATTCGCTGGGTGAGGAGAAAGAATAAAAATCAAATTGGGTGAATCTTAAAAATAGTTTCCATTCTTTGAATGAAAAATTCAGGAGGCTCATTAAAAAATTGCTTTAAACGGGGATGAAGTTTCAGCAAATTGATTTCGCGCAGGTGCTGAACCTGGTTTTCAAGAATTTCAGCTTCCGACGGAGTCAATTCATAATCTTCCTGTTTTATTTCGATTGAAAACATATACAAGTCATGATCTTCGCCAAGCTGATCGGTTAATTTATTGAGATGATATGTTTTCAACCTGAAAAACCGGGGATGAACATACCTGACATAATCGAACTGATAATACAACCGTTTCAGCTTTTTACGAAGTTCGTGAAACTCTTCGGCCGCGGAATTAATCCCGATTATGCGATAACAATCAAAAGCCTGATCGTACGAATCAATTAACTGGCTGACAATCTGATGATGCGAAGGCCTATCGATTTCAATTCTGACAATTTGTTGTTCAAGTTCCCGCGCGAAACGTTGAATTGACTGAGATGCCTGAACGTCAAAAAAGCCTCGCTCAATAATTACTTTGTTTTTGTCGAGCAATTTTTCTTTTACACTTTTGATTTTTCTCTCCGAAATCAAGGTACTGCTTGCCGATATCTGTTCAAAAATATGAATGTTTACAAACGACTCGCGCAAAGTGGAAAGCATCACACCGAATTGCTGAATCTGTTTGCTGTATTCAGGAGAAAATTCTTCAGGGAAATCGATATAAAACCGCAGCAATGCCCGTAAACGTTTAAATGATTTGCGCATTTCGTGAATCGCAAGGTTGGGAGAAACATTTTCTACGGAACAGAAATAGAGAATTCTTTCTATCTGTTTTCTGATGGCTTCAGCCAATTTTCTTCCGACATTTTGCGGCATAACTTTTAAATTTTCAAGGCAGACAAAAATAGTAATAAATTCAAAAAAAAGAAGGCTGCCCAAATTTGAACAGCCTTGACTATGAATAATTTATGTTAATTTTTAATTTATTAACTCAAACCCGCAATAAGGAACCAAAACTTTCGGAATTTTTATTCCTTCCGGAATCTGGTTATTTTCGAGCAAAGCAGCAACAATACGTGGCAATGCAAGCGCGCTGCCATTTAAAGTGTGCGCTAACTGCGGTTTTTTGGTTAATTCATCGCGATAACGCAGTTTCAGGCGGCTGGCCTGGAATGATTCGAAATTGGAAACAGAACTTACTTCTAGCCACATTTTTTGGGCAGCCGAGAAAACCTCGAAATCGTAGGTTAGCGCTGAAGTAAAACTCATATCGCCGCCACACAACCGCAAAATACGGTAAGGTAATTCCAGTTTTTCAACCAGTGTGGTTACATGT
>DATITY010000720.1:0-18948 GCA_035467235.1 Draconibacterium sp. | reverse complement strand
AGCGGCATCCACGCTGAGAATAAAATTCCAGTCCGTATCCGATTTCTTCAGGCAGGAGTAAATTCCACCCAACGGACCGCAGTTTTTAATTTCATCAGGATAAATTTGATAGCCATATTTTTCATGTTCCGGATTATTTGAACTGATTAAAATGGCATTACACACTGGATTGCAGATTTCTACTGCCCTTTCCAACAAAGTTTTGCCTTTAATCTGAAGTAATGCTTTGTCTGTACCCATTCGTGTACTTTGCCCGCCTGAAAGTATGATTCCGGTAATTTGCATTCAATAAAAATAGAAAAGAAACAATCAAATCGATGATTAATACAAATAAAAAAGCCCCGGAGTTCGCCGGAGCTTTTAATTTCATAATCGCATCAGCAAATTACATCTTCAAAAAGCAAAATTTGAAATAAAAATGCCCTGAAGTTTTCAGGACATTTTTTATGGGTGGATGATGGGGTTCGAACCCACGACCTTCGGAACCACAATCCGACGTTCTAACCAGCTGAACTACAACCACCATGTATTTTGCGGGGGCAAATATAATATTTTATTTTTTTGAAATGATAAAACCCGTGAAGATTTAGATTCGTACTTTTCAAAAAATTATATAATTGCAACCCTTCCGTTTTTTTATTGTCGTTAAAACTGAAAGTAAACAAATTGGGACATTACGAGGACATACATAAAACCATAATCGAAGCCTGTAAAAACGGAGACGAGAGGCAAATGTACAAGCTTTACCAGTTGTACTCAAAAGCCATGTTTAATGTGTGTTACCGGATGATGAACAACAGGGAGGAAGCGGAAGATATGCTCCAGGAGACTTTTACACAGGCTTTTATGAAACTTGATTCGTTTCGTTACGAATCGGCTTTCGGTGCCTGGCTAAAGAGAATTGCGATTAATACATGTATTAATGCAAAGAATAAGAGAAAAGTGGAACTGACTTTTATGGATGAGATGCACCACCTTGATCAACCAGTTCAGCAGGAAAACGAAGATGAGGAAGTCCAGTTGACCGTGGCAGGTATAACCAAAGCAATGGAAAAATTGCCAGAAGGTGGACGCATCATTTTTTCTCTCTATTTACTCGAAGGGTATGATCACGGCGAAATTTCGCAGATACTCAATATCAGCGAGTCAACTTCGAAAAGCCAGTTTATGCGGGCAAAACGGCGCATTCTTGAAATTTTAAATGAACAAAAAACAGGAAATTATGCAAACTGATCGTTTGGAAGATTTTATAAAAGCAAACCGTGAAGCGTTCGACCAACACGAACCTTCGGATAAAGTTTGGGAGCAGATTTCGAAACCGGCACGCAAACACAAAACGGTTTCATTTGCGCAATATTTCTTGCGAGTGGCAGCGGTATTGGCGATTGGAGTGGTTTTTACAGTTCTGATTGTGAAAACCAATATTTTTGCTCCCCGTGATCTTGAAGTACAATCACAAGATACGGAATTGCGCGAACTGATTGAAGCCGAAGCATTTTATGCCAGCCAGGTAAATGGTAAACTCGAAGAAATCAGAAAATGTTACGATACTTATCCTGAAATAAAAGAAGAAGTTGAATTGGACCTTCTGGAATTACAGGAAATGTACAATACGCTGAAAATCGATCTCAAGGAAAATATTTCGAAAAAGGCGGTGATTGAAGCAATGATTGAAAATAACCGGAATCAGTTGGAAATGGTTGATCAGGTACTCAATCAAATTAATTGTTAAATAAAGAAGATAATGAATCGAATAAAAATAACAGGTTTTGTCGCGGGTTTCATTTTTATGATTCCAATGTTGGTTGCGGCACAGTTTACTGAATCAAAGCAGATTAACAAGCGCTTTAAAATATCGCCCGAAACCCGCGTTGAGATTACCAGCAAGTACGGAAAGATTAAAGTAAATACGTGGGAGAAAGATTCCATTGTATTCGACATCAATATTAAAGTTGAAGATAAAAAGTTATCAAAACTCGAAAAAATGATAAGCGATATTGACTTTGAATTTACAAACAGCCAGCATTTTATAATCGCCCGTACAAAGGTTGGAGAAAACCGCAGCAGCTTTGAAAAAGAAATGTTGAATTTTAAGGAAACGGTTTTGCAGTCGGACGGAAAAATTGAAATTGATTTTACGGTTTGGATGCCAAAAACCAACCAGTTAAAGATTGAAAATAAATTTGGTGATATTTATATCGATGATTATCTGGGAGACATTGAGATTGTTCTTTCGAACGGAAACCTTAAATCGCATGATTTTGACGGGAAGGCAAACTTCAAACTTAGTTTCGGCGATGCCACCATCAATCAGTTGAAAACAGGCAGGTTGGATTGCAATTACAGCGAAGTTTATATTAAAAATGCTGACAAACTCCAAATAGTAAGTAAATCGTCAGATTTTGAAATCACCGAAATTAAAGAATTGAATACCGATTCACGACGTGATAAATTCAGGATTCAGTTAATTGATAAACTGGATGCCAGAGGCAGTTTTACCAATTACCGGATTACTGAAATTACAGACAATCTCAAATTAAAATCAGAATACGGCGATTTGGATGTTGAAAAAGTGATGCCCGATTTTAAATCGGTTTATATTGAATCAAAATCGACCGATATCAATCTCTATTTCAGCGAGAAGTCGGAATTTGGATTTGATATTACACACACTAAAAGCCAGACTAATTTTTGCCGGAAAATGGACATAAAAAAGCAGGAGGTTTTGGATGAAAAGGAGAAAAAAGTTCAACTAACCGGAAATTTTAGTAGCACTGCAAAATCCACAAAACTCTTTATAAATGCTTCGGGTGGCGGAATAAATATCATGGATTACTAAAATTTCGCAACTTTTTTGGTTTTTTTTTCTCCCCGATTTGCAACCAACAAAAAAAAATGCTGTCAATAGAACAACAGAAAACAAATTATAAATATTCAGAAGTAACAATTTTATTTAAAACAGGACAAATCATTTTTTTAAGCTCATGAAAACAGTTAAACAATTTACTTTTTACACGCTGCTGCTTTTTGCAGCAACAGGCTGCATCGATGATATTACCATACGCGGAAATGGCATTGCAGCAACCCAGGGAAGGTCAGTTGTCGGTTTCGACAAGGTTAAATCATCAGGCGATTTCGAAGTTCATATTACAAAAGGAAATGAATTTGAAGTTGTAATTAATGCAGAAGAAAATTTACTTCCGTACATTGAAACCAGCGTTTATGAAAATGCACTTCTGGTTGATATTCAGGGTTTGCACAACATTAAAAACCGGTTGCCAATGAAGGTGTATATCACCCTTCCAGTTTTGGCAGGAGTAACCCAAAGTGGATCGGGCAACATTACAACCGACTATTTTACAACTGACAAAATGGAACTTTTCATTTCTGGTTCGGGGTCAATTTCCACTGCCGTAGATGCAAATATTGTCGATGCAACTATTTCAGGTTCAGGTTGGCTGAAACTTGCAGGCGATTCAAATCAGTCCAACTTATCAATCAGTGGATCAGGGAATATCGATAGTAGTAATCTGTTGGTTAACAACTGCAATGCAATAATTTCGGGTTCGGGAAACATACAGGTAAATGCAGTAAAATCAATTTATGCAAAAATCTCGGGCAGCGGAAATATTTACTACTCGGGCAATCCGGCCATCGAAGTGAATATTTCAGGTTCAGGGAAAGTCATTCGTAACATTTAATTACAAATTTAAATTATAAGCCTAACAATGAAACGTTTACTTCTTATTTCAGCCTTTGTTGCCTTAAGCTGTACAGCCTTTTCTCAGGGATTTAAACAAGCCGTAGGAATTCGTGCCGGTTATACTGGTGGAATCGAATACCGGATTTATACCGATGATTTGAATTCATATAAATTTCTTTTGGGTTCGCGTGACAGGGGCGTTTTGATACATGCAATGAAAGAATTTCACAGATACGAACTGTTTTCATTTACCGACCAGCTTAATTTTGTATTTGGTGCCGGTGTTCATATGGGTTACGAGCGCTGGGATCAGCAGTACTATAATTATAATACAAGTTATTACGTTACCCATACTGCATTTATTGCTGGTATCGACGGTCTGGCCGGACTTGAATATATGTTTCGCGATGTCCCCATTTCACTTGGGCTTGAAGTAAAACCTTACTTCGATTTATTTGGAAGGGAGATGTTCGATTTTCAGTTGTTTGATTTTGCATTTACCGCTAAATATCATTTTTAAAACAGAATTCATAAAACAATTAAAATATAAAATCATGAAAAAAACAGGTCTGTTACTTATTTTTATTTTGGCGATATCGTTTGCCAAAGCACAGGATTCATACGAGAACGATGAAGTTAAAACCATATTCTCAAGAAATCAATCGAATGGTGGTTATGGCGCTTTTACCATTGGTTACTCGAATATTGGCGGACACGATGCCCTTGTTACTGGTGGACGGGGTGCATTTATATTCAGTCACTCGCTTGCGATTGGTCTGGGAGGTTATGGTTTTGTGAATAATCTCGATTACGATCATTACAACACCAGCAATAATTTATCGCTGGCAGGTGGTTATGGCGGCTTTCTGATTGAACCTATTATTGCAGGAAAATCGCCGGCGCATGTGTCCTTCCCGATATTGATCGGAGGTGGAGGTGTTTCGCTGGTTGATATGTACGGCTGGGATTACTGGGGACAACCACAACCGGGGTATGAATATGATTATGATTCATTTTTTGTAATTGAACCTGGCGTTGAACTCGAGTTTAACATCGCCCGGTTTTTCAGGCTGGCAGCAGCAGTTAGTTACCGCCACACCTCAGATATTCAAATGCGTCAAACCGATGTGGATGCATTGCGGGGATTTAATTATGGATTGACTTTTAAGTTTGGGAAATTCTAAAGTAAAAGCCCCACCTGACCTCCCCAAGGGGAGGAACTAAAATCAGAAGAAAAAAAATTTGAGATAAGCAGATTGTAAAGTTGAAATAGACTATAATCTAAAAAACAAAAATGCCGGAGTTTTTCGACCCGGCATTTTTGTTTAAACAAATATTTATCTATTCCGCTAATTTTACATATTCCGCTGCAATCAGGTAATCCAGACTTTTTTTGCAGCTTTCGAGTGGTGGAAAGTTGTATTCTTCAACTTCAACAATTCCGTATTTTACACCCGATTTTTCCTTTGCTGCGAAAATAGTAGCAAAATCCATCATTCCGCTTGCACCTAGTTCAGCTTTGTCTTTGATGTGCCACAATTCAAAACGTCCGGGATATTTTTCGAAATAGTCAGTTGGAAGTTTTCCACCAACCACAGTCCAGTATAAATCCATCTGATACATAACTTTGGCTGGGTCTGTCAACTCGAGCATCCAGTCGTAAACAGGTTTTCCTTCCAGTTCTGTGGAAAATTCCTTATCATGGTTGTGATATCCAAATCGAATTCCCGCTGCGTTACATTTTTCGCCAACGGTGTTAAAATATTCGCAGTAACTTTTTAGTCCATCCAAACTTTTGTAGCCTGTTTCTCCCATCCACGGTTGAACAATCCATTTTACTCCTGCAGTTTTATGAGCGGCGATACAAACATCCCACCAGGCCATTGTTTCAGCCCATTTCTCTTTGGTCGGAACATCTTGTCCTGTGTGTGCGCCAAGGAATTTCAATCCGTTACTTTCGCACAGATTCTTGAATTCAACCGGATCCATACCGTAAATTTTGCCATCGCCGTATCCTGCGGTTTCAACAAATTTATAGCCCATTTGTCCAACGGCAGCAACAGTACCAGCCACGTTTGTCTGCATGCTGTCTCTCACCGAATACAACTGAAGACCAATAAATTTTTCTGCAACAGCGCTCTTTTCTTCTACCGGCGCCTGTTTTGGTGCTGAGTTACAAGAAACAAATCCCTGCAACATTAAAACAGATACACTTACAATAAGCAAATTTTTCAAACTGAGTTTTTTCATTGACATTTTTTTTGATTTTGATTTTTACTATTTCAGAATTATTTCTGCCCAAAAATATTGAAACCTTTTTGTTTTGAAAACTAAACCAGTACATTTCTTTGTTTTCCGCCCCATTGTTAACGGTTAATATTTATTTTTGCCCACTCAATTTTATTGAATGAAAAATAAGGAAATCCTCGCATTTGGTTCAGCACTGGGAGCTGCATTTTTCTGGAGCTTTTCGTTTATCTGGTTTAAAGTTGCATACCAGGGCTACAATCCAATAACCGTAGTAATTTTCAGATTGACCATTGCTGCGGTGCTGATTACAATAATTGCGGCCTTTCTAAAACGCCTTCAAAAACCTTCAAAAGAAGATTTCTGGCTGTTTGTACTGATGGCTTTTTTCGAGCCGTTTATCTATTTTCTGGGAGAAAGTTACGGTTTGAAATACGTCTCATCGACAGTTGCAGCGGTTATTGTTGCTACAATTCCGCTCATTTCTCCGGTTTTTGCCTGGTATTTTTTTAGGGAAAAACTAAAATGGATGAATGTTGCAGGACTGGCTTTTTCGTTTTTCGGAGTCGGACTGGTAGTATTAAACGGTTCATTTCAATTTGATGCTTCACCACTTGGCGTTGGTCTTGAGTTTATTGCGGTATTTGCTGCAATCGCCTATTCAATTGTGTTGCGAAAACTCGTTTTCAGGTATAACACCCTTTCGATTATTGCTTACCAAAACATTATTGGAATTTTGTTCTTTCTACCTGTTTGGCTGGTAGTTGATTTTAACGATTTTATCTCCAGGCCTTTTCACCCGGAGGCATTTCGCGCAATCATTTTTCTCGCTGTTTTTGCTTCGACTCTGGCGTTTGTTTTTTTTACCCAAAGTATCAGGCAAATTGGCGTAAACCGCTCGAATACATTTATTAATCTGATTCCAGTTTTTGTTGCCATCCTTTCTTTCTTTATTCTGAATGAAAGTTTGGGAACGCAGCAAATTGTTGGAATTTTTATTGTTGTTATCGGATTGTTTTTGGCACAAATCAAACGAAAGCGCAAGGAAGTTAAGTCTGAAATGATTGAAGTTCATGATATTTAAATTCCCATGAAAAAAGTACCTTACAAAACGCCAGCCGAATTAAAATTACTCACCGATAAAACCCGGACGGAAACTTCATCATTCATCAAAAAACTCAAAAAGAAAAAACCTAAAAATCTGGATGACGTTGTTCAGGAACTTCATATTGAGGCATTTTCAACGTTCGACTGTCTCGATTGTGCCAATTGCTGTAAAACAATTGGACCGCGTTTAATCGATAAAGATATAGAACGGCTTTCCAAACACCTGAAAATGAAAATTTCGGATTTCACAGAAAAATATATTCTTACTGATGAGGACGGCGATTTTGTATTTAAAGATCATCCTTGTCCGTTTCTTTTGTCCGACAATTATTGCATGGTTTACGAAAGCCGGCCGAAAGCCTGTCGCGAATATCCGCATACCGACCGCAAACGATTTTACCAGATTCTGGATCTCTCTCATAAAAACTGCGAAACCTGTCCGGTGGTTTTCGAAATATTCGGGGAGATGAAACTTCGGAATTGGTAAAAACTAACCACGTTTAAATCTCCATCGAAATAATAATTAAATATCTTTGGCGTTTTAGTGAAAACGTGATATTTCGAATGGAGCAAAAATATTACCTAGCCTTTTTACTTTGTTTTATAGTTCTTGTGGGAAAAGCCCAAATTGGTGGTGAAAGTACCTATCAGTTTCTCGAGCTTACCAATTCTGCACGTATTGCGGCTTTGGGTGGAAATCAGATTGCCATTTTAGATTCAACAGACCTCAATTTACCTTATCATAATCCGGCTTCCCTTCATAAATCAATGGAAAATAAAGTGTTGGTAAATTATGTGAATTACCTGGGTGACATCAATTACGGGTATGCTTCATTCGCCAAATCAATTGACAGTGTTGGGAATTTTGCACTTGGGATGCATTATATTAATTATGGTAAATTTCAGGAGGCCACCGAATTCGGCGAACTTACCGGGAACCAGTTTAAAGCTGCTGAGTATGCATTTCACATTATTTATTCGAACAACTATAAACGATTAAATTACGGAGTGACCCTTAAACCAATCCTGTCGGTTTTTGAGAGTTACCAATCGTTCGGGTTGGCTGCCGATTTCGGAATCAGTATCGCCAGTAAAAGCAAATACACAAATGTTTCGCTGGTAGCCCGCAACGTGGGGTCGCAGATTACAACTTATTATGAAGATGGCAATTACGAAAAAATACCTTTCAATTTACAGGCTGGCGTTACAAGGCGGTTAAAACATGCACCAATAAACCTGGCGCTTAATATGCAATATCTAAATCACTGGGATTTGGGAACTCCCGATCCTGAAAAAAGTGACGAAGAACTCGATTTTTTTGAACGTGAAGAAGGATTTGGCAAACAAATTATGCGGCACCTGGTTTTTGGTTTCGAAATTTTACCCTCAGAAAATTTTATTATTCGTGCTGGTTATAATTACCAGCGCAGGCAGGAATTAAAATTTAATGAAAGGGCTTCGATGGTTGGTTTGTCGGCAGGTTTTGGATTGAAAATCAAACGATTCCGTCTTGATTATGCCATTTCACAATATCACCTCGCTGGTTCTTCAAACCTGTTTTCTCTGGCAATAAATATCAATAACAATTTTTAATATTCTCAAAAGGAAAAAGACGAAAGTGTCTGATTTGAAAAATCGATTATATTTGTCTTTTTAGATAGTTAGATTTTAGTATTGAGTACTGAGACAGGATTGAAGGCAAATCAATATTTACTGAATGACCACAAAAAAAATTATAATTGCAATCGACGGGCACTCATCGTGCGGGAAAAGTACAATGGCCAAATCGATTGCACAGGAGCTCGGATATATTTATATTGACAGTGGTGCAATGTACCGCGTTGTTACTTTGTATGCCTTACGAAATGGACTGATTAACAATGGGGTGACCGATACAGAAAAATTAATTTCTAAATTAAAAAACATAAAAATCACTTTTAAGTGGGATGAAATTTTAGGTAAAAACACCACTTTTCTGAACGGCGAAAATGTGGAAGAGGAAATCCGGCGACTGGAAGTTTCAGAAAATGTTAGCCCAATCAGTACAATTGCCGAAGTGCGGCACGAAATGGTAAAACAGCAACGCGAAAACGGCAAAAAAAAAGGAATTGTAATGGATGGCCGCGACATTGGAACGGTTGTTTTTCCCGATGCTGAATTGAAAATATTTATGACTGCCTCACCCGAAATCAGGGCACAGCGAAGGTATTTGGAGTTAAAGGAAAAAGGACAGGAAGTTGATTTTAATTCCATTCTGCAAAACGTGGAGGGCCGCGATGAAATCGACTCGAACCGTGAAGTCAGCCCGTTAAAAAGAGCTGATGATGCACTGATTCTGGATAACAGTTATTTGACACGCGAGGAGCAGTTGAAATGGACATTGGATAAAGTAAAGGAAATAACGGAGCGAATATGATAGTGGAGATTGATAAAAAGTCGGGATTTTGCTTTGGGGTTATCAATGCAATCCGGGCAGCAGAAAATGAACTGAATAATTCAGAAAATCTGTATTCTTTAGGTGACATTGTTCATAATGGAAAAGAAGTGGAACGCCTTGAAAAACTGGGATTGAAATCAATTTCAAAAGAAGAATATTTTACTTTGAAAGATTGCAAGGTTTTAATCCGTGCACATGGCGAACCGCCCGAAACCTATGAATATGCAAATCAAAATAACATTGAATTAATAGATGCAACCTGCCCGGTGGTTTTAACTTTGCAGGAAAAAGTAAAAAAATCATACGAATCAAAAATCGATCAACAGGGACAGGTGGTAATTTATGGTAAAAAAGGTCACGCCGAAATTGAAGGATTAAATGGCCAGACCGACCACAATGCAATTGTTATTGAAAGCATAGCAGAAATCGATAAAATAGATACAACCCGACCGGTTTCATTTTATTCACAAACCACCAAAAGGATTGAAGATTTTAATGAAATTGCAGGTTTAATTAAATCGAAAATGCAATCCGGAGTTGCAATTGAAATAAAGGACACCATTTGCAGGCAGGTTTCAAACCGGGTTCCCAATCTTAAAATATTCTCAAAAAATTATGATATGATATTGTTTGTTGCAGGGCGTAAAAGTTCAAACGGGCAATATTTGTATGCAATTTGTAAGGAGGAAAATCCTAATTCATTTATCATTTCACGAACAGATGAGATCAACCGGGATTGGTTTTCAGGGGTAAATTCGGTTGGAATTTGTGGTGCAACATCAACGCCCAACTGGTTAATGGAAGAAGTCGCCGATTGGGTAAATACCAATTTTAATTAAATCCGGGTGTCGCGGATTAAATCCGCGATATTTGAGTTAATGGTTTTTAACCGTGATTATTTTTCGGCGATTGTAAATCGTCGCACCCAACATATTCAAATCATTTATTTGAACTACTTTTGTTTAAAGTATAATCTTTGCCAATGCCGGAACTTTTTGCACAGGTAATTTTGCCGCTTTCACTACACGATTCGTACACCTACAAAGTGCCAGAAAATTTGCGACCCAATATAAAACCGGGGCAGCGTGTAATTGTGCAGTTCGGCCAAAAAAAATTGTATGCTGCGCTGGTATTAGCAATCTCTGAATCGAAACCTGAAAATATTGAGATAAAAGAGATTCAGCAGATTCTGGATGAAGAACCGGTTGTGTTTGCCAAAAACTTTGAGCTTTGGGAGTGGATTGCCAAATATTACTGCTGCGCGCTTGGCGACGTTTTCCGTGCTGCCCTTCCAACGGGATTAAAACTGGAAAGCAAATCGAAAATTTATTCAACCGGGATCGAAACTGAGGATGAACTTCATGAAAAAGAAGAGCTTATTATTCATCAGGTTGAGAAGGAGATTATATTTTTAAATGAACTTCAAAAAAGGTTAGGTTCAAAGTTTTCGTATGCCGCACTAAAATCGTTACTGGCTAAAAACCTTATTTTTATTGAAGAAAAGGTTGAAGACAGATACAAACCTAAAACCGAAACGCTGGTCAGGTTTCATCCTTCAATAAAAACCGAAATTATTCTTGAAACCAAAATCAACGAACTTCAAAAAGCAAAAAAACAGGCGGCACTGCTTTTTCATTTCTGTCATAAAACCAATGCGTTCGACAATAATTTAAGTACATCGATTTCGAGAAAGGAACTTTTTGAGGGAACAAATTTTAACACTGCACTTTTAAATGAGTTGTGCAACAAGGAAATTTTAATTCAGTTTGACAAGCAGGTTTCGCGGATTGAACAGGAAGAAACAACCCAGGCAGATATAAATCTGCTTAATAAACATCAGGAAGAAGCACTGAAGCAAATCAAAACAGCTTTTGAAACCAAACAGGTTGCCCTGATTCATGGAATTACCGCCAGTGGCAAAACAGAAATTTACATTCATTTAATCGACGAAATAATAAAATCGGGCAGGCAGGCACTTTATCTTGTACCCGAAATTGCATTAACAACCCAAATAATCAGGCGGTTAAAAAATGTTTTTGCCGAAAAGGTGGGCATTTACCATTCAAAACTCAACAGTCAGGAGCGGGTTGAAATTTGGGAGAAAGTACTTCAGTTTAAAACAGAACCTGCAAAAGGTTACCAGGTAGTTTTAGGGGCGCGTTCGGCTGTGTTTTTGCCATTCTCCAACCTCGGAATGGTGATTGTTGACGAAGAGCACGAAAACTCTTTCAAACAGTTCGATCCTGCACCCCGTTACAATGCCCGCGACATGGCCGTTGTTTTGGGATTTCAGCACAATTCAAAGGTTTTACTGGGTTCAGCCACTCCATCGTTTGAGAGTTATTATAACGCTATTCACGGAAAATATGCTTTGGTCAACCTGTTTAAAAGACATGCAGATATTGAGTTGCCCGAAATTGTTGTGGCCGATGTTAAACGCGCGTACAAACGGAAACAGATGCACTCGGTTCTTACACCGGAATTATATCACGAAACAGAAAAAGCTCTTGAAAATGGCGAGCAAATTATTCTTTTCCAGAACAGGCGCGGTTACTCTCCGTTTGTGGAATGCTTCAATTGCGGATGGATTCCAAAATGCCGGAATTGCGATGTCAGTTTAACGTATCACAAATATAAAAACCGGCTCACCTGCCACTACTGTGGTTTTAGCCAGGCGCTTCACGATTCGTGTGATAGTTGCGGTTCGCCCGAAGTAAAAACCAGGGGTTTCGGAACTGAGAAAATTGAGGATGAACTGAAATCGCT
The DNA here is from genome assembly GCA_035467235.1 of Draconibacterium sp. Lineage (GTDB taxonomy): Bacteria > Bacteroidota > Bacteroidia > Bacteroidales > Prolixibacteraceae > Draconibacterium. The sequence continues at coordinate 6,688 of DATITY010000720.1, read as the reverse complement.
CTTCAAAAATGCACGGATTGCACGAATGGATTTGGACACCACTCAAAACAAGCATGCCTTTGAAAAAATCATTCACAACCTCGAAACCCAAAAGACGGATATTTTAGTGGGTACACAAATGGTTACAAAAGGTCTCGATTTTGATCATGTTCGTGTGGTTGGTATTTTGAATGCCGATAATCTCATTAATTTTCCTGATTTCAGGGCACACGAACGTGCGTACCAGTTAATTTCGCAGGTCAGCGGTCGGGCCGGCAGAAAACACAAACGCGGGAAGGTAATTTTGCAAACCTCTCAGCCTGAACATCTTCTGATTGAGCTTATTAAAAATCAGAAGTACAATGAATTCCTTGAAATTCAGCTGCAGGAAAGAAACCTTTTTAAATATCCGCCATTTTACCGGCTGATAAAAATTGCGGTAAAACACAAAAATGTGGATACGGTTGAACGTGCTTCCGGAATGCTGGCAACAGAACTCAGAAAAAACAAAGCGCTGATTGTTTTAGGACCGGAGTTTCCACTAATCAGCAGAATTCAGCTTTGGTATCAAAAGGAAATCTGGCTGAAAATTGATCGCAAACACAATTCCGACCATATTAAATCCTATATAATTCAATCCATTCAAACTACAAAGCAATTCCCGTTAAACAGCAATTGTATCATAAATATTGATGTTGATCCTGCCTGACCAGAGAATTCTGAAATTAAAAACACATTTGTTAATTGGTCGGTACATCATCTCATTTTTTTTAGCTTTGTGCCACTTAAATAAAACAAGTGGATAACAACGAAATAACTCAGATTTTCGACAACTTCAAACAACTGCATGTAATTGTTATTGGCGACGTAATGGTTGATACATATATGTGGGGAAAAGTTGAACGAGTATCACCCGAAGCCCCGGTTCCGGTTGTTTCTGTTCTCAATCGTGAAAATCGTCCTGGAGGTGCAGGAAATGTTTCATTAAATATTCAAGCTCTTGGGGCAACTCCTTATTTATTTTCTGTTACCGGAGATGATGAAAAAGGGAGAAAATTCAACAAACTTCTTACAAAAGAAGGATTATCGTGTGATGGTATTTTTGTCGATTCAAACAGAATAACAACGGTTAAAACACGCATTATCAGCAAAGGACAGCACGTTGCGCGGGTGGACGAGGAAACTACTGAAAATATTGACCCCGCGCTGGAAACCCAAATTGTAATTGCCATTGAAAAGCTTCTTGACGAAAAAAAGATTGACGTAATTGTGTTTGTTGATTACGACAAAGGAATGATTACACCAACACTTTTCGATAAAGTAAACGAAATGGCCATCAGCCGGGGAATTCCAACAGCAGTTGATCCAAAGAAACGGAATTTTAATCATTACAAAAATGTATCGCTGTTTAAGCCAAATTTTAAAGAGCTTGTCGATGGGGCAGGTATTCCGATTGAAAAAGGAGATTTTGAGATGATTAAAAAAGTAGCTGATTCAATCAAACAAAAACAAAATTTCAAGATCATTTTTGTTACTCTTTCCGAGTTGGGTGTTTTAATCAGTAACGGCGTTAAAAAACAGTATTGTCCGGCCATCATTCGTTATATCGCCGATGTTTCGGGAGCTGGAGATACAGCAATCAGCGTGGCAAGTTTGGCCATGGCTTCCGGATTAAGTCTGAAAACCATGGCTTTAATGTCGAATCTGGCTGGTGGATTGGTATGCGAAAAAGCCGGCGTTGTTATGGTTGATAAAGTTCAATTGATAAAAGAAATGAGTTCACAAAAAATATAATCTTTTTTCAATTCATTTTCAGTTGTTTACCTCCATTCAAATAGGTGTGAAGAAAAAAACATCAGATGGTTTCTTCTAAATTATTAACTTTGGAACCTTTCAATTTAAAAAATTAAGACAGTTAGATGGGAAAAATTATATCGTTAGCAAACCAGAAAGGCGGGGTGGGAAAAACTACTACAACCATTAACCTCGCGGCCAGCCTTGCAGTTTTGGAACAGAAAGTACTGATAATTGATGCCGACCCACAGGCAAATGCTACTTCGGGATTAGGGTTTGACCTGAAAAATGTTCAATCGAGTATTTACGAATGTATTGTTGATGAAATTGAAGCTGAAAAGGTAATCTTAAAAACAGATATTGCCAATCTCGATATTATTCCTTCGCACATCGACCTGGTTGGCGCCGAAATTGAAATGCTGAATCTGCCCAACCGCGAAAAAGTTTTAAAAAATGCCATTGAGCATCTGAAAGAAGTTTACGATTTTATTTTTATCGATTGTTCGCCTTCCCTTGGATTGATTACCGTAAATGCTTTAACAGCATCCGATTCTGTGATCATTCCCGTTCAATGCGAATACTTTGCACTCGAAGGCCTTGGAAAACTTTTAAATACTATAAAAATTATTCAGAACCGCTTAAATAAAAATCTGGAAATTGAAGGATTTCTGCTAACCATGTTCGATGGTAGGCTGAACCTTTCGAACCAGGTTTACGATGAGGTAAAACGACATTTTCAGGAGATGGTTTTTGAAACTGTAATCCAGCGAAACGTAAAACTGGGTGAAGCTCCAAGTTACGGTAAGCCTGTTATTCTGTATGATGCCAGCTCCAAAGGTTCAATAAATCACATGAACCTGGCGCGCGAAATACTTCAGCGAAATAAAATGACCCAATTGGGAAAAGAAAGTAATATTATTATCAATTAATTTTTACAATAGTGAAGAGGAACGTACTTGGAAGGGGACTTGGAGCACTGATGGACGATGCAGACAAAATGTTACCGGGTGCCGGGATTAATGAAATTGATTTATCTAAAATTGAAGCAAATCCTTTTCAACCCAGAACAAATTTTGATGAGGAAACTTTAAAGGAATTGGCCGAATCGATTAAGGAAATTGGTTTAATTCAACCGATTACGTTGCGTAAAATTTCCGACGACAAATACCAGATCATCGCAGGGGAGAGGCGATTAAGAGCAGCACAAATGGCTGGTCTTGTATCCATTCCGGCATACATCAGGAAGGCCAAAGATGAAGGAATGCTCGAAATGGCGCTTGTCGAAAATATTCAGCGCGAAGATTTGGATGCCATTGAAATTGCTGTCAGTTACCAACGTTTGCTGGAAGAACTCGAATTTACACAGGAAGAACTAAGCACCCGAATCGGTAAAAAAAGATCCACAATTGCCAATTATCTCCGGTTGCTAAAACTTCCGGCAATAATTCAAAAGGGTTTGATTGACAAGTACATTTCAATGGGACATGCCCGTGCCATAATCAATATTGAAGATCCGGAAGCACAAACTTTGATTTTTAACCAAATCATTAAAATGGGTTTGTCGGTGCGAAGAGTTGAAGAAATTGTGCGTAACCTGAATAACCGGGACACGAAAGAAACGGATGAATCTGAAAAGCAAAAATTTCCCAAAGAATATCAAAGCATAAAAAAACATCTCGATAGAATATTCAATTCAAAAGTTGATTTTTCGATGAATAGTAACGGTAAGGGCAAAATTGTAATCCCGTTTAAATCGACTGCTGATTTGGAGAGAATTGTTAAAATAATTGAAAATCAGAAGTAAAACGAAAAAGGTGCACTCTTAATAAGTGTAAACTTCTATTTTTGAGAAAAATATTTTGATGTGATTTTATTAAAAAATATCATATTCGTTCTGCTTATTTTAATTTCTTGCAACTTGTACGGACAAGATTTGGAAGTTGACACAACAAAAATTACTGAAGTGCCGGTCAATGCCGAAAAAATTCATTCACCCAAAAGAGCAACAATTTACTCTGCAATTTTACCGGGGTTAGGACAGGCCTACAATAAAAAATACTGGAAAATCCCCATTATTTATGTAGGTTTCGGAACGATTGGTTATTTTATAGGTTGGAACAATTCTAATTACAATACATACAAATTGGCTTACAGCGACCTCACCGACTCAGATCCAGCCACCGATTCTTACCTCGATCTTGATGCTGCACAATATTACGATTTGGAAAATCAAACAGATTATAATAACTTCAAATCCGGTTTATCGAAACAATCAGACTATTTTCGCAGAAACCGCGATTTATTAATCATTAGTATGGTCGGTTTTTATGGCCTAAACCTGATTGACGCCAGCGTTGATGCACATCTTTTTGATTTCGATATAAGCGAAGACCTGACACTGAATTGGCAACCAGCGGTGCAAACCTTTGAAAAGCAATTGGTTTATGGGGTAAATTGCACTTTTAACTTTTAAAAAAGCAGATGAAAAAAGTACAACTTATGCTAATTTTGTTAACCCTGACCTTGAATTCTGTAATAGCTCAGAATTCACAAATATTTGAAAATTTTATTACTGATACAGTTTCTGTTTTAAATACAGATTCAGTTTTGACAGGAAAAACTGTTATTGACGAAGATTTAAGCGGTTTGTTTTCAGAAAGAATTGATAGTGCTACCAGCACATGGTTTGTAAAAAATGCTTTCAGAAGCGACTCTGTTGAAGTTTCTTTAATAGATAGTTACCCGAAAAACCTGCCCGATTCAATTTATATTCAACGTTTGCAGGAAACAGAACAGGTAATCGATCTGTCGTTCAACCCTGCCGTATTAAGTTTTATTAAAATGTACTCCGAAAGAAAACGGGATCAGGTTGAAAGAATGATAGGCTTATCGGAGTATTACTTTCCTATGTTCGAAGAAATTCTGGATAAATACAACTTGCCCTTGGAGTTAAAATACCTGTCAATTATTGAGTCGGCGCTCGATCCTGTTGCAACGTCGAGTGCAGGGGCGCTTGGTTTGTGGCAGTTTATGTATGGCACTGCAAAACTGCTGAATATGGAAATTACCAGTTTTGTTGACGAACGCCGCGACCCTGTAAAATCGTCGGAAGCTGCAGCCATTTACCTGAAAAAACTCTTTGGCATTTACAACGACTGGCATCTGGCTATCGCGGCATACAACTGCGGTCCCGGAAATGTGGATCGCGCAATCAAACGCTCCGGCGGAAAAACCGGTTACTGGGATATTTATTATCTGTTACCCCGCGAAACAAGAGGTTATGTTCCGCTTTTTATTGCGGCAACTTATGTAATGAATTTTTATGGTGAGCATAACCTGATACCCCGGGTTCCCGCGATGCCAACTGTGGTTGATACTATTATGGTGAACAAATATTTGCATTTCGACCAGATTTCGGCTACACTAAACATCGAAAAAGAACATTTGCAGGCGCTTAATCCTATGTACAAACGCGGTGTCATTCCGGGAAGCGATAAAAAATCTTACCCTTTAGTACTTCCACAAACGAAGGCTTTTGAATTTATTGAAAAAGACACAGCGGTTTTTGCATACGAGCGAACTAAATATTTTCCAAATAATACTTTAGTAAATGCGGTAGAAAAATCTTCCGGCAAATTTACGCCCGCTGATATTGATGGAAAAACAAAAATCGTTTATACTGTAAAAGCGGGTGACACAGTTGGAGGAATCTCTAAAAAGTATAAAGTAAGGGCAAGCGATTTAACTTACTGGAACAACATTAAAAAGAACATAATCCGTACTGGACAGAAACTGGCCATATATGTTCCGGAGACGAATAAAGTGAAACAGGAAAAAGCTGTTGTGCAAAAAAGTGAAAATTCTACACAACCGGCTGCATCAGCCACTGCCATTGCCGAACAAAATTCGACTGCCATTGCTGACTACGAAATGTACACTGTAAAAAAGGGCGATAATGTTGGATCAATTGCCCAAAAATTCGATGGCGTTTCCGGAGACGATATTATTCAGTTAAACAACATCAAAAATGTACGAGGACTGTCGGTAGGGCAGAAGCTGAAAATTCCAAAGAAATCCTGATTCATTTCCTGAATACAGATTAATCAATCAATTTTAATACAGAATTGGTTTCAGTCATCCTGTTTTACTATTTTCACACTTCAAAATCAATTCATTTTGTTATGAAACTAAATCAATCGTTATTCCTCATGATTTTAATTCTTTCGGTTTTTTCCTTGAAAATCCATGCTACGAACATCCCGAATCAAAACCAGCCATTGAAATGGGAAGTTGGATTTCAAAAAGAACAAAGTGGCACACCGTCTGACTGGTTTCCGGCTATAGTTCCGGGTGCGGTGCAGTTGGATTTTGCAAAGGCAAACGACTGGCCACCTTTATATTATGCCGAAAACTGGAAAGAATACGGCTGGATGGAAGATGTTTACTGGACCTATAAAACAAGTTTCAAAAAACCTGAAATAGCTACGGAAGAGCAATTGTTTTTTGTTTCGAAAGGAATCGATTATGAATTTGAAATATTCCTGAACGGTGAAAAGCTGTTTTACCAGGAAGGTATGTTTACACCTGTAAACCTGAATATTACTGAAAAGGTAAAATCGGAAAATGAGCTTTTTGTAAGAATATTTCCGGCACCAAAAATTGGTAGTTTCAGGGTTGATCGCAGTCAGGCAGCACAAAGCTGCAAACCGGCCGTAAGTTATGGTTGGGACTGGCATCCACGGCTTGTTCCGCTTGGTATTTGGGATGACACATATCTCGAAATCAGGAAGAATATTCATATCACTGATTTATTTACAAACTACGTCCTAAACGATGACTTTTCGGAAGCAGAAATTACTGTTTTTGCCGAAGGAGAAAATTTGAAGGGTAGTCAGTTTGAATGGAGTTTAAAATC
>DATITY010000719.1:0-2740 GCA_035467235.1 Draconibacterium sp. | reverse complement strand
TACAAAGACAATGATTTTAACGAAGAATTAATACGAAATGAAAACATCTGTGAAGTTATTAATCATTTTACCTCTGATTGTTTTTAGTTGCGACAAAAAAGATGATGAGAAAGAAAACAAAGTTTGTTTCTTTGAAGAGTTTGAACCGGCTATAATAGTTGAAGATCATGAATTCATAGCCCTGGATTTTGATAAAGATGGTAAAGATGATATCATTTTTCATTCTAACCCAGAGGTTTTTGGTATTGAAGCAACAACATCTTCTGAAGAAATTATGACGGCAAAAGGGAGAAATGTGTTTTCTGGTTCCGGAGTTACAATTTACAGGGGAGATTTGATTAATACAGAGCTGAGTTGGTATAACTCCATACATTTGGCTGGTACAATAGGTGATTCAAAATACAACTATGTTGTTGAATACATCGGTATTCGAAAAAAGATCGGAGAGAACACATATTATGGGTGGATTGACGTTTATAAAACTGATGATACGTTCAGATTGGAACAGGTATTTTTCTATAAAAACAATGAAGAGCCGGTTTATGCAGGAGTTGAGAATGAATATTGTAATCAGGATTAATAATTTAGTAACTAATAACTGTTACATAACAAAACCCTCGCTATTGGGATATACAATCTGTACCTCAGCCTTTGTCTGAAAAATCCCTGGCTCTTTTGGATTTGAGTTGCAAATTAGTAGCAGCATTGCAAAAAGAAAAGCCCTTTGGCTGCAAACCAAAGGGCTTTAATATATCATGCATTCTTCCGACTTCTGTCTTCGGACTTTTTTATTTTACTTCTTCAAAATCAACATCGGTAACTTCTCCGTCGGCCTTTGTTTTTCCATCACCTGAGCCACTCTGAGCACCACCGGTTGGGCCACTTTGTGGTCCACCCTGTGCCTGCGAAGCATTATACATTTCCTGGGAAGCGGCCTGGAAAACTGTATTCAATTCATTCATTGCGGCATCAATTGCAGCTAAATCCTTACTTGCATGTGCATCTTTCAGCTTTTTCAACGCATCCTCAATAGGCCCTTTTTTGTCGGCTGGAATTTTGTCGCCAAATTCCTTCAGTTGTTTTTCGGTCTGGAAAATCAAACTGTCAGCCTGGTTAATTTTATCAGCGGCTTCTTTTGCTTTTTTGTCAGCTTCAGCATTGGCTTCAGCTTCCTGTTTCATTCGTTTGATTTCATCATCCGACAAGCCCGACGAAGCTTCAATACGAATCGACTGTGATTTCCCGGTAGCTTTATCTTTGGCATGTACATGCAAAATACCGTTGGCATCGATATCAAAAGTTACCTCAATCTGAGGCACACCACGAGGTGCAGGCGGAAGTCCATCCAAATGGAACCGGCCAATGGTTTTATTTCCCGATGCAATCGGGCGCTCACCCTGAAGAACGTGAATTTCAACAGAAGGCTGATTGTCGGATGCTGTGGTAAATGTCTCCGATTTTTTTGTCGGGATAGTGGTATTTGATTCGATCAACCTGGTCATTACGCCACCCATGGTTTCAATTCCCAACGAAAGCGGAGTAACATCAAGCAACAAAACATCTTTTACTTCGCCGGTTAAAACACCTCCCTGAATGGCAGCTCCAACAGCTACAACCTCATCAGGATTAACACCTTTAGAAGGTGTTTTTCCGAAGAATTTTTCCACTTTTTCCTGAACTGCCGGAATACGTGTTGAACCGCCAACCAGAATTACTTCATCGATTTCGCTTGCCGAAAAACCTGAATTTTTCAATGCTTTGGCACAAGGTTCGATTGTGGCATTGATTAATTTATCAGCAAGCTGCTCGAATTTTGCACGGGTTAAAGTTTTTACAAGATGTTTTGGAATGCCGTCAACGGGCATAATATAAGGCAAATTAATTTCGGTTTGCGTTGAACTTGAAAGCTCTATTTTAGCTTTTTCAGCTGCTTCTTTCAAACGTTGCAAAGCCATCGGATCTCTTTTCAAATCAACACCTTCGTCTTTTTTGAATTCTTCTGCAAGCCAGTCGATAATGGTCTGGTCGAAGTCGTCTCCACCCAAATGGGTATCGCCATCGGTTGATTTTACTTCGAAAACGCCATCACCCAATTCAAGAATTGAAATATCGAAAGTACCGCCACCAAGGTCGAATACTGCGATTTTCATGTCTTTGTGCATTTTATCCAAACCATAAGCGAGCGCTGCTGCTGTTGGTTCGTTAATAATACGGCGAACTTTCAAACCTGCAATTTCTCCGGCTTCTTTGGTTGCCTGACGCTGTGAATCGCTAAAATAGGCTGGTACCGTAATTACTGCCTCAGTAACTTCCTGACCCAGATAATCTTCAGCGGTTTTTTTCATTTTCTGCAGAATCATCGCCGAAATTTCCTGTGGCGAATATTTTCTGTCATCAATCTGAACACGTGGTGTATTATTGTCTCCTTTTACTACTTTAAACGGAACACGGGCCACTTCCTTTGTTACTTTGTCGAAAGTTTCGCCCATAAATCTTTTAATTGAGAAAACTGTTTTTGTGGCGTTTGTAATGGCTTGCCTTTTAGCAGGGTCGCCAATTTTGCGTTCGCCATTTTCAATAAAAGCTACTATTGAAGGGGTTGTACGTTTTCCTTCGCTATTTGGAATAACAACAGGTTCGTTGCCCTCCATTACCGAAACACAAGAGTTTGTGGTTCCTAAATCAATTCCAATTATTTTTCCCATGATAATATTGTATTTTATAAATTATTTCAAAATTT
>DATITY010000718.1:0-7391 GCA_035467235.1 Draconibacterium sp. | reverse complement strand
CGCTCGAAGAGCTGACCACGGCGCGGGAGCGCAAGGGTTTCCTGGACGCACAGACGGCCGACTTGACTGACGCGATGATGACACTGGAGGATGCAATCCACAAGATTGACGGTGAAACCCGTGAGCTTCTTTCCGGCACCTTCAATGTCGTCAACGAGCACTTGACTTTACTTCGAAGGTAATGAACCGTGTTTACGAAGAAAAAGTGGCCATGGAAAAAGTAAAAGATGATAAGTTGCTGGGAAAAGGTTTTTGGATAATTCTCTCGCTTTTTGTGATTCTGATTGCTGCCATGTTTGTTTTTTCATCCTCGGGGGTACAAACCGAAGGTCAGTTATCGAAATTGCTTAGCGGAGCAAATGACGGTGCTTTGTCGCAAGGTTACCAGTCATTTTTCAGCAACCTTGGCTCGTTGCCTTTGAGTATAGGAGGAATTTTAATGGCTTCGTCAATTTTGCTTTTAATCGACAAGTTTTTACCACAGATAATGCCACATCATTCATTACAAAAAACGTAATGAATGTTTTTCAAATTGTTTTAATATTCCCATCATAATCAGTAACTGTGCGGAAATGTACGTTGACATAACCCAAAACCTGTCGTGAGGAATTGAGTTTAAGAATTTATCGATTGCAATCAATGAATCGGAAATTACAAACAATACCGAACCGGTAAAAACCAGAAAAAAACTGACTGAATTAACTGCCTTAAAACGGTTTAAAGCCATTGCCGACATCCCCAGCAATGCCGTCATATAAACAAAAACAGCTATTTTTAGTACATTATCGAGTTGATTAAAAAGTAAAAAATAGACAAATCCTCCATACACAAGAAAACCTATTAACCATGTCGGGTTTTTTCCAAGAAAAGATTGTTTCCCGGAGATTTTAATCGAGCGCAGCAATAAAACGATATAAGCAATTTGCGCCACCAGAAACGAACTCAGCCCGAGCATAAAAAAGTTCATTTGTTTATCAGTGAACATCAAAAAGGTATCACCAAGTAATGAAAACAGGAATGCACACATTGCAAATCTGACAATGTTTTTATCTGTATTTTTTGAGTTTAACAGGAAGTAACCACCTAAAGAAATCATAATTAGTGGTTTACATAGATAATCGAGCCATTTTAAATGAAGAATAATTCCGGCAAAAACACCGGTAACGCTAATAAAAAAAAGAATTATGAAGAGGTTTTTCTTCATTTAGAAATTAATAACATGCTTCAGCCATCAAAAACTCGCCAACGTACTGTTCAATTCCCGCTTCGAGTTCGGTAAATGGTTTTGTGTAACCAATATCCCTGAGTTTCTGATTTTCTGCTTCAGTAAAATATTGGTATCTTCCTCTTAAATCAACCGGTGTATCGATAAAAGATATATCAGGAGTTATATTCATACTTTTGAACACCGAATTAGTTAAATCAAGGAAAGAACGGGCTTTTCCGGTTCCAACGTTAAAAATCCCGCGGTTTTTCTGATCTTCCATGAAAAACATCATCACGTCGGCAATATCTTCCACAAAAACAAAATCGCGGCTTTGCTCACCGTCTTTGTAATCTTTGTGATGCGAGCGAAACAGTTTCATTTTGCCGGTTTCGCGAATGGTTTGAAAAGCATGTAAAACAACAGAAGCCATTTGTCCCTTGTGATATTCATTGGGGCCGTAAACATTAAAAAATTTCAGCCCTGCCCAAAACGGCGGTGTTCTGAATTGTTTTAATGCCCAAACATCAAAATCATGTTTCGACCAGCCATATAAATTCAGGGGACGAAGATTTGAAATATTAAGGTGCGAATCGGAAAATCCCCATTCACCATTTCCGTAGGTTGCAGCCGATGAAGCATATACAAGTGGCACCTGAATTTCAGAACAAATATTCCAGAGCCGCTGTGAATAAATGAGGTTTAATTGCTGATACAGTTGTGGTTCCTGTCCCAAAGTATCGGTTCGCGCACCAAGATGAAAAATAAACTCAACATCGTGCGAATGTTTAATCAACCATTTGAAGAAATTATCGCGGTCAATGAATTTTCTGTAGCTTTTATGAACCAGGTTTAATTCTTTCAGTGGATCATCGATTTTATCAACTAAAATCAAATCTTTATAACCTGCTTTGTTCAGTTTTCCAACTAAATAACTGCCGATGAAACCCGCTGCGCCTGTAACAACTATCATTTTTATAAGTGGTTAGTTTAAAATCAGTACAAACATTTTTTCTGAAATGTGTGGCTTCTGTTGAACAAACTTCATTTGGGTTAAAATATTGTTTGTTATTGTCAAAAAATATGAACTTTTTTTACCCGACAAAAATATCATGTTCCACTTTATTAATTATCATTTCTTTTGCGGCCATATCAATCAGGATTTTAACTGCACTTTTACCCTTTTCACCTAAATCGACGGTAAAATTATTTACATATAAACTGATGTGTTGTTGAATCACATCGTCGTTCAGTTCCTGCGCGTGATTTTTCACAAAATTGTAACTTGAGTTGGGATTTGCCAGTGCAAATTCAACACTTCGCTTTAATACACGGTTTACTTTTTTTTGAATGTCAATGTCAAATTTCCGATGAATAACGATGCCACCAAGAGGAATCGGATTTTTTGTTTTCTCTTCCCAGTCTTCACCTAAATCAATGATTTTCTTTAATCCTTTCTTTTCGAAAGTGAACCGGTTTTCGTGGATAATGACGCCTGCGTCAACTTCACCGTCCAGAATTGCCTCTTCAATATCAGAAAAAAGGTACTCTCTTTTCTCTTTTACAGATGGAAAGACAATACTGAAAAGCAAATTGGCGGTTGTATATTTTCCGGGGATTGCAATTTTCAAATCTGTAACTTCGTCAGGATAGATTTTACGTTTACCAATTAAAAGCGGTCCATTTTTATAACCGAGTGCACTCCCCGATGTTAATAGTTTATAATCGTTTACAATATATGCAAATGCATGGTAACTTAATTTTGTAATATCAATTTTTCCGGCAAATGCATTTCGGTTAAGTTCTTCAACATCAGCCAAAACCACATCAAATTCCAGACCTTCGGTATCCACCTTACCGTGAATCATTGCATCAAAAATAAATGTATCATTGGGGCATGTTGAAAACCCTAGTGTAAGTTTCATGTTTTAAATTTTGCCCAAAAATAGCAAAATCAATTAACCTCCACAGCAACTCTCCTTAAAACATCAAGCACTGACCCATTTAGATTTTCCAAAGCCAGCGGAATATTCCAATTCGAAGAATCGCGGGGTTCAACAAAATTTGATATAGCCCGAATCTGACAACAAGGCACTCCCAACCAATTGCATACGAAAAATACTACGGCACCTTCCATGGATTCAACCTGAGCAGTAAACTTTGATTTTATTTCTGCTATTGAAGAACCTCTGCCGTGACTTTTGTTTGTAGTTATCCCCCGAACTTTTCTAAAATGACATAATCCATTCCAATCTGATGATTTTAAAATTCCCTGCTCAAAAGGGAATTCGTTTGCATCCATAAATCCGGTTTCAAATAGGGTTAAAAACTCATTTTCCTTTTCTATTCCCAAATCGGCAAATTCATCAGAAGTTACGGTAACAACTTCTCCAATACTTAATTCGTTGGTTAAACTTCCGGCAATACCAATGTTTATTACCATTTGATATTTTTCATCTCTTAAGGTGTTCGTCAGATGAAAAGCGGTGAACGTAGCTCCAATTCCGGTGATTAAAACATCAATCTCTGTTTCCTCTAACCGGTAATGTTTTAAAATATGACTGCTTTCTTTAATAAATTCAAGTTCGTCGGAAAGTAATTTTACCTCAAGCCAGGTTGCTGAAACTATCAATATCTTCATACTTCAATTTTAGTAAAATTTATTATACCGAAAACCAATTCATTCTTTCATACTGATTTTAACAAAAAAAGTTAATCTTTGTAAACACTTAATTATCATCTGTCATGTGTTCACAAAAAAATAATTCAACGAATAATTACGAAAGAATTGAAAATTTCGATGATTATACGACTACCGAACTTGCCAAAAATTATCAGAATATTTTAAAATTACTGGGCGAAGATAATTTACGCGAAGGACTTGACAAAACTCCGGAAAGAGTTGCAAAGGCAATGCAATTTTTATTACAAGGCTACAAAACCGACCCTGTGGAAATTTTAAAATCGGCATTGTTTAAAGAGGATTACCGGCAAATGGTTATTGTTAAAGACATTGAAATTTACTCGATGTGTGAGCATCATTTACTTCCGTTTTTTGGAAAAGCTCACGTTGCATATATTCCAAATGGCACGATTACCGGTTTAAGCAAAATTGCAAGGGTTGTTGATGTTTTTGCCCGGCGGTTGCAGGTACAGGAACGTTTGACTACTCAAATCAAAGAGTGTATTCACAACACGCTTAAACCGCTGGGAGTAGCTGTTGTAATTGAGGCGCAGCACCTTTGCATGCAAATGCGCGGAATTCAAAAACAACACTCGATAACCACAACTTCCGATTTTACAGGCGCTTTTCAAAAAACAGCCACCCGCGATGAATTTATAAAACTGATTAGCACAAAATTCAGTTAATTCCTATAAAAATTCGATACAAACCGGTGCCGGAATTTTAATCTCTTTACCAGTAAATTCAGGCATTCCTGTTTCTTTATTGATTTTAAAAACGGTAATATTCCCGCTTCTTTGGTTAGCCGCCAGCAAATAATTTCCATCGGGCGACAAGGCAAAATTCCTTGGCCAGTTGCCTTCAACCGACACAAAACCTACAGATTTTAATTGTTTTGTTTGCCCGTTAATTTCAAAAACTGCAATTGAATTGTGACCCCGGTTTGACCCGTACAAATATTTACCATCCTTCGAAACGTGTATATCCGCGCAGTAACTTGTTCCACTGAAATCAGCCGGAAGTGTTGAAATAGTCTGGTATTTTTCCCAGTTTTCCCCTTTCGGCTGAAATGTTGTTATTGTTGAATTTAATTCACTAATCACAAAAATGGTTTTACCATCGGGATGAAAATCGAAATGACGTGGCCCGGCACCCGGCTCAAGTTTTAAAAATTTCTGTCCTTTTTGAACGAGTTTATCCCCTTCCAGATAATAAATATTTAGCTGGTCGGTTCCAAGATCGGCGCTAAAAACCTGCTTTGTAAAAGGTGAAAATTTGATGGAATGTGCATAAGGTTTTGTCTGACGTGATTTATCGATACTTGAACCTTCGTTTATGATGATTGAAGTTGCAGGCTGCAAACTGCCATTTTCAGCAACCGGATACAAAGCGGTGGTTCCGCCTCCGTAATTTGCAACAGCAACAAATTTATCATCGGGCGAAACATCGACCTGACATGGACCCGCGCCATTCGACGACTGCTTATTGATAAAAATCAGCTTCCCATTTTTATCGATTCGAAAAGCTGAAACATATCCTTCATCCGATTTCTCGGAGACGGCATACAAAAATCTTTTATCGGGCGATATTTTCAGAAATGAAGGATTATCAATGCCGCTAAAAGTTTCCTGCAGGGTAATTTCTCCCGTAACAACATCAAAATTGCATAAATAAATTCCCTTTGCTCCTTCAGAGGTGTAAGTGCCAACATAAAATTGCCGGTTTTTTGAATCTTTGCCGGAAGCATATAAAACATTTATAATGAGGACTAAAACTATTGCAACTGTTTTCATTTTTATTTATTTTTAATCAAATTTACAACCTTTTAATACAAAATAGCTTTTGGTTTGTTAAGATAGTTCATAAAGTAATTTGATTTAAAAATAAAAACGATTTTATTATGAAAACAATTTTTACAGGGATATTCCTGATTTTAATATCCGGAGTGAATTTTCTGAGCGCCCAGCGTCTTGAAAAAGTGTGGCAAACCACCACTGATTTGAAAACGCCGGAATCGGTGCTTTACGATCAGGAAGGAGACGTGATTTATGTTGCCAACATTAATGGCGACCCGTCACAAAAGGACGGTAACGGTTTTATTTCTATTTTAAAACCCGATGGAAGTGTTAAGAATCTGGAATGGGTAAAAAATCTGAACGCCCCGAAAGGAATGGCCATTTTTAAAGGTAAACTTTACGTTTCCGACATCGATCAGTTGGTTGAAATTGACATTGCAAAAGGAGTAATCTCTGCCAAATACGATGCTCCCGGAGCAGTTTTTCTGAACGATGTAACCGCTTGCGCTGATGGGAAAATTTTTGTTTCCGACACGCGAACAGCTAAAATTCATGTACTGAATGATAAAAAACTAACCGTTTGGATGGAAGGCAAACCTTTTGAAACACCAAATGGATTAATGGCAGAAAAAGGAAAACTATTGGTTGGTGATAATAATATTTATGAAGTTGACATTCAAACTAAAAAAATAACCGTGCTTATTAAAGATGCCGGCGGTGTTGATGGTTTGGAAAAAAACAATGCAGGTGATTTTGTTTTTTCAAATTGGCCGGGAAGAATTTTTATCCATAAAAACGGACAAACCATAAAACTGCTCGATACTACAGCTCAGGAGCTTAAAACTGCCGATATCGACTATGACTTGAAACACGACTTAGTTTTGGTTCCAACATTTTTTGATAACAAAATAGTCGCTTACAAAATAGTAATGTAACCCTTTTGACAACGGTCTGGCGCTTGGCGAAGGTGGCGATTTTCACCATAAATGTTGATGCGGAGAACCAAACTTTGATTAACCACAAATGTGTCTGCGGAGCACTGAACCGCCACTTTTGCCAAGCGCCTGTTACCAGCAGTGTTTCTATCCTCCGTAGTTTTCATTCGTCTTTTTTTATTGTCAGTCCAAAGTCAATGCCCACAATATAGTCACCGTGTTTGCCGCCATAGCCGTCAGAGAAATAAATTCTTGTCGGTTTATTACAAGTTGGGCAGTAAAAGTCAAGAAATGATTTTTGTTCAAGTTCATTTGTCATAACAAAATTGTCTAGAAGTAAACTCTCCGTCTTGGTCAGGTTGGTAAAGTCAGTATGGCTGTGTTTTTGAAAATCCTTGTCCTTAAATGCTATTTGGTAATTGCAGTCCGAACAGCGATAAGTAATTTGCTCGAATGTGGTCGGGTCGTAAACAGGTCCGTCAGTTGGACGAAATCTTTCCCAAAGTCTCGGAGAACTTGTGATGTTAAAGCAGTCGTCAATATTTATTTTCTCAATTGTCATTTAGCTAAGTGTCAAATTTATTAAAACGTTGTCAGTCGTGATTGTGTGGTCGTCTAACATTGCTGGTAACTAGTTAATATCCCAAAGTTATTATACTTTTTTATCATTTTTTTATCGGTTTCATCCCCAGCTAAAAAGCGATTGTACCGCGTGACACTTAAGTTTGTCGCTGAATGCTGTTGTTTTTGCCAATTTGGTAGCATTGGTTTTT
>DATITY010000717.1:0-15407 GCA_035467235.1 Draconibacterium sp. | reverse complement strand
CTGATATTGTTCCTGGGTATTTTCCTTGCGGTTTTTCAGCAGTGGTCGGGTATTAACGTCATCTTTTTTTATGCGCCCGATATTTTTGCCAAAGCCAGTCTAGGAGTTAATGCAGCACTTTTTCAAACCACGCTGATTGGCGTGATGAATGTGGTTTTTACCATACTTGCCATGCGTGTAATCGATAAGATGGGGCGTAAACTTTTAATGCTGATTGGTGCTGCAGGCATGGCTGTTTGTTATATAGTTATCGGTTATCTTTTCCATACCGGCAGAACTGATGACTGGCTGTTGTTAACTTTCATTGCAATTACTCCGGCATTTTTTGCATTTGGACTGGGGCCAACGGTCTGGGTGGTTTTAAGTGAGATTTTCCCAAATAAAATCCGGGGTGCAGCCATGTCTGTTGCCACTTTTTCATTGTGGGTGGCCTGCTATTTACTGACACTCACTTTCCCGGTATTTGTCGAATTATTCAATGCATCGAACACATTCTGGCTGTATTCCGTAATATGCATTATTGGTTTTCTGGTTATCCTGAAATATTTGCCCGAAACCAAGGGTATTTCTCTGGAGCAGTTGGAAAAGAAACTGGTGAAGTCGCCTTCCCAATCTCCACATAATGAGTAAAAAAACAAATAAGGTAAAAAATCCTAAAACCTGTGGTTCTGTAAATATTTTATTTCAAATATGCACATATTTGTAAATCATTTTTTCAAATTGGTTAATTGTAGTAATTTAAGGCCTTTTATAGAAAAAAAATAAAGCAAGTCAAATATGAACTCAAGAGAACAATTTTTAAATACAGTAAACCACCGTCAACCCGACCGGATTGTTATCGATTTAGGTTCAACGGCAGTCACAGGAATTCACATTCAAACCATTTCGAAACTGCGCCGCCATTTTGGTCTTCAACGTAAACCCATTCGAGTTATAGAACCATTCCAGATGCTTGGCGAAGTTGACTGGGAATTAATTGATTCCATTGGCATTGATGTTATCGGGGCGTGGGGAAAAAACAATATGTTTGGGTTTCACAACCATTCACCATTTAAAGAATGGAAAACTCCATGGGGACAAAGAGTGATGGTTCCGCAAGATTTTAATGTCACTGTCGATGAAAAAGGTGATACATTAATGTATCCCGAAGGAGATACATCCGTTCCGCCATGTGCAAGAATGCCAAAAACAGGGTATTTCTTCGATGCCGTAATCAGACAGGAACCAATTGTTGAAGAAGAACTGAATGTGGAAGACAACCTTGAAGAATTTGGGTTGATCTCGGTCAAGGATTTGGAACATTGGCGGATTGAAGTTGACAAGGCGTATTTTTCGGGGAAGGCTGTAATCGCTGCATTTGGTGGAACTGCGCTTGGCGATATTGCGCTGGTTCCGGGGCTCAACCTGAAACACCCGAAAGGCATACGCGATGTGGCCGAATGGTACATGAGTACAATTTCACGTCCCGATTATATTAAAGGAATATACGAACGGCAGTCGGAAATTGCCATTGAAAATCTGCGTCGTATTTTTAGTGTGGTTGGCAACAAGGTGAACGCGGTTTTCATGTGCGGCACGGATTTTGGCACACAAAGTTCCACATTCTGCTCCCCCGAACAGTTCGACGAAATGTGGCTGCCATACTACAAAAGAATGAACGACTGGATTCACGAAAATACACAGTGGAAAACTTTCAAACACTCCTGCGGCGCAGTTGAAACACTTATGGACAGCTTTATCCGTGCCGGTTTCGACATCATTAACCCGGTGCAAATAAATGCTGCCGGAATGGATCCGAAAAAGCTGAAAGAAAAATATGGCCGCGATCTCGTTTTCTGGGGCGGCGGCGTTGATACCCAGCAAATGCTGCCTTTTGGTAAACCCGAAGAAGTTCGTGAACAGGTTTTACGCACCTGTGAAATTTTCAACAAAAACGGAGGTTTCGTTTTTAATACGGTTCACAATGCGCAGGCAAATGTTCCTGTTGAAAATATTGTGGCTATGCTCGAGGCTATCAAGGAATTCAACGGAAGAAAATAATTTTATCAGTTGTAACAAACTGTGTACATATCGTTACAATAACTACAAAGTAATTTTAAATCAATTTTATAAACGTTTTTAATATGAACAAGACACAAAAATTTTTAAAAGAACACAAATTATCAGCCGCAGAGCTTGATATTAAAATCATTGCCGACGATTTTATTTCTGAAATGAAAAATGGTCTCGAAGGAAAACCTGGTTCTCTGCAAATGATACCAACCTATTTGGGAGCCGAGGGAAAAATCAAGCCCAACGAACCGGTTGTAGCCATTGATGCGGGTGGTACAAATTTCAGGGCGGTAAAAATGTCGTTCGACAAAAACCTGAACCTGGTTACCGAAAACCTGCAGCAACGCAAAATGCCTGCCATCGACGAAGAATTGTCGAACAAGGAATTTTTTGCCACACTGGCAGCATATCTTACAAGTTATAAGGATGTTTCAGAAAAAATAGGGTTCTGCTTTTCTTATGCCGTGGAAATTTTTCCCAACAAAGACGGTAAACTATTAGAGTGGAGCAAGGAAGTAAAAGCACCCGAAGTAATTGGACAAATGGTGGGCAAAAACCTGCTTGAAGCCATGGGCACTCCAAAAAAAGAAATAGTTTTGATGAACGACACGGTTTCAACATTGCTGGCCGGACAAGCTGCAACAGCCGGACGGGAGTTCGACACTTACATCGGGTTCATACTTGGCACGGGAACCAACGCTTGCTACATCGAGGAAAATAAAAAAATTACAAAAACTCCGAAACTCGACCAAAACGGGCACATGATTATCAATATCGAAACTGGTAATTTTAACCTGATGCCACGCACCGACATTGATATTGCTTTCGACAATACCACAAAACTGCCGGGCAGGTATTCATTTGAGAAAATGATTGCAGGCGGCTATTTTGGCGGCCTCTGCACCATGGCATTAAAAATGGCGGCTGCCGAAGATGTTTTCAGCGCCGAAAGTAAAGTGAGATTGAAGGAAATTGGTGAATTGACCTCAGAAGAAGTAAACAAATTTGTTTGCGGAATCGACCTGCCTGCAAATACTCTTTCGACAGTTTTGGTAAATAAGGAAGATAAGGAAGCTGCCACTGAAATTATCAACGCGATGATTACACGCGCTGCCAAATTAACGGCTGCAAGCCTGGCTGCAGTTATTATGAAAACCGGTAAAGGAAAATCGGCAGATAAACCAGTTCTGATGACCATTGAAGGAACTACTTTCTACAAAATGAACAACTTCCAAATCATGTTTGAAGCATTCCTGCAGGGATTCCTTTCGGGCGAAAACCGCAGGTTCTACGAAATTGTGGAAGTACCCAATTCGAGCCTCATCGGAGCAGGTATTGCTGCTATTGTTAACTAAAGGTCTCCCCAGCCCATCCTTGAAGGAGAAAGAAATATTTGGTGTTTTTGTGGCTGAAGTAAGCCGCAAAAGCACCAAAATCTTTTAAATGTATTGATACTTGTGTCTCAATATCTAATAATCTAAACCGATGAAAAACCTTACTCTTCTTTTCCTGATTCTGTTTTTTACAATTTCCGTTTTCTCACAAAACGAGGGGAAAATCATCAATCTGAACGGACAATGGGATTTCGATCAAACTACCGACGCTTTTCCACCACAGAAATTTACGCGAAAATGTCCTGTTCCAGGCTTGATTCATTTGGCTGAACCCAAAATTGAATCATACGACAAACTGTTTAAACGCCCCGATCAGGTTTTGGCAGACGAGGCTTACGATTACCGGAAACTTCAGTATGAACCAAAATACAGTTGGTATAAAAAAGTGGTGAATATCCCCGCCGATATGAAAGGCAGCGAAGCCATGATTTCAATTCTGAAAAGTCAGTTTGTAACTCAGGTTTATATCAATGGCAAAGATATGGGGCAATCAATTTCATGTTACACACCCATCGAATTTAAAGTCACCAACGCCCTGAAATTTGGGGACGACAACGAAATCCTCATCCGCGTTGGCGAACGGATTTGGCTTCCGCCACAGGCAGCAGGCAGCACCGACAAGGAAAAGGTGAATTACATTCCCGGCATTTGGGACGATGTTTATTTGTCGTTTTCCGGCAAACAAAAAATCAAAAAAAGCCTGATTTTGCCTTCGGTGAAGAACAAAAATGTAACTGTAAAATTATTAGTCAGAAGTTTCTATCCTCAGCAGGTAATGTATGGCGACCAAATGATTGACACCATAAGAGCTGATATCAGGATTAAAGAAAAAACCACCGGGAAAGTGGTTGCCGGATTGGTTGCTTACGGAGAAATCACACGCGACAATGAAACCCAACTCGAAATTGAATTGCCTGTTGCAGATTTTAAGAAATGGTCACCTGAGGATCCCTTTTTGTACGAAGCAGAAATTCAACTCTTTGATGGGGAAAAGCTATCGGATATGGTAACCAAAAAATTTGGAATGCGCGATTTTGAGCGGCGTGGAAAGTTTTTTTATCTGAACGGTGAAAAATATTACCTGCGTGGAAGCAACATCACACTGCACAGATTTTTTGAAGATCCCGATTGCCAGGTTTTACCGTGGAACCGGGAGTGGGTAAAGAAAATGCTGATTGACAATCCAAAATCCATCCACTGGAATGCCATGCGGATTTGTGTTGGATTGGTGCCCGATTTCTGGTATGATTTGGCCGACGAATATGGTATGGTCTTTCAGAATGAATGGCTGTACTGGCAAAATCATGGCTGGGACGAACAAATCCGCGACGAATTTACCGATTGGGTCTGGAGCGACGGTAACCACCCGAGCATCGTGATTTGGGATGCCATTAATGAAAATGTAAATAGTTACATCGGAAATAAGCTGATTCCGGAATTACAAAAACTCGACCCCACCCGGATTTGGGATGCCGGTTATATGCAGGAAGGCGATTTGACCGGCGTTGACCCGATGGACGAACCGCATTTGTACCGTGCAGGCTGGGTTTTGATGAAACAGAAAGACCCGGTTGCATACCTCACAAAAATACCCTACCGGCTTGGAAAAATGGATGACTGGGAACCCGGACAGTTAAAATACCTCGAAGCTTCAGCTACTCAACTGGTAAACGAATATGGCTGGAACTGGCTTTGGCGCGACGGACAACCTTCCAAACTTACCAAAAATGTTTACGACAATTTAATTGGCGAAAATGCCACTCCCCGGCAACGACGTGAATTACAGGCGTACTGGCTGTCGTGCGAAACTGAATGGATTAGAGGAGAGCGGACGATGGCGGGCGTTCTGGCATTTTGCCACCTTACCAACAATTACGGCTATACCGGCGACTGGTACATCAACAACATCAAAGACCTGGAACCCGGGATTTCGCTGAAATGGTTTAAACATGCCTTTGCACCGGCCAGTATTTTTATCGATTTGGCCGACCAGCGTTATTTTCCCAACGGAAATTATACACCCGGTGAACAGCTTGCTTTTAATCTTGTTGGCGTTAACGACTTGAACAAAATTGTAACAGGAATGGTAACTACAAAACTCATCGATGCAGACGGAAAACTTATTTCGCAAATGAAAAGAAAGGTGGAACTCCCTGCTTATCAGCGAACAAATATACCTGCATTTTTAACCTTACCACAAACGAAAGGTGGCTACCTGCTTTTATCGGAATTTGTGAAGGACGGTTCAACCGAAATTCTGAAAAGCCGACGTTATATAAAAGTTGGTGAAGTTAATAAACCCGCGTTTTGGGAAGTGGAGCCTTGATTACGCAAAAGGATGCCATCCGTCGCTCGACGGATGGCATCCTTTTAGCACCTAACAATAAGAGTTGTTTCGCGAAACAGATATTTTTACCGGTGCAGGGGGGAAATTATCGAATATTTTTACCGGTCGATGGGGAAAATTATTCATTTCCAGATTTTCAGGCTTCTTCAACAACCTTGAATCCTAAAACATCTGCCAGCGCAAAAACCGGTTTTTTAAGGTCGCCGTAGAAAGTAACCCGGTGCCAGCCCCATTTGTCCCATTGTGTAAAAAGTTTTTCGATATCACCCAACGGCTCTCCGCAAAGTTTGGTGCGACATGCCCTGTCATCCGGGTCATTGGCTACTGCAAGCGCCTGATGGAAAAGTATTTCCTTCTTGTCAGAATGAATTTCGAGTGTGGTTGTAATGTAATTTTCAGGAAGGTAACTCCGCACTGATGCTCCCTGCCTGTCTTCTGAATGGGTCATGATTGAAAAAGGATTTGCATTCCCCGATGGCCCGAAAACCTTATTGGAAGCCACACAGTGGGCATAAATGATCTGGCCTTTTGAAGTATCAATCACGGGATCGGAAATATATCCGGGCCTTCCTTTGGTGAGTAATGTTCCAGCCACCATGGTTGCAGTGGAGTTGACATCGCATTCGCAGGCGCCAATCAATCCTTCGTTGCAAAGTTCATGAAATCCAAGACAGGGATAGGCATGAATATGTCCGCCGTAAAATCCCCCGAGGCAATTCACAGTAATGGCATTGGCGTCGTGATTTTTCAATACCTCTTTCATCCCAAGATACATGGCTGCCGAGGTCTGAAGTGTTTCAGCAGAAACTCCTGTGATATCCTTTGCATTTTTTTGCCAGCGGGCCGCCACTTCCTGAGATTTATCCTTATCTGCCGCTTCCCAGGCCGCATTCAGTTCGGCAAAGGAAACCTGTTCAACCGGAATCCCGGCAAGTGGTTGATTAACTCCAGATTTCGTGTCACGGATAGCCAGGATTTTTGAATTCTTCATTTGCTTTACACATTCCTCCGGAGAAACCATGGTTAATTCATCAGCTTTAATGTTCAAATTCTTTGTCCGGGGAGTATTTCTGATTCTAACATTTGAAGTTGCATTTTTAAAATCAGCAACACTTCCTCCCTTTTGAATTTCCCTGAAACAGGCAACTGCCGCAATCAGGTCGTTCATTTCAGATGATGCCACATATCCGACATTCTTATTTCCGTTTCTAAGAAATGCCGAATTGTAAACCAGAAATCCACCGCTTCCGCCAAACTGGAAGTCGGCATAAAGAACAGGTTTCCCTGTTTCGGCAATGGTCTGAATTACCTGGTTCCAGCAATTCAACTGGTAAACAATGTATCCGTCAATATTTTCAGATTTGTCCTGTTCAACAATTTTTTTTGCTTCATCCGGTCCGGTGGCTTTTACCTGAAGGAATTCAAAATCATTGAAATTCTTAACAAGTAAATTATTTATCCTTTCCATCACGGGATTGAAATCGAAACCCACATTAGGCCAGTCGGGCTGTGCCTGCTTATCCGCATGAAGGGAATAGACAACGCGTATCCGCATTTTTTTCAGACTCATTCCTTCAGATGAATAATTCATTCCCATCAGCGGCATTACTGAAAGGCAGCCCAGACAGGCAGCGCTGGTTGCTACAAATCTTCTCCGGTTCATATTAACCGGCCAATTTTGGTTTGATTTTACTGGTTTCATGATTTTTGGTTTTAAAGTTTTTACTGGTTATTCCTGAATAAATTTCTTTCGAAGCTCGACTTTATTTATTTTTCCGACGCTGGTTTTGTCGATTAATTCAGCCCGGCGAATTTTCAAAGTAATTGCTTCACGCGGCAGCACACCCGAATCGATACTTGCTTTTACCAGTTGGATGATTTCCTTGTCATCGAATTCAGCATTTGCTTTTGTAACAACAATAGCCAAAGGGACTTCGCTCCATGTAATATCGGGCATCCCGATCACTGCCACTTCGGCAACTCCTTCGTTTTTGGCAATAACATCTTCCATTTCCAGCGAACTAACCCACTCTCCGCCAACTTTTATCACATCTTTGGTGCGGTCGGTAATCCGAATACTCCCGTTTTCATCTACACAGGCAACATCGTTGGTGTGCATCCAACCCCCTGCCCAGAGTTTTTCAGAGTGAACATGGTCTTTCAGATAACCCTGCGTTAACCAGGGCGCCCTCACAATGATTTCCCCGGGTGTTTTGTCATCCTGCGGTACATCATTTCCATGTTCATCTACCACACGGATTTGAACCATTCCAATGGATTTCCCGGTGCGGCAACGCGAGTCAACCTGATCTTCAGGAGTTAATTCCAGTTCTTCTGTGGTCAGATGCGAAAGGGCAAGCACCGGACAAGTTTCCGACAACCCGTAACCAGCGTAAACATCGATTCCACGCTTTATAGCTTCCATGGCAACCGGTTTCGGGAGAGCTGCCCCACCAATAACACATGTCCAACCTGATAGATCAACATTTGCTGCTTCGGGTGCTTTTAATATCATGTTTAAAATGGTGGGCACACAGTGACTGAAAGTAACTTTATGCGAAATCAGCAGGTTTAACAAAACAGATGGAATGTATTTTCCCGGATACACTTGTTTAATACCCAGATAAGTTGCCATGTAGGGAATTCCCCAGGCATGAACATGAAACATTGGAGTGAGCGGCATGTAAACAGAATCGCGGTGCAGGCGACCCTGAACAGCAGGCGATGCCAGCGCTCCGACAGATGTTAAGGTGTGAAGCACCAGTTGCCTGTGTGAAAAATAAACTCCTTTGGGAAGCCCCGTGGTTCCTGTGGTATAAAAGGTAGTGGCACGCGTGTTTTCATCAAATTCGGGGAAATCAAATTCAGGTGATGCCGCTTCCAGCATTTTCTCATATTCTCCCTCAAACTGAATGCGGTGGCCGTTAAATTCCCCGTTTTCGTCAATCAGAATAAATTTTCGTCCTTCTGCAATTCTTCCTTTTATACCTTCCAGTAAAGGAAGAAAATCGGCATGACAAATAATTACATCATCTTCAGCATGATCGATTGTGTAAACCATCTGTTCGGGCGTTAACCTGACATTTATCGTGTGAAGCACCGCTCCAAGCATCGGAATGGCATAATACATTTCGAGATACCTGTGCGAATCCCATTCCAGCACGGCCACCGTATCGCCGCGTTTGACTCCGATTGCAACCAAAGCTCCTGCCAGCCGGTTCACCCTTTCTTTCCACGTTTTATAAGTAATAGTTACCTGATCGCGATAGACAATTTCCTGGTCAGGATTGTTTACCATTGGCGCCAGAAACAACTGTTTTATAAGAAGCGGATAAGAATATGCGGAGGGTGTACATTCAATCAGATTGTTCATAAATGTTATTTAAATCAGGTTTTTTACAATAATTTTTTCCCTCTGTCCTTGTATGCCAAAGAGTACCGATGTAAGGAATCCTAAAAATCCAAATCCCGGTATCATGGCATGGCAGGTAAGCTCCAGCCTTCGCGATAAGTATGTTTTATATAACCGGAGGCAGCCTCCAATGCGTTGAAAGTGGCATATTTGGTATCAAAATGAGGATGTCCGTCAATGACCTTAAAGTCATCGGAAGTTACAATCTTCAACTCCTCAGATGGCGAAATATTGGTAAACCGCATATTTCCGGCATCCCATTTCAATGTTTTGTTCAAACCCTGCAAACGAATGGCCAGCACACCCAGCAACACCATTTCGTTGAAAGGACCTGAATAGCCGAAGTGCGAAGTGCCTTCCACCCTGTTTTCGGGTGACTCTTTACAAGCCCTAATCCAGTCCTGTTCATGCGGACCGTCAACATATCCCACTGCTCCCGGAATCCTTCTCAGATAGGGTGTAACGTTTGGTTTTCTTCCTGAAAGCAACCTCGGATTGAAACCTCCGCAACTGGTAATGAGTGTATCTTTCGAACCAACAAAAATACAGCCTCCCAGACCGTCAGCCATCAGGTTTTCTCCTTCAGGAAGTAAATCCGGGCGGTCGGGCAGAATTCCGCCATCATACCAATGTACTTTTACTTCGGGCATATTCACCTTTGGCATTTTTTCCCTGGCCGGAAAAGCAAAAACCACGGTTTCTGACTGTGGAGCGCTTTCGGTATTCATTAAAGTGGAACTGCCGTGAACTTTGTTGGGGTAACCCAATTTCAGCGCCTGGTAAACGGGATCGAGCACATGGCAGGCCATATCGCCAAAAGCGCCGGTACCGAAATCCCACCAGCCGCGCCAGTTCCAGGGTGTATAAATCTCGTGGAAAGGTCGCATGGGTGCCGGACCAATAAACAAATCCCAGTTCAATGTTTTGGGAGGGGTAATTTTTTCGGTCGGACGCTGCAATCCCTGCGGCCAGATGGGGCGGTCGGTCCACGCGTGTACTTCACGAATTTCACCAATTTCACCATTCCATATCCATTCGCACACTTCACGCACACCATCACCCGAATTTCCCTGGTTGCCCATTTGTGTTGCCACTTTGTGTTTAGCTGCCAGTCTGGTCAGCAATCTGGACTCATACACTGAATGTGTAAGTGGTTTCTGGCAATATACGTGCTTACCCAATGTGAGTGCTGTGGCTGAAACAATTGCGTGGGTATGATCGGCGGTGGCCACCATCACTGCATCAAACTGACCATTCATTTCATCGAACATTTTGCGCCAGTCGTAATATTTTTTTGCCTTGGGAAAATCCCTGAAACATTTTTCGGAATACTTCCAGTCAACATCGCATAATCCCACAATATTTTCGGTGTTCATTCCCATCAGATTTGGATGCCCTTTGCCTCCAACGCCAATTCCAACGATGTTCAGTTTGTCGCTGGGAGCCCTGTGTCCCAGTCCGCTAACGGTAAAATGCGGCACAACTGTAATTCCTGCAGTTGCAATGGCTGCCTTTTTCAGGAAGTTTCGCCTCGAATCATTCTTTTCAGTCATATTCCCGATTTTTAACGATTATAATTCCTTGATTTTGACATTGCGGTACCACACTTTGGTACCGTGGTTCTGCAACGAAATATGGCCTTCGTCGTATTTGCCATAATCGGGAAAAGCGGCCCATTTTCCGCTGTTTCGAAGTTTGTTCCATTCGTCAGAATATTTTTCGTATTCAACCACAACCTCTCCGTTTAAAAGTTGTGTGACCTTGTTGCCATTCACCACCAAAAAAGCCTGGTTCCACTCTCCTACCGGTTTAAATGGCTGCACCCTTGGTGGGTACATGGCATAGTTGGCGCCGCAAATTTGCCAGTCTGCCAGCGAATCGGGCCAGTTTTCATGGTCGATCACCTGGTATTCAGCTCCCGTTTCATAAGGGAATTTGTAAATGGTATCCTCCTTAATCTGCCAGATAATGCCACTGTTAGCTCCGGTATCGAGTTTGAATTCGGCAAACAGGACAAAACTTTTGTAGGTTTTGTCGGTAACAATATCCTGGCTTTCGGCGCCGCCAACGGTGGTCATCGTAAAACAGCCATCTTCAATCGTCCAGCAATCAGGAATTCCGGTCATATTGTAACCATGCCAGCCGGTAAAATCGGTTCCGTTTGAAAGGAGCTGCCAGCCGGCTTTTGCCTCAGATTCGGGAAGTGTGTTTACAGGCGCTGATTTATCAACTTCGGAGTAAAGGGCCATTGGATCTGTGTTGACAACCGGAGTTGTTTGCTGTTTTGGTTTACACGAAAAGATGGAGACTGACAACAGCACCAGCACGAAATAGAAATTGCATTTTTTCATATTATTCTGATTTTTAAATTGATATAATAATTTGAATTTTAATTCACTTTAATAACCGGGTACGGAAAAGTTGATTTCAGTTCAACTCTTCGGCCTTCTGCCTGTGATTTTCTGGCAGCCTCAATAATTTCGAGCACATGAAGTGAATGTTCCGCGTTAATGAGCGGTTCTTTGCCGGTAATCAGGCTCTTGCAAACCACCGAAGCTCCCATTTCCCAGACATAATCTCCGGTGTCGGTGGCGAAACGCTGTGGTTCCTCATGATCAATCGTGGCTAATTCAACCGAGAAAGGTTTCCAGTCGTAACCAATCAGGTGCATTGCGCCCTTGTTCCCAAAAACCGAAACAGTTGGTTTGTCCTGCCCGGTACCGGTATGCCCGTACGGATCGAAATAATTGAAACCACTCATGATATTTGAAATAGCACCCGAATGATGTTCCAGCAATATGCTTGCATTGTCCTCGGCTTCGACTTTGATTTTTCCTTTATCTGCAACATTTCTTTCCGGAGTTAAGATGTTAAGCATCGCCACCACCGATTTTGCCGGTCCCAGTAAACCTGTCAATGTGCTGATATTGTAAACTCCAAGATCAGGAAGGCTTCCACCGAGTTTCTCGTAAAAAAATGCAGACCAGTCGGGCCCCAGATGGCCATAGTGCGCATGGGCGCCTGCTATTTTACCGATTTTCCCATCCCCGATTTGCGCAGCCATAAATGCAAATTGCGGACTGTTTACCACCGCAGGCGCACACCAGATTCTTACTCCCTTACTTTTTGCCAAATCAAGTAATTCCCTGCCTTCGTTGTATGAATTTGCTAGAGGTTTTTCACACCACACATGTTTCCCTGCCATCACCGCCTGCCTGTTCAACCTGCCGTGCTCCTGCATATTCGTGAGGTTGATCATTAAATCGAATGATTTGCCTGCGAGCATCTCGTCAATATGCGGGTAATAAACCGGCACATTAAACTGCTCGGCCCTTGCTTTTGCGCGTTCAGGTTTAATATCACAAACACTTACAATTTCAATAAAGGCCGACTTTGAAATATGTGGAAGATAAACACCCGAAACACTTCCGCACCCAATAACACCAACTTTAACTTTTTTGTTCTGACTGGTACGAAGCAAACCGGCATGAGCCATTGTGGGGCTGATGAAAGCTGCTGCACCAGCCAGAGTTATATCTGTAATAAATTTCTTGCGTTTCATTGTTGGTAAAGATTTTGATTATATAAAGTTATTACATGTTTTTTGCAAATTCTGCTTGAATATGCAAAGATTTTGAATCTAAAATTTTTTACCTAAAATACCCATTTATTGTTCAAAAACCGAAGCAGTTAATGAAAATTTTATGTCCAGTTACAGTTTGGATTTAATTCTACCGCTGCTCATCTGCCACACACCTGAAACCAACCGTGGCTTTGCGCTCAAAACCCTGTGATACACGTAGCAGCATTTGGCGCCAGCGCAGATTTTTCGGGCCGCCCTGTACATACCACCAACTGTCTTCGGGTTTGTAGTAACTCCCACCTTTCAGCATTACAAACGAGTAGGTGCAATTATCGTAAACATCGTTGGTGATTTGCCAAACAGCGCCTACCAAATCCTGCAAGCCAAAAGGATTTTCACCTTTCTGATAACTTCCAACTGTATCCATTATTCCGTTTCCGGGGTTGCAAAGTGTAGAATCGATTCCCGTTAACTTTTCCACGGTGAGCGTGCCGGTGATTTCTTCCTTTTCAGCAACAATGTGTGCTTTTTCTCCCCACGGCCACTCGTTAAGCTTTTCGGTTTGTGCGGCATACTGCCATTCGGCTTCAGTGGAAAGTCGCTTTCCTGCCCATTTTGCAAAGGCCTGCGCATCTTCGTAACTCACAAAAACAACCGGTTTATTTTCATCGCCGGATTTGATTTTACCGTTTTCCCAGTGTTTCAGAAAGTTTTCAGCGTCTGCCGGTTTGTAGCCTGATTTTTCAATAAACTTTTTAAAATCCGTATTAGTAACCGGAAATTTATCCATGAAAAACGAGGGCATTTCTATTTCTCCTTTTTCCAAAACTTCGGGGTAGGGAATAAAATAATCACCAAACTCCACTTCCATTTTAAATTTTCCGGCAGGAATTTTCACCATTCCAGCGGGCGCTTTTGCCTTTTTTTCAGTCTGAACATTTTCGCTGATTAAACGTGCGGAGGCCGGCGGAAAGGAAACAATCCGCTCGTCGGCCAGTTCGCCTTTCTCAAAAAGTTGAACAACGAATTTTCCCTCTTCGCGGCCAAACTCTTTGATTAACCGGATTGTCTGTTTCTGAACCGGATAAGTCTTCCATTTCCCTTGGTAACCGGGCATTCCGGCATAAATTTTTATGCTGTCTCCTTTTGATGCTGAAAAGGTTAGTTCATCTTTGGGAAGGTTAAAAGTGACTTTCAGCAACTCCGGAAACTCAGCAATGGCGCCCACTGCGCCTTCGTTGTTGGTTCCCAGGTATTTTTCAGAAAAGGATTCAACATCGGCTACTGCAAATATTTTATTTTTTATTGTGTCAAGCCGAACCGGTTCGTGATTCCATAAATCGACAAAATGAAAATCGGTTTTGGGTTGAACTTCAAAAAGCGGTTTGTTAAATCCTTGTGGAATCAGGCTGAAAATGGTATAAACAGTCTTATTTACAGATGGCCAATGATTGACAAAAATCTGGTCAGCAGTAGTTTCAATTAATGGAATCCAGTTTTTTTGAGTGAAATTTTCTGCATTTTCCCTTTGAATCATCAGTATTTTTCCAAGATATTTCCATTGTTCATCCAACCAGTAAGGACGGCCCGGAGAAAAAAGATTGTTTTCGGTGCCGTATCCGTTAAAAAGCGACAATGAATATTCGCGTTTGATTCGCTCCTTCCCCACTTCCACCACCCGGAAAATCGCAAATTCAGGTTTTATCAGCTTGTTCAGATTGAGCATCGGGCAGTAATACAGAGCGTTGTGAACGCGACCGCTTACAATTCCCTGCATGTCTTTCGGCACCGCCATTCCCTCGCTGTACATTACCACACCGTTGCCGCCATTGTCACCGGCTTTTTGGAGTTGTTCTGTTGAAGCGCCCGAGCAATCCAAAACCACTCCATCAGCACCGGTTTCTTTGATGGATTCTGCCAGCGCTTCATACGGGTCTTCCTTGCGGGTAGCGGTGTCCCACGGTTTAAAGGCTATGTAAAAATGCGATTTGTTTAGGTGGCACAAATCAGCCAATCCTTTAACAGCGGGCATTCCACCGGGCATACTCCTATACATGTCCCATTGGTTGCGTTGGTCCATGCCAAGTGCGGGCCAGGTGGGCCACAAACCATAAATCTCAGCGCCACCCAAAACTTTATTATTGAAACCGATAAAATCACTTAGTGTGTAGCGGCCTTTTTCAATATCATACATGTCGTGGTCCCAACCCATCATCAACTGGCAGAGATAAGTGTGGCGCACCCATTTCAGGTCGTCACGCTCAAAAAGTGTATTGTCGAATTGCTCCACATCAAACAGCATTTTCTCCTGAAAAATCTTTCGCAATCCTTCCTGCCATTCGCCTGTAAAATTTTCGAGCCAAACATTGTAGGTTACTTTTCCACCCGGGAAAACCATGGTTTCGAATCTTCTTCTTATTGCATTTTCCCAGCTTGCCCGGCGAGAAAGTGCCGCGATTTTTATTCCACCTAAATCGAGTTCTGAATAGCCAAGTTCCCAGGCATTGTCGGGCAAAATCACATTTACCGGACTGAATCCAGGACGAAAAAGATTTGAACGGGAAAGATAGTGGTCGCCCAAACCCGTGATATAAACCCGCTCCGGATTTTCACCCAGCG
>DATITY010000716.1:0-4393 GCA_035467235.1 Draconibacterium sp. | reverse complement strand
GGTTCGGCAGAAGAAAACTTTGGAAAAATTCTGAAACAGGATTTCGGCGCTTACCGCGACGAACTGATCATTTCCACAAAAGCCGGATACCTGATGTGGCCTGGTCCTTATGGTGAATGGGGTAGCCGCAAATATGTACTTTCGAGTCTCGACCAGAGTTTAAAGCGGATGGGACTGGAATATGTTGACATTTTTTATTCTCACCGTCCCGACCCGGACACACCAATTGAAGAAACAATGATGGCACTCGACCAGGCAGTGCGTTCGGGAAAGGCGCTTTATGCAGCCATCTCTAATTATCCTGCCGATATGATCCGCGAAGCCGCCCGGATTCTGAGAGAACTGGGAACTCCGTGTTTGATTCACCAGCCAAAATATTCGATGTTTGTTCGCTGGGTTGAAGATGAATTACTGGATGTGCTGGAAGAAGAAGGAATTGGATGTATTCCGTTTTCACCACTGGCTCAGGGACTTTTAACCGACCGCTACCTGAAAGGAATTCCTGAAGGAAGTCGTGCTACGCGCGAAGTTTTTCTGAAAAAAGAACATGTTGATTCGGCTCACGATAAAATTGTAAAACTGAATGAAATAGCCCAAAAACGTGGTCAGTCGCTGGCGCAAATGGCGCTTGCCTGGGTGCTGAAAGACAAACGGATAACTTCAGTTTTAATTGGTGCCAGCTCGGTTAAACAGATAGATGATAACGTGGAAACTCTGAAAAACCTGAATTTTTCGGAAGAAGAACTTAATTTAATTGAAGATGTTTTAAAATAGTTCAAAAATAAAATACGCTGAAGGTTTTATTTTATAAAAAAATTACTTATTTCGAAACGGAATAGGTTTTGAAATTTGAAATTACACTTGTTGAGAATTTATTTAAAGTCTTTCGATCTCAACAATTTCAAATTCCGTGTATAAATTAATTAAGTAATTATTTATTAAAAAAAGAAATGGATAGTAAGCGACTTTTGTCATTAACTAATCAAACAAAACAAAACTCCGGTAATAAAAATCATTTAAAAATTGAACTATTGGTTTGCCAGGCGGGCGGACACAATTGTCAGGAGCACCTCTCTGTAATTAATGGGTGTTATCTGGAAGCAAATAATTATCATTTTGAAAAGGACTACTTAAATTCTATTGAATCGTTGAAAAGCGCTTTTTTCAAAACAACCGATTTAAATCAGGAATCTTGCGTGAATTGCGCAAAACTTTTTCGATCCACTATCACACGGTCTCTTGAAAATATCAACGGAGAACTTAAAAGCCTGACTTCCGGGTTCTTAAGCAAGAATCGTTACCACAGAAGTTATCAGGCATCCTGTGACGTTTTAAACGAAATAAAACAGTCAGAATAAAATAAAACTTTTACATCGCTGACTCAAACTGCTTCAAAAACCTTACATCGTTTTCGAAAAAGTGGCCAATATCTTAATTTTTTACCAGAAAAGGATTTTTATTGATATTTTTGTTATTCTGGTTATAAAATGAACAACAATGACTAATACATCTTTATATACAAGAATTTCTATACTTCCCAAATCTGTTCAGGATGAGGTTTCTGATTATGT
Organism: Draconibacterium sp.; assembly: GCA_035467235.1. Classification (GTDB taxonomy): domain Bacteria; phylum Bacteroidota; class Bacteroidia; order Bacteroidales; family Prolixibacteraceae; genus Draconibacterium. The sequence goes on along the minus strand of DATITY010000716.1, from coordinate 2,822 downwards.
TGAATTTTTAATTCAGAAGCAAAAACCCAAAAAAGAGAAAGTTCATCCCAAAGCCGGATGTATGAAGGGAATATTTAAAATGAGAACAGATTTCAATGAACCGTTAGAAGATTTCAATGAATTTATGCAATGAGAATCCTGATTGACACCTAATCATTTATCTGGTTTGTTGAAAATGACAAACAACTTCCTGATAAAATAAGAAAAGAGCTTGAAAATATAGATAATACTATCATAATCAGTATTGCATCACTTTGGGAAATAGCTATTAAAATATCTCTTGATAAACTTCGTATTTCATGTGATATTGAAGAAATGATTGATAAAATATATCATAATGGTTTCGAGTTATTACCAATTCTACCAAATCATATCATCAAACTAAGCTCATTGAAATATTTACATCGCGATCCTTTCGACAGAATTATTATTGCGCAAAGCATTAGTGAAGATTTACCAGTTGTAACTTCAGATGAAATATTCGGGGAATATGGGGTAAGAGTAAAGTGGAAACAATAAAACCAACTATCTGTATTTTCTTATCAAAATTAATTTGATAAAAACCCTGTTATTACATCGCTGACTCAAACTGCCTCAAAAACCGTACATCGTTTTCGAAAAAGTGGCGGATATCTTTAATACCGTAACGCAGCATGGTAATGCGTTCAATTCCCATTCCGAAAGCAAAACCTGTGTACTTTTTACTGTCGATGTTACAGGCTTCCAATACGTTAGGATCAACCATTCCACAGCCCAGAATTTCGAGCCAGCCGCTGTATTTACAAACATTGCAACCTTTTCCTCCGCAAATCGAGCAACTTACATCCATTTCGGCGCTGGGCTCCGTAAACGGGAAATAGGAAGGGCGCAAACGGATTTGCGTTCCTTCGCCAAACAGTTCTTTTGCAAACTGTAGCAAGGTTTGTTTCAGGTCGGCAAACGATACATTTTCATCCACATACAATCCTTCGATTTGATGAAAAATGCAGTGAGAGCGCGCAGAAATGGCCTCATTCCTGAAAACCCGCCCCGGGAAAATCATCCGGATAGGTGGCTGAGTGCGTTCCATCACGCGGATTTGCACGCTCGAAGTGTGGGTGCGCAACAAAACATCGGGATTTTTTTCGATAAAAAAAGTATCCTGCATATCACGGGCAGGGTGTTCCGGCGGAAAATTCAATGCCGAAAAAACATGCCAGTCGTCCTCAATTTCAGGACCTTCGGCAACGGTAAAACCAAGACGGCCAAAAATTCCAATGATTTCGTTTTTTACAAGCGACAACGGATGCCTTGTTCCCAGTTTCAATGGTTCGCCGGGCATGGTTAGGTCAAGTCCAGAATCACCATTTGTGGCAGATTCAAACGACTCCTTTAAGGTATTAATTTTTTCGAGAGCAAAGTTTTTCAAGGTATTCAGGGCTTGCCCAACTTCCTTTTTCTGCTCGGGCGAAACATTTTTAAAATCTTCGAACAACTGGCTGATAGTGCCTTTTTTGCTGATGTATTTTAACCGGAGTTCCTCAACTTCTTCTTTCCCCGAAACAATTATTTTCTCAATTTCTTCCTGTAAAACCTTGATTTTTTCTAACATGTTAACCTTTGTTGAATTGAACCGCAAAGATAATTATTCTGTTGAAAACGGGACGTGAAGTTTTAATTTCCCTTACCGGTATCATTCAGAATTGACATTAAGATTTTTCCATCATAATTTCCGGTGACAATATTTTGTGAGCCATATTTCAGCAAGTTGAAACCATTGGAATTAACGGATGCACCAAACCTTTGAAACCAAAGTTCTTTCCCGTTTTCGTCGATTTTAAAAAGAATGATTTCTGTGTCAGGCTTATTAACCTCAAACGAACTTCCAGCTATTGTATAGGTATTGTCATTATTCCCTTTTACAGAATAGCCCGTTTCAGAAATAAACGGTTCGCCATAGGTTTTTTCCCAGATTTGATTGCCATCTTTATCGGTTCTCACAATTAAAACCTGGGTATAGCCATCTTTGGTCAAATGTCCGGAGGTGAGAAAATCTCCGCTCACTGTTTCTATTGTTGAATATCCCCATTTCCAGTCGCCTGTTCCTAATCCGAATCTCTTTTCCCAGACTAAATTTCCGTCAGCAGTTACTTTCAACAACCATATCCGGTTTGCTGTATCCGGATCACCTGCCTGGTCATTCGCAGTTATGACATAATCTCCCTGTTTGGTTTCCAAAATATGGGTCGAAAATTCCGAGTCAGGATCAGGGAATGTTTTTTCCCAAATAATCTGACCATCATAATTCAGTTTTACCAGGTAAATATCGGCAAACGAACGTGCAGGAAAACCATCTGATTTGCCTGCAATCATGAGGTTTCCGTCGGAAGTGGAAATGATACAGCCTGCAAAATCAGAATCACCGCTTCCGTATGTTTTGGTCCAGATTGAATCGCCTTTTGCATTGGTTTTTAAAAGAAAAATTCTCCTTTCGCCATGGTTCATGTTGCTTTCGCCACAAATAAAAATATCGTTTGAAGATGTCTGAACAATTGAATTTGCGAGACACGAACTTCCGACGTTGTAATCCTTTCTCCAGTGAAGATTCCCCATTGCGGAAGTTTTTATCACCGAAACCTTTTCATTGTAATTACCGCAAATAAGCACATTACCATCGTTCGACAAAACCGACGAACTGACATTCCAGGTTAACCATCCATCAAAAAGCCATGTGTTTTGAAGCTTTCCGGTAAAATTTAAATCCCAGTCGTCAACAATGCAGGAGTTCAAAACCAAAACAAAAAACAGGAGCAATAACTTTCTCATTTCGGGTTATTTCAGGC
>DATITY010000715.1:0-1557 GCA_035467235.1 Draconibacterium sp. | reverse complement strand
GGGATCGTACAACATGCCTGTGCACAAACACATTTTCTGATGGGTACGCTGGAGCACATCATAATTTTTACAGGTTTTACAACCTTTCCAAAACTCCGGATCATCTGTGAGTTCTGAAAAAGTAACCGGTTTATAACCCAGTTCGTAATTGATCTTCATGACCGCCAGGCCCGTGGTGATACCAAATATTTTAGCGTCCGGATACTTTTGTCTGGAATAATTAAAGATCTTGCCCTTTATTTTTTTCGCCAAACCCAGATTCCGGAAGTCATGATGAACAATTAATCCGGAATGTACCACATAGTTCTTATTGCTAAAAACCTCAATATAGCAAAAGCCGGCAAATTTTTCACCTTCCAGTGCAATCACGGCATTGTTATTCCTGATTTTTGAGCTTATGTATTCGGGAGTACGCTTTGCAATTCCGGTACCTCTTTCGGCAGCAGATTTATCAATCGTTTCGCAGATGATGTCTGCGTATTTAACGTGTTCTTCCCCGGCAATAACTATTTCCATTATGCTTGATAATATGGTGTTTATAAAAAAGGATTTTTCTGAGCAGGGATGGGCTCACCATTCCCTATAAATTTACCTGTACCCTTACGGGCGGCGAAAATGAAGATGGACAAAAACATGCCTGCCAAAAAACATTCTGGTAAAGCAGTTATTAAAAATTGATTCGTTAGAAAATGACATCAAAAAAATTATTAATCACTTAAAACTGAAATGAAAGCCATCATTAAAAGGATCCAGACCTAAAAACCTGCCTGAACTTTATTGAAATTTATTCAGTTTATTGTTTTGGTTTTCAAGTCGCAATATTACAACAAAATAAAATAAATCAAATTCTTTTTTGAACTATTTAACCGATTCAAAGTATTTTTAAGAAATACGCAGCTATTCTATGTGCTTCTTGACATTTTCCTTAACAAATTGTATAATTTTTTTCACTTCTGAAATATCCGTATCCAAAACGCCTGCGATGTCTTTTAAATTGAGTTTTCCAAGCACATACAAATCGACTACATTGGAAGTCTGAATGGGTAAATACTCGTAAATGGATTTGATCCGCTGCCTGTTTTCCTGACTTTTAAGGAAGTTCGTGTCTTTGAGTTCGAGTAAAGAAATTACATCCTGTTGTATTTCATCCGACTCCAGAAAACGGCTTTGTACTTCATTTTGGTGGTATGAAATATCATCCAGCTCCTCAATCATAACAAAATCTGAATCTCCGTCCACGGTAAAATATTCTTCCATCTGTTTGATTTCCTCTTCGAGTATCAATTTTGTACTTATACTGCGTTTATGCCATTTTTCCTTTTCGAACAGGGCGCACAGCTTTTCATTGGCCACCGAAAACATAAGCAATTTTAAGGCCTTCACTTCAATATTGTCCTCCACACCTCTTTCAAAAAGTTCAAGAACCACCTCGTCAATGATTTCTCCGGGTTTATACATATTGAGCGGCAAAACACCTTTTTTTTCGAGTACAAGAATTCTGTTCTTTACATAGGGAAAAATTTGTTCACTTACCATCAAAACCTTCTTATCCAGATT
>DATITY010000714.1:0-8611 GCA_035467235.1 Draconibacterium sp. | reverse complement strand
GATTAAGAAATAAAAAAGATAAAAACTAAATAAAGATGACAACAAAAAGAGTTTCAGGTTCACAGGCAGTTATCCTTTCGTTACTTGAGGAAGGTGTTGATACCATTTTTGGATATCCGGGCGGTGCGATAATGCCTATTTACGATGCATTGTATGATTTCGACAAACATGTTACGCACATATTAACCCGGCACGAACAGGGTGCTGTTCATGCTGCCGAAGGTTTTGCAAGGGTTACCGGCAGAGCAGGTGTTTGTTTTGCAACTTCGGGGCCGGGTGCCACAAATTTAATTACCGGAATTGCCGATGCAATGATTGACTCAACACCGCTGGTTTGTATTACAGGACAAGTTGCTTCACCACTGCTCGGTACAGATGCTTTTCAGGAATCGGATGTGGTAGGTATTTCAATGCCTGTTACCAAATGGAATTACCAAATTACAGTTGCCGAAGAAATTCCGGAAGTGATTGCTCAGGCTTTTTATATCGCTCAATCAGGAAGGCCCGGGCCTGTTTTGATTGACATCACCAAAGATGCGCAGTTTGGCGAACTGGATTTCAAATACGAAAAATGCCGGAAAATCCGTAGTTACGTCCCTGAAACCCCCGTCGATCCTTTCAAAGTGAAGGAAGCTGCCGATTTAATTGATACTTCAAAACGACCATTGATTTTATTTGGGCAGGGTGTTATCATCGGTAATGCTGAAAACGAATTAAAAGCGTTTGTTGAAAAAACCGGAATCCCGGCAGCCTGGACATTACTTGGTCTTTCGGCCATGCCAACCGACCACGAATTGAACGTTGGAATGCTGGGAATGCACGGTAATTACGGTCCCAACCTGCTAACAAATGAAGCCGATTTAATCATTGCTGTTGGTATGCGTTTCGACGACCGTGTTACCGGAAAAGTGAGTGAATATGCAAAAAAAGCAAAAATCATTCACCTTGAAATCGACCCGGCGGAGATTGATAAGATTAAAAAAGCTGATGTAGCGGTTTTGGGTAATTCAAAGAAATCACTACGAATGTTAACCGATAATGTGAAGGAAAATTCACACAATGAATGGGTTCAGCGGTTCAAAGAATGCGATAAAATTGAAAACGAGAAAATAATTCACAAAGAATTATTCCCTGATAAACCCGGATTAACCATGGGAGAAGTGATCCGCATTGCCGGCGACAAAACCAACCACGAAGCCATTCTGGTAAGTGATGTAGGTCAGCATCAAATGGTGGCTTCACGCTATTTTAAATTCAGAAAACCAAAAAGTAATGTTACCTCCGGCGGTCTGGGAACCATGGGTTTTGCATTGCCCGCGAGTCTTGGGGCACAATTGGGCGCACCCGACCGTACTGTGGTTGCAGTAATTGGCGATGGCGGTTTTCAAATGACCATTCAGGAACTGGGAACCATTGCACAAAATAAACTTCCGGTAAAAATTATTATCCTGAACAATAATTTCCTTGGAATGGTTCGTCAGTGGCAACAACTGTTTTTCGATAAAAGATATTCTTTTACTGAGCTTCAAAATCCCGATTTTATAATGATTGCAAAAGGTTTCGGAATTGAAGGACACAAAGTTGAAGTGCGTGAAGATCTTGAAAAAGGAATCAGCAAAATGATCAATCATCACGGTCCATATTTGCTTGAGGTAGTTATAGAAAAGGAAGATAACGTTTTCCCGATGGTTCCGACAGGTGCTTCTGTTTCAGATATAATTCTGGAACCATAAAGAGTTTAAAGCCCGCCTGACTGGACGGGCAGGTTCAAAGTTTAAAGTTTAAAGTTCAAAGAAAAAAAATGAAACAAGAATTCAACATTACAGTATTTTCCGAAAACCACATTGGATTATTAACGCGTATCACCATTGTTTTCACCCGCCGGAAAGTGAATATCGAAAGTTTAACAGTGTCAGAATCAGCAATTCCGGGAGTGTTTAAATTTACCATCGTAGTAAATGCCACAGAGGAACAAATCATAAAAATTGTTCGTCAGATTGAAAAACAGATCGACGTTTTAAAGGCATTTTATCATACCAACGATGAGATAATCTACCAGGAAATTGCCTTGTATAAAGTCCCAACAGAAGCTTTGTATGACAGTGATACCGTTGAAACAATTGTGCGTAAAGCCAGCGCCCGTATCCTGGAAATCACCCGCGAATACGTAGTTATCGAAAAAACCGGACATAAAGAGGAAACACAGTCGCTTTTCGAAGAACTCAACCAGTTTAAGGTATTGCAATTCATCCGTTCAGGCCGCGTTGCTTTAACACGAGACCCAATCGAACGATTATCAGAATTTCTGAGAGAGCGGGATGCTTTTCTGGATGCGATGGATTAAATAAATGAAATTCATGATAAAAAAACCTGTTTGGCAAGCCGAACGGGTTTTTTTGTGCAAAATACAAAGCCAAATCAACATTTCTATTTTCCTGAATCCCATCTTTAATAACCGTTGTCTCTATTAACTTTTACTGTATTTTATTCGGTAAATGTTGCAAAACATGTTGATGTAATTTTTCCGTGTACGAACACGAAATGTAAAAAAAATAAGTAGTTTTGTACCGCAAATATCCAAATAAAGGTATTTAAACAACTTAATATCAAAATATTATCGAAACAAATAATCAAATACGAATCAAAGATATTGCCGAAAAAGCAAAAGTTTCGATTGGCACCGTAGATCGGGTTCTGCATAACCGGGGAGAGGTTTCAGATTCTACAAAAAAAAAGATTCTGAAAATCATTTCCGAACTCGATTATAAACCTAATATTTTTGCCAGTAACCTGGCATCAAAAAAATCGGCTGTTTTTGCCACACTTCTTCCCGAGCCACCTTCGAAAGAAGGTTATTGGAATAAACCATTTATTGGAGTGCTGAAACGAATCGATGAATTAAAACAATACGGCGTTCAAATTCTCCCTTTTACTTTTAGTCAAACCGATTCAACTGAATTTGTGCGGGAAGCCCAAAAAATTATTGAAATAAAACCCGATGGAATTGTTCTGGCGCCTTTTTACAAAAAAGAATCGCTTAACTTTATTGAAGAACTTAAAAAACAAAATATCCCTTTTGTATTTATCGATTCAGAAATTAAAGATGCCGGGCAGATAAGCTACATTGGTCAAAACTCGTATCAAAGCGGTCTTGTTTCAGGAAAACTGCTCGACTTAATGTTACCCGAAGGAAATATTCTTATCATTCATTTTGCAAAGCAGATGGATAATCAAAACCATTTGGTTGAACGTGAAAATGGATTCTACGATTGGTATAAAAAAAACAACCAAACCACTCATAAACTGTTCACTACGGAAGTACCTGATACCGAAAATGAAGAATGGATGGAGAAGGTAAAAAGCATTATTGAGAAGAATAATATACGAGGGATTTTTGTTACCAACTCGAAAGTTTTTTTTGCATGCAGGCTGATTGAAAAATACAACCTCACCAATATCAAAGTTATTGGACACGACCTGGTAAAGTGGAATGTCGAGTTTCTGAAAAAGGATGTTGTTCAGTTTTTAATTTGCCAACGACCTGAAGAGCAGGGATATAATGCCATTAACAAACTATTCAGATACGTTGTTGAAAAGAATAAAATATCTGAACAGAATTATACATCCATCGACATCATCACAAAAGAAAATATTGACTATTACAAAGAATTTAAATGAGAATATTATGAAACCAATGTCATTTGACGATTTAAAAGGGAAAGTGTGTGTTATTACCGGTGGAGCCGGTGTACTTGGCAGTGCAATGGTAAAAGCTCTTGCTTCGGTAGACATGAAAATAGCCATTGCCGATATCAATAAAGAAGTTGCTGAAAAAGTTGCCGCGGAAATTGCCGCAGAAAGTAATGCAACAGTAATTGGTGTTGAAGCCAACGTTTTAGACAAAGAATCACTGGAAAAAGCAAAACTCGAAATCAACGAAAAACTGGGTGATATTCACTTGCTGATTAACGGTGCCGGGGGAAACAGCCCTCAAGCCACAACCAAAGTGGAGCAAATGACAGAAGAAAATATCGATAAACTTGAAGACACTTTTTACGGTTTGGAAATGGAAGGATTCGATAAGGTTTTCGCCCTGAATTTCAAAGGAACGCTTCTACCCACCATGGTTTTCACAAAAGACATGTTGAAAAACCGCAAAGGCGTTGTACTTAATATTTCGTCGATGAACTCCTACAAACCTTTGACAAAAATACCTGCATATTCTGCAGCAAAAGCATCTATCAATAATTTAACGCAATGGCTCTCTGTTCATTTTGCCAAAGTTGGAATAAGGGTAAATGCAATTGCTCCGGGCTTTTTTATTACTAACCAGAACCGCTTTTTGGTTACCGACGAAAAAACAGGGAATTTCTCTCCCCGCGGACAAAAAATTGTAAATAATACACCGATGGGCAAATTTGGCGATCCTGAAGATTTGCAGGGTGCAACACTGTTTTTAGCTTCGGACGTATCAAGCTTTATTACAGGAATAATTATACCGGTTGATGGAGGATACAGCGCATTTGGAGGAGTATAGAGTTCAGAGTTTAAAGTTCAAAGTTTAAAGTGTAAACTTTTTGTCTCAAAGTACATATTATATTCACGCATTATAGCATTATAGCATTACAGTTTTCACGCAATAAATCAATTACAACAATGACAATCGAATTAAAACAAAATTGTAAATACGCCATGCTTGTACCAACAAGTATGGGAGTGAGAATTACCCCCGTTAACGGCCAGCCTGTTCACAGCAGCGACACATACACCATGTATGCAACCAGCGCCGAAACCAATGTGGCCAGTATTTCATCGTACCTGGGATTGCCGGTTAAAGTGCTGACCACTTTTGTTAAAGGCAGCCCGATAGCACAATTCATTAAAAGCAACCTGAAAAGCAGGAATATGGACTTTGAAGGGCCTGAAGTTGAACAGGGCGATCCGTGGGGTTACCGCCACCAGTTTAACATTGCCGACAGCGGTTACGGTTCGCGTGGACCGCGGGTTCACAACGATCGGGCAGGTGAAGTTGGCCGTACTTTGAGTGTGAAAGATTTCGATTTGGAACGGATTTTTGGTGTTGAAGGTGTTCAGATTGTTCATCTTTCAGGATTAATTGCTGCGCTTTCTCCCGAAACCAGCCTGTTTTGCCTTGAAATTGCAAGAGCAGCAAAAAAACACGGTACTAAAATTTCGTTCGACCTCAATTACCGGGCTTCTTTCTGGAAAGGAAGAGAAAAAGAGTTGCATGAAAATTTTGCTGAAATTGCCTCTGTTTCAGACATTCTGATTGGTAATGAAGAAGATTTTCAGCTTTGTTTTGGAATTGAAGGTCCGCCAGCAGGTGGCGAAGGATTGCACGCAAAAATCGACGGATTTAAAGGACTCATAATGAAAGTGAAAGAGACATTCCCGAATGCCTCCGTTTTTGCAACAACCTTACGCGAAGTAATCAGTGTAAACGAACACATGTGGGGCGCAATCATGCTTGAAGGTAACAACTGGCATGTGGTTGAACCGCGTCAAATTCACGTTTTAGACCGCATTGGCGGCGGTGACGGTTACGTTGGCGGTATGTTGTACGGAATATTAAAAGGCTGGACTCCTGAAAAATGGCCGCAATTTGGCTGGGCAACCGGCGCTCTGGCAACTACATTCCTCACTGATTACGCCCAACCTGCCGACGAAGAAATGGTTTGGAGTATTTGGAAGGGAAATGCACGGGTAAAAAGGTAGAAGTGAGGCGAAGGCAGAGGCAGAGGCAAAGAAAGAAATGAGAAAATTCTGAAAATTACGTTTTAATACAAACTGAAAATGAAAAAATATAATGATTTCAGGGATATGTCGGTTTGGCAGAAAGCCTTTGCTTTACTTCGTGATGTTTATAAAATAATTAAACTGTTTCCACCGGAAGAAAAATATGCACTAACGGATGACCTGAGAAGATCCGGAAATTCCGTTGTTCATAATATTGCTGAAGGATATGGAAGATTTGAAGGAAAAGATAAAACCAGATTTTATAAAATCTCCCGTGGAAGTTCTTATGAAGCTATGAGTCAAACACTTGTTGCTGAAGCTGAAAATTATATTTCTTCAGAAACAACGGAAGAATTAATAAAAAGATATAAAGAAGTTGTTGAAGAATTAAGTGCTTTAATTCGTTCATTGGAAAAATAAAATGACAGAGATTTTGTTGGTATCGGTTTTCTTGGCCTTTGCCTCTGCCTTTGCCTCTGCCGCTAAATAACTAAAAATATGATTTACTACGAAAAAGGATCTACCGAAACCAGCTTTTCGGCGCAAGATTTAAAACAGGGACTCTTCGAAGCATTTGAAAAAATGGGAGTCAAACATAAAGTACTTGCAATTCCGCCGGATTATACAAGGTTTCCAAGTCGGGCTGGGGAACTGACAGAAATGACATGGGAATATTTTGGTGAAAAGCTAACCGATATTTTGCCGGCGCTGGGTACACATACACCAATGACTGATCCTCAAATCAGTCACATGTTTGGCAAAACTCCACGAAGTTTGTTCCGTGACCACGACTGGCGTAACGATGTGGTTACTCTGGGAACGGTTCCCGCCGAATTTGTAAAGGAAGTTTCTGAAGGCGCCGTTGATTATGACTGGCCGGCTCAGGTAAACAAATTACTTGTGGAAGGAAATTTCGATTTGATACTTTCCATCGGCCAGGTAGTTCCGCACGAAGTGGTTGGAATGGCCAACTACAACAAAAATGTTTTTGTGGGAACAGGAGGTTCTGAAGGAATCAATAAAAGTCATTTTATTGGGGCTGCCTATGGAATGGAAAAAATGATGGGACGGGCTGATACCCCTGTACGTAAAATTTTCAATTACGCTTCCGAAAATTTTTCAAACCACCTGCCAATTGTTTATGTGCAAACCGTAGTTGGACTGAATAAAGAAACGGGTAAGCTTCAGACATATGGTCTATTTATTGGCGACGATTTCAGTGTTTTTGATAAAGCAGCAAAACTTTCTTTACTGGTTAATTTCGAAATGGTGGAAAAACCGTTGAAAAAAGTGGTGGTCTGGCTCGATCCTTCCGAATTTAAAAGTACCTGGCTTGGCAATAAAAGTGTTTACCGTACCCGTATGGCGCTGGCCGATGGTGGCGAACTAATTGTTTTGGCACCCGCCCTCATCGAATTTGGAGAAGACAAACAAATAGATAAACTCATCCGTAAATACGGCTATTTCGGAACTCCGCACACCTTAAAGCTTGTTGAAGAAAACGAAGATCTCCGCGGCAGTCTTGGAGCAGCGGCACATTTGATTCATGGCTCTTCCGAAGGCCGTTTCAGTATTACTTATTGTCCCGGAAAAGGTGAGAAAAACCTTACGAAACAGGAAATTGAAAGTGTTGGTTTCAACTGGGTTGATTACGATGAAATGACAGCCAGGTATAATCCTGAAAAACTAAAGGAAGGCTTTAATATAATGCCAGATGGGGAGGAGATATTCTACATATCCAATCCTGCACTTGGTTTGTGGGCTCTTAAAGACAGGTTTGAGTATTGAGAGTTCAGAGTTCAAAGTTTAGAGTTTGAGGATCTAATGACTAATAAGCGCTTAATTTATCATTTCTTATTTTTAATTTTTAATTGACATCTGTGAAAAAGTTTGATACTATCCGTTGGGGAATAATCGGGGTAGGTAACGTGACCGAATTAAAAAGCGGCCCTGCATTTTACAAAACCGAAAATTCGGAATTGGTTGCTGTGATGCGACGTGATGCGGGCAAAGCAGCCGATTATGCTAAAAGGCACAATGTGGGTAAATGGTATTCAAATGCCAAGGATTTAATAAACGACCCGCAGGTGGATGCAGTTTATATAGCTACTCCACCCGATTCTCACGCCAGTTATGCCATTGAAGTCATGCGCGCCGAAAAGCCTGTTTATGTTGAAAAACCGATGGCACGAAGTTATGTCGAGTGTCTGGACATGCTGAAAGTTTCGGAAGAAACCGGGATGCCTGTTTGGGTAGCATATTACCGGCGCACGCTACCTGCATTTTTAAAGGTGAAGGAATTAATTGAACAGGGCACAATTGGAAAACCTTTAATGGTAAATATCAAATTGCATAAATGGGCGAATGAACGCAGCAAAACAAAAGAAGAAATGAGCTGGCATGTTTTCCCTGAAATATCCGGAGCAGGTCACTTTTTCGATTTGGGCTCACATCAGTTTGATTATTTGGATTTTGTATTCGGGCCGGTTACAGATGTCAAAGGAATTGCAACTAACCAGGCCGACCTTTATCCTGCTGAAGATACAGTTACCGGAACATGGAAACACGAATCCGGAGTTGTTGGAACGGGAAGCTGGTGTTTTGTGGTTAATGAATCGTCAGTAAAAGATGAAATTGAAATTATCGGGGAATTCGGTTCCATATCACTTCCCTGTTATCAGCATGGCAAAGTAAAAGTGAATACAAAATCGGGTACTGAAATACTGGAATTTAAAAATCCTGAACACATTCAGCAAAATCTGGTAAAACAGGTAGTCGATGAGTTGCGGGGTATTGGTAAATGCGTTAGTACAGGTGTTTCTGCAGCGCGCACCAGTTGGGTTTTGGATGAAAT
>DATITY010000713.1:0-3806 GCA_035467235.1 Draconibacterium sp. | reverse complement strand
ACCAGGTTATTGAAAATCGGATAAAGTGAACGCATCTGACCGCCATTACTTACCGATATTCCTTCCTCCCCGTTTTTCGATCGCACCCGGCACAAAAAACTGTTTCCATTGCGAAGTAATTCAAGGGTTTCAACGATTACAGGAGTACTGAACAATTCTTTCTTAAAAACAGGTTGTTGAAGAATTTTGTCCAGTTTTTCGTAATTCTCCATTACTTTTTCAGAAACTGATATTAACGGCTTTTGAGAGTAGGCCGAAACCGGCAATGCTGCAGCCACACTGCCGGCCACTGCTGTTGTGATGAAATTGCGACGGGTTGTTTTCATTTCGATATTTGGTTAATTCGATATTTTAGATAAAAAAATCCAGCTACTAAATTTAAGTATTAATTGTAAATTAAAATAAAAGTGCCTGAATTCTTTTGTTTCAGGCACTGCCGATTTTTGGAAATACAAAAATCCTAAATAATAACTCCGGTAAAAAAGAATGTATTTAGCTTATTTAAATAAATAGCTTCTATTTTTGAACAATTACCTTTCGGGTAACATTTACCTGCTGGTTTTTTATTTGCAGGAAATAAATACCAGGCGAAATTCCATTTAAGTCAATGTTTATTATGGCATTATTATCTGCACTGTAATTCATATTCCGTAATATTTGGCCGTGTAAATTACTCAGCATGACAGACATTTGGCCATTTTGATTTGAAAACCGGATAAATATTCGGTTCGAAGCAGGATTGGGAAAAATGCTTATTTCATCAGACTTGATTTCGTTAATAATGGTTGCTCCTGAAGTGGAGAACGAAAAAGGACCGGCCCAGTTGCTTACAAGTCCTGTTGAAAACCAACTTCTCAAATAATATTCATAAGAGGTTCCTTCCAAAAGTTCCTTTAACTGATAAGTGTTACTGCTGGCATTCAATTCCAGGTTTCCATCCTCGGTATAGTCGAAACCTGATAATCCCCAAACGATATCCCAACCATTAGCCGCGCCTGCATCCCAGCCCAGGTTTGCTGAATTTTCCGTTACACCTGAAACAACCGGATTTTCGGGAGGATTGCCGGCAGCGGTTTCCGTTGTCTGGATAATTGTACTGTATGTTGGGCTCCAGTTTCCATGGTCATCCTGAACCCGGATGTAAACGGAGTCGTTTCCTGGTGTTAATTGCTCCGGAGCTATTGTAAAAATTTTAGTTGCCGATGCCTGGGGAGTTTTGATGGTAACAGATATCCCTTTTCCAAAACCGGGGTCTGTGTTTATAAAATATTCAACTTTTTTAATCAATGTAATATCAGTTTGACCTGGATTTTTCAAAAATAACTGCTGAAAAACTCCACTCCAGACTCCTTTTTCGTCTTTTGCCCTGATATAAAGCATGTGCTGTCCGTCTGAAATTGAAGCCAGGGGCAGAGTTATATCAACAATAACCCCATCATCTGACTTGAAAGAGATTGGAGTGCCGTGGCCAACCCCATTGTCAACGTCAAAAAAATATTCCATAGCGGTAATTTTCCTATGAACCGAATCCGGCATTCTTGTGACCAGAAAACATTGATGATAAGTTTGCCCCCAACTTCCATTTTCTGATTTTATTCTTACATATACAGTATTTATTCCCATATCCAATCCATTTAAGGGAAGGTTAACTTCCAACTCCCGATGCGTTCCGACAGTTACCGGAATAGAAAATCCTTTCCCAAAACCGGGGTCTTCATTAAAGAAATACTCAACCTGCGAAATTTTAGAATGAATCGAATCAGGTAATCTGGTTACCCAAAATATACTGTGATAAGTTTGTCCCCATTTGCCCTTATCTGTTTTTGCCCTCACATATAAATTATTTAATCCTAAATTCAATCCATCCAAGGGAAGGTTAATAGTCAAATCCTGATGATTTGCGGCATTAAGTGGAATAGAAATTCCCTTACCAAAACCGGGATCTTCATTAAAAAAATATTCAACCCGGGTAATTTTCTGGCATAGCACAGGTGCGTAAATCATCCACAGGCAAAATAAAACAATCAGCTTTTTCATTGGTCTGAGTTTTTATATTTATAACCATGACCTGTAAACTTATTTAATTTTGCGATTTTACTTTTATGATAACAGGAAGACCGCTAACCGAAGAACCCGAAGTGGAAATTACTGCTTCATAAATATGGGGGACAGGCGGTATTCCTGAAAGCACATAAGGAAGACTGCCACCGAACATACCGCAGTCGATGCCGTTTTCTCCAGCTCCTGAAGCCGGACCACCTGCTTTTAATTGCCATTTACCATCGGTGCTGTAGCCCTGGTTTCCATCAAAATCAACAAAAACCTCGCTCATGTTCACATTTGCTTTGTTGGTAGAATTCCCTGTAAAACCAAGATTCCCTACAAACAAATTGTTTCTAATGGTGTTCCCGGAGTAACCTTCACTTAGCACAACAGAAGAACCCTCACCGTAAATTATATTGTTCTTTATAATTGAGTTATATGCATGTATATGGTATCTGACCACATTGTTTATAAAAATTCCGTTGGAAGTATTTTGCATATCTATTCTGTCGCCAATAAAATTGTTGGCAACCAAAATATTGCTGGCAGTTCCGGAATTGTTATGTATTTGATATGCATAATTTTGAGTAATCGTAACATTTTGAATATTGCCATTAAGATAGATGTTATTGTACCCATTCTGAAAAAAGAAATTTCTGGATATCACCACGTTCGATGCTTTTACTGTGAGGTGTGTTGTGCCAGAGGCATAAAAATACAAGCCATAAACTTCAGTTCCGGCAGCAGAAGACTCAATTACCATGGAATAAAGACGTGCGTAAATTTTGTTGGCCTGTGTGGAATCGTTTTCATTCAGAAAATAACCTGGGCCGATAAGAATTAATTTTTTTGTAAGAGTTGCATTTCCGTAACTCAAATTCTCCCCTGTACCGTCTACATAAATAGTGTCTCCAGCCGCAGCGGCTTCGTGTGCAGATTCGAATGTACTAAAATCAGCTTTTACAGCAGGGTTGTTGCTTAACCTCCAGTTTTTGGCATTCACACCCAAAAACGAAAGACACATCATTAACAAAATCAATGTTTTCATAATTACTTTTTTTAGGTAAATGAATTGGAAATATTTATTTGAAATGTTAGAAACAACAAGTTGTATTCGGGAAATGCCTTACTATTAAAGCTGGTTACCCCATAATTTGGAAAATTAATGCAGCTTAATCTTTAGTTGCCGGTTTTCGATACAATTTACAAAAAAAAATATTACAAGTCAATCCCAATAATTTCGTGATCCATGATTTGTGATACTTCAAGATTTATATAACCACTTTTATTTTTGAATTCTGGGATTTTGCCACTTATCAGCAGCCGGACTTCTTTTGCTTTTGTTCCTTCCGGGATTTTTAAGCGAACCTGTACATTAACAGGAATAAACTCGCGGAAAGGCCCTTTCATCATCATCGGATTGGTAAGATTTACCAGATGAACAGTCATCGAATCTTTTTGCAGCCAGACAGTTACGTCAATCACTCCGGGTCCTTCCACTTCAACAACCGGTTCTTCATTCAGCGCCCATCGGATTGTATTTTGGAGTAGTTTCAGGTGATCGGCACTCATAATTTGCCAGTAAGTCCGGTCAATGTCAATGGGAAAATATGCTACACGACTGTTCCCTGTATCGTTAAGATAAAGTCCCCGGATATCGGTTTCAGTTATGAGAGGAAAAACATGTTCCATGGGTAAATCGGGGTAAGTTGGAATAAGTGTAACCGGATCAGGAAACTGAATTTCCGGCTTTACTTTCACAA
>DATITY010000712.1:0-3542 GCA_035467235.1 Draconibacterium sp. | reverse complement strand
TTCCAAAATGGAGACCGACTTTGATCCTGCTCTACCTAAAATTGAAGTGATACCCCAGGATATTGGCAGGGTGATCCTGAATTTGATCACCAATGCTTTTTATGCAGTAAACGAAAAAGTAAAACAGGGAATTGTGGGATATGAACCCACTGTGACAGTCAGTACAAAAAAGAAGGAAAACGCTATTGAGATATCTGTAAAAGACAACGGCAACGGCATTCCTGAACACATCAAAGAAAAGATCTTTCAACCTTTCTTCACCACCAAACCTAGCGGTCAGGGAACTGGATTGGGATTGTCATTAAGTTATGATATTGTAAAGGCGCATGGGGGAGAGTTAAAAGTGAAGACGCAGGAGGGCGCAGAACTGACTGCCGGTTTACCTTCCGAACAGCATAAACAGGAAGGAACTGAATTTATTTTTCAAATACCTGTTTAGAATCATTTTAATAAAAAAAATCAAATGAGAACAAAATTTCAAATAACCTTAATTGCTCTGGTACTGTTGAATGTAAATATGTACTTTCCGGTTTATGGCCAGGAGATTAGTTTCAATACTGTGCCAATTCCGGAAAGTGGAGATTTCGGCTTTATTACAGGTATTACGCAGGATGTAAAAGGATCGATGTGGTTTGCCACGAAACTTGGCCTGCACAAGTACAATGGGACTCAATTGACTAGCTATCAGTATAATACACAAAATCCCAACTCGATAATGACGAATACTTTGGAATCTATTTCTGCAGATGCCAATGGTGATATCTGGATAGGAAGTTTGGGGGCCGGGCTGGATCGCTACAATCCTGATACAGGTATTTTTACTCATTTTAAACACGACCCTGAAAATCCGTCGACCATTAGCAACGATACCATTACCAGTATTCTTCGCGACAAACAGGGAAATTTGTGGATCGGTACGCATCGTGGCCTCGATAAATTTGATTCGAAAACCAACAGTTTTTCCCATTTCAGGCATCACGAAAACGATTCTTCGAGCCTTAGTTTCAGACAAGTTCGTGCGATATACGAAGACAGACAGGGAACCCTGTGGATCGGTACCGGAAGTCCATATGCTGATAACGGAGGATCGCCAACTGACGGTGGACTAAACCGGTTCAAAAAGGAAACAGGTACATTTACCCGTTATCTGCACGACCCAACAAATGATAATAGCCTGATAAGCAATAAAGTGAGCGCCATTTTCGAAGATAATCAAGGCGTTTTGTGGGTTGGCACTGCAAAAAACGGCTTACACAAAATGAACCGCGAGCAGGGTACCTTTGAAAGATTGGTTTACGATCCGGCCCATCCTGAAAAAATGAGCGGTCCGGCTGCAACAAAAGAAACCCCGGAATACGAGCACATTACTTTTATTACGCAGGATGCAGCCGAAAATTACTGGGTTGGAACAGTTGGAGCCGGAATTTTTTATTTCAATCTGAAGGAAAAAAAAATGGTTCAGTTTAAGCGAATTGAATCTGCAACTACAGGATTTAGAGAAAATGGGGCATGGTCTGCTTTCAATTCGCGCGATGGTATTCTGTGGATAGGTGGAATATCACATGGGAACATTTACCGCATCAATCCCATAAAATTGGAAATTCCCTTTATCACGACTCCAGGCGGTGTAAACACCTGGTATGAAGCGAAAAACGGAGAATTATGGGCCGGAGGAGATTTCGGGCTAATAATTACTGATAAGGATCATCAACAGCGGAAACCGCTTATTCCTGATTTCGATCCTGCCAACAATCAAGACAAAAGAGTAAATGATATAAAAGAAGATCGGTTGGGAAATATATGGGTTAGCAGACC
This sequence comes from Draconibacterium sp., assembly GCA_035467235.1. Taxonomy (GTDB): domain Bacteria; phylum Bacteroidota; class Bacteroidia; order Bacteroidales; family Prolixibacteraceae; genus Draconibacterium. Next base: position 1,727 of record DATITY010000712.1, on the reverse strand, counting down.
AACCGAATTAAATTTATGGGATACAAAGACTGATAGTTTTATTCAGTACAAGCACGATTCACTGAACAATAAAACCCTCAGTCACAATCATGTTATAACAATCTTCGAAGACCGTAATTCAAATTTATGGTTAGGAACAGTAAACGGATTAAACCTTATGAACCGCGAAAAAGGCATTTTTTCGCGATATTACATGCTGGATGACGATACTATTACTATTGGAAATAATGTGGTAGCTGCTCTTTATGAAGATAAAACCAGTAATCTATGGGTCGGGCTTTGGAATGCCCGTGGGATATTTTTGTTTAATAGCGAAACAAAGAAAAGTAAGAGTTATTTAAAAGGTACCACAATCCTATGTATTATCGAAGATAAAAGTGGTGTTTTATGGGCTGGTGGCCCCAATGGACTTTTCAGGTACAACCGCACGGAAGATGAATTTTTACATTACAGCGACCCTGGATTGATAAGTGGAATTCAAAATGTTTCAAGCATTGTTGAAGATAACCGGCAAAACTTGTGGGTAAGTTCAACCATAGGATTGATAAAAATCAATCAACAACGAAACCAAAGCAATAGATTCGGTAAGAGTTACGGGGTAAATACATCGAACTGGTATTGGCACGAAGGTTTCAAAACCCGAAACGGGGAACTCTGTTTTGGAACTGCTACCGGATATTACCGGGTTAATCCCGATGAAATTGAGAAAAACCTGAAACCGCCTGAAATTGGTTTTACAGGCTTTCGCCTGGCTGACAAGGCCGTTATATCAGGTGACAACGGGCCACTGAAGGAGGGGCTGACGAATACCAAAGAAATACGGCTAAGTCATGATCAGAATGTTTTCTCGTTTGAGTTTGCAATTATTGATTATGCCGATCCTGAACAAAACCGTTTGATCTATTATCTCGAAAACTACGATAAAACCTGGATTCAATCCAACTCCGAACGCAAGGCATACTATTTTAATATTCCACCCGGTAAATACAAGTTTCACATCAAAGGTGCCAACAGCTACGGTGCCTGGGCCGAAAAAAGTATGGATATTATCATACTTCCTCCTTGGTGGAAAACCTGGTGGGCCTATTGTATTTATGGATTATTATTTATTGCTGCTGCATTTGGGTTAGACCGTTTCATGCGGCAACGGATACTACGAGCCGAAAGAGAGAAAAACAGAGAACGTGAACTCAAACAAGCCAAAGAAATTGAAAAAGCATACTCGGAGCTTAAAACCACCCAATCCCAACTCATCCAATCCGAGAAAATGGCATCACTGGGAGAACTCACTGCAGGCATTGCCCATGAAATTCAGAACCCGTTGAACTTTGTCAACAACTTTAGTGAAGTAAGTGCAGAGTTGGTCGCTGAAATGAAAACAGAAATCGAAAAGGGTAATACTGAAGATGCTAAAGAGATTGCCAACGATCTTACTCAAAATCTTGAAAAGATAAATTATCACGGAAAACGTGCAGCTGAAATTGTCAAAGGAATGCTGCAGCATTCCAGAACCAGTTCTGGACAAAAAGAACTGACTGATCTCAATGCCTTGGCAGACGAATATTTAAGACTGGCTTACCACGGTTTGCGGGCCAAAGACAAATCCTTTAATTCCAAAATGGAGACCGACTTTGATCCTGCTCTACCTAAAATTGAAGTGATACCCCAGGATATTGGCAGGGTGATCCTGAATTTGATCACCAATGCTTTTTATGCAGTAAACGAAA
>DATITY010000711.1:0-8324 GCA_035467235.1 Draconibacterium sp. | reverse complement strand
ACCAACTCCCAACCGATCGGCGCCCTGCTGCAGAAATGCCACAGCATCTTCCCAGGTACGGATTCCGCCCGATGGTTTTACCATCATTCTGTCGCCAACAGTTTTTATCATTACATCTACTATTTCCGGTGTTGCTTTTCCAGGGCCAAAACCTGTTGATGTTTTTACAAAATCGGCTTCTGCATCATACGAAAGCTCGCAGGCTTTTGCCACCTGCTCCAACGTTAAATACCCGCTTTCCTGGATCACTTTCACTAAAACACCATGACTGTGGGCAACATCAACCACAGCCTTTATGTCGTTTACCACATATTCGTAATCCCCCGACAGAAACTTCCCAATATTCATTACCATGTCAATTTCGTCGGTTCCATCCTCAATGGCCTGTTTCGCCTGAAAAGCCTTAACGAGTGTGGCATCTGCACCGTGAGGAAAACTCAGCACACACGAAACTTTTACATCGCTTTTCTTCAATAATTCCTTTGCAGCTTTAATGTCGCAGGGTTTTACACACATGCTAAATACGTTGTTTTCGATACACATTTTAGCATTTGCTATTAAATCAGAATCCGTTGTTTCTGGTTTTAATACTGCATGATCAATGGTTTGGGCTACTTGTTTTTTGGTGTACATATTCTTATTTTAATCTTCCATTTCCTTTAAAATCTGTTCAACCTGTTCATTGGTTTTAAGGAGTTTGTCTTTGCAGATTTTTAATAGTACCGACACGCGTTTTACTTTCTCAGCGAGGTCGTCAACATCCAGCTCTTCGTTTTCGATTTTCTCCAGAATTTCTTCAACTTCGGCCATTGCTTCGTTGTACGTAATTGCTTTTTTAGTGGTCATAGTTATCTTATTTAATGATTTTACTTTTTACAGATCCATCGGCGAAACGTGTGTCAATCTCCTCGTTTAAATTCAAATGTTTTGACGATTTTACTATTTTCCCCTCTTTCATGGTCAGAGTATATCCTCGTTTCAATACATTTTCGGGATGAATTAAACGGGCAGTGTTTTCATGAAAATTTATCCGTTGCTGTTCCCTGAAAATCATTTTTTCCGCACGTACGGCTAATAAATCTTTATAATGATCGAGTACTGCTTTCTGTTTTATCAACGATTCACTTACAACATGTTTTAAGTTCCTCTGCTTTTTTTCTATCCCCGTTTTTGAAACTGCAAACCACAATAAAAGTATTGATTTTATTTCATGTTGCAGGTTATTTAATTCATGTTCCTTTTGAAATGAAAATTGCTTCACATTCCGCTGAAGTTCGTTTCCTTTTCTGGCAAGTTGTACTTGATTTTTATTGATAAAACCAGTAACAGCAGAATTCAGATTTGAAGCAGCCTTTTCAAGTTCCTTTTGATGGGAATCTATCGAATCGCGCGTTAGCCTGATAATTTCGTTTTCCAATTCCAGCATATTGTCATAAAAACGTTCCATGCCTTTTATAAAGAATTCGGCAACTGCTGTGGGTGTTTTCAGGCGGGTGTGAGCCACAAGATCGATAATCGTATCGTCTTTTTCATGGCCAATTCCGGTAATTACGGGTAGTGGAAACTGGGTAATATTGTATGCCAGATCGTAATTATCAAAACTGCTCAGATCAGCAGTGGCACCTCCACCCCGGATTATTACCACAGCATCGAAAAAATCTTCATACTGAAAAATCCTTTCCAGTGCATTTATTATTGAAGGAACTGTTTCTGCTCCCTGCATGGTTGCCTGAAAAAGTTTTGTATAAAACCTGAATCCAAATCCGTTGTTATCCAACTGGTTCATAAAATCCTGGTAACCGGCGGCAGTGACAGATGAAATAACTGCTATTTTTTGTGGAACCAGTGGCAATTCAAGTTCCTTGTTCATTTCAAAAACACCTTCAGCATGCAAACGGTTAATAATATCCTTGCGTTGCATGGCCATATCGCCAACCGTATAAACCGGGTCGATGTCTTTGATATTCAAACTCAGTCCAAAGGCGGAATGAAACTCAACCGAAACCTGCACCAGAATTTTAATTCCCTGGGTGAAAAACTGCCCGGTTGTTGTTTCGAAATAAGGTTTTAACATTCGGTAAGTGTATGACCAAATGGTTGCCCGTGTTCGGGCCACAATTTCGGTTCCCTGTTTTTCAATTAAGTCGAGATAGCAGTGGCCATTTCGGTTTTCCTTTAACTCACTCACTTCGGCAATCACCCAGACTGATGTTGGGAAAGCGCCGGTTAGCGCATCCTTTATCTGTTCGTTTAACTGTAAAAGAGTAAGTTTTTGTTCCATCGTTTAATTGATTTTACTCAATTTTATGGTTTCTGAATATTTTGATGAACTGATTTTCAGCAACAAAATACCTTGTGGCAGTGAATTTAAATCGCGAAGTTCAATCCAGGTTGCATCTGGTTTTATCCATGTTTTAACCAGTTTTCCTTCCATTGTAAAAACTTCAATATTGATTTCATTCTGAACCTCATCATTGTCTTTTTTCAGAATTAGTACATCTCCAACCGGATTTGGGTAAGCGGTCCATTGTTTTGAAATTCCCCTCACCGGCACTGTCGAGGTCGTGAGATTCAACCAGGCCCTGTACATATCCGGAATTCCAAATCCCATTAAATCGTTTGGGGTTTCGTACAAATGAGCACTCATTTCAATGGCTGATTTTAACTGTTCCGCTGTTGCGTTTGGCTGCGACTGCCACAAACAGGCCGCCATTCCGGCCATTACCGGCGATGAAAATGAAGTTCCACTTAAATATCCAAATGTTCCGTCGCTTTTTTGAAGATATGTTCTCCATCCCAAAGCCGTAACATTAGGTTTGGTTTTTCCTCCGAAGGCGGGGCCAACCGAAGTAAAACCTGAAGGAATACTGTCCTTGTTCACAGCGCCTACACCAATTACTTTTTCGCCATCCGAAGGGGCAACAATGTGTTTCCAGGCATCTTCCCCAACATTATTTCCCTCGTTACCGGCACTTGAAAATACAAGGATTCCTTTCGATGCAGCAATATTTGCACCCCGGGTTACACGGGTGGTTTTTCCATCTATTTCCGAATACAGATGGTCCATTTCAGAATTATCAAAATGATAATACCCGAGCGATGAATTGATGATATCAACCCCCGCACTGTCGGCAAATTCGGCTGCAGCTACCCAATTATCCTCTTCAATAAGGAATTCAGAACCGGTGTCTTCCGACCGAATTAGCCAGTATGAGGCTTTCATGGCAGTACCAATTAATTTGCCCGGGACATTTCCACCCATGCATGAAAGAACACTCATCCCGTGATAATGGGTTTGGTAAAAATCAACCGTTGGATCAACAAAATCCTTGATTCCCAGAATCTGGTTGTTTGCCCATAAACTATCGAAAGCAGAATATTTATTGGCATTGAAAAATCCTCCATCAAGCACAGCAATTTGTAATCCTTGCCCCCGGTAATTCTGGTTGTGAAGAAACTGCCCGTTCAAAATTGAGGTCTGATAAACAGAAAGCCCGTAAAAAGTAGTATCAATTGGATAATTTTCATTTTCCGACTGTTCATTAAATTTTAGAATGGCGCTTTTGGTAACCGGTGCTTTTGTAAGCTGAACCGCTCTCACAAAAGACAGATTCGAAACTTTAGTTGAAAAACTATCGATTTCTGCCCTTACCGTTATGCCATTCAGCCATTTTGATGAATGAATATATTTGGCTCCGACATTCAGAACTTCATTAATATAATCCTGATTTACCGGTAAATCGAGTGAGTCGATGGCGATATTTTGTTTTTCACGGCGTTGAATAGCCCGATCTGACAGATAATCTTCGGGTGTTGAAAGCGAATACTGCGTATTGTTTTTATCAGAGAATCCAACCCAGAAATATTCCTGTGCTTCTGCGATAGATGAATTAAGGATAAAATAAACTGCACAAAAAATGAATAACCACTTTTTCATTTCCAAAAGGATTCTAATAACATAAAAACCGAAGCCAAATTAACCAAATTCAATAATTTTTACTTGTAAATATTCATTTTCATCATGTACTCTGAAGGATCTTGCATGTATTTTTCCGGATCGGCAATTGAGTCTTTGCCATTTTCCATGTTTTTTAACTGCAGGTTGCTGATGCTGTCGCGCACATTCGGATTAAGAATTTTGCCATCGTTGTAAAGCAGCGAATATTGGAAGTTGCCCTGATCGTTAAAATATTTCCATTCACCGTGGCGCAATCCGCTTTTATAATTTGCTTCCAGTTCAACACGCCCATTCTGAAAATAAGTAAGACACAACCCGTTTCGTTGATTGTTGCTCATTTTACACTGAAAAAAAGGCTCTCCGTTTTTAAAAAAAACCCGGTAACTTCCCTCCTGTTTCCCGTGAACCCAGTCGGTTTCTTCCCAAACTTCTCCTGTTTCGTAATATTTCCGCGATTTACCGTGCTTTTCTCCCTCCGCAAAATGTTCATCGGCAACCTTTCTGCCTTCCGAAAAATAAACCCACAAACCGGCTTTCTTTTCATTAAAATAAATTCCTTCGGCCACTTTTTTTCCCCACTCATCGAAAAGCTGGGTAAATGCGGAATCTGAATCTGTGTGATATTTAATGATTGCCTTTACCTGTCCGCCGGGATGATAACGTTTCCACTCGCCCACCGGTTTTCCATCTTTAAAATTCCCCTCGTACATTAACCTTCCGTTGGGTTGCTGCTTTTGCCAAAATCCCTGTCGCAAACCGTTTGAATCGGTTTGGTTGATTTGAGCAAAAACCAGCGCTGGAAAAAACAAAAGCAATATCAATACAATTTTCATAGACATAATTTTATAGTTCAATCCTATTTTAAGAGGGTTTACAAAAGTATGAACATTTTCTTACAGGGTGTAAATACTCAAGCGGCATATTTTACGATTAAGAAAAAAGATATTATGATTTTTGAAAATTTTATATCTTTGAATTATGAAAACACTGACAATCAATATTCCAGATACATTAGACTTTGACAACAACGATCTTGCGATGATACTTGCTTCAAGACTTTATGAACAAGGAAAATTATCACTGGGACAAGCCGCTGAGTTGGCAAACTTATCTAAACGCACATTTGCAGAGTTACTGGGGAAATATAATGTTTCCTTATTTAATTATCCAGCCTCTGATATCGCGAAAGATGTAGCAAATGCATAGAATTATCATAGCTGATACCAGTTGTTTTATTCTTCTTTCCAAAATTGGAGAACTTGATCTGTTGCATAAAGTTTACGGGCAAATTACAACCACAGCGGAGATTGCAAATGAATACGGAGAAAAACTTCCCGATTGGATTGATATTAGAAATGTTACTGATAAATACCGGCAACAACTTTTAGAAATGCATATTGACAAGGGGGAGTCAAGTGCAATTACCTTAGCACTGGAAACACCTGATAGCACATTGATTTTAGATGATTATAAAGCAAGAAGAATAGCTGAAAAACTCAATTTGTCTTATACAGGTACAATTGGTGTTATTATTAAATCCAAACTCATGGGGATAATACCTTCTATTAAACCCATACTTGGAAAGATAAGAAAAACTGACTTTAGAATATCCGTAGAAATTGAACTTCAGGCGTTAAACGAAGCAAATGAGTAAGATGCATCAACAGAGTTAATTTCTGCAAATATTGATTGAAAGAGGCAGGCCCGGCGAACCGGAAAGTGTTAAAAAGTTTTATGCAAGTGCGCAGACCTCGGGCGAACTGACGTTGAATAAACTGACCAAAAGTATCGAAATGATGAGCACGGTAAGCGGCGCCGACATCCGCGCGGTGTTGTACGCCATGGTCGATGTGATGAAAATGTCGCTGGCCGATGGACAAATCGTACGGTTGGCCGAGCTGGGCAGCCTGCGCGTAAACATTTCCAGCAATGGCGAGGAAACCGCCGATGATGTTAACTCCCGGTCGGTAAAAGGCGCCCGCATTGTGTTTGTACCTGGCGCGGAGCTGAAAAATCTGCTCCAAAACATGACTTACGAAAAGGTCTCGTAAACAGCATTTTAACACGCCTCTAAAAACATCCCGTTGCTTTTAAAAAACGATCGGGACTGTTTTTAAAACGATCACGTCTGTTTTTAAAACGATCGTGTCTGTTTTTAAAACGATCACGATCGTTTTAAATTTCGTAACTACGAAATTCTGAAATCGTAGGCACGAAATTGAAAGCGGGTGCGCAGGGATGCTGAAAACATCAAAATTGATGAAAGGAAAATTATGAAAAAGTGTAATAACTTCGGGATATTAAAAACGTTATGGGCAAGACTATGAAAAAAGGACCACCGTATATATGCACTAAATATTTTAAAAATAATTTCAAAAAACAATAATTAAATGAATACAAAATGGCGAAACAAAATATGGGCATTGATAATATTTCTAAAATCATTTAATATTGTTAGCTCGCAAATACCAAGCGAAGACCCAAGACATTACATTCTTGAAACAGAAGACAATTTTAATTCTTTTAATTCTGCACTATGGAATAGCACTCCAAATAATACATGGGGATTAGAAACTTACAATGCGAACAATGTCACGACTTCCAATAACACATTAACTTTAAAATGCGAAAGGATAATTAATGGAAATGATACTTCCTATATTTCTGGAGGAATTGGAACTGTAAATAAAAAGCTTTTTTCATATGGGTATTATGAAATTTTAACACAAATGCCAACAAAAAGTAAAGGTTATTGGGGAGGATTTTGGATGCATTCTGGAGGTGGACAATGCATTAAAGGAATTGATCCCGGATGCTATGATGTAAATACTGATACTATAACAAGAATTTGGTATGAAATTGATATTTTTGAACCTAACGGAAATAATAGCCTGGATGGAAATAAATTTAATTTTGGTTCCCATAATACGATTTCTGAATGTTGCACTGATGCTAACGGAACTGAACTTACTTTACCAATAGATTTTTCTGCAAGCTTTAACAAACTTGCTTTAATCTGGGAACCCAACAAGGTTAAGGTGCTAGTTAATGGGGTTGAAAAGTATATAATTGATGATTCCAAATATGTTCCAACTGAGCCTATGGCATTGTTTCTAACCTTTCAAATTGATGCTGCAGGAGGTAAACCCACACCCTCTACATTATTTCCAGCTTACTGGAAATATAAAAATTTTAAATATTACCGATTAAAAACCGATTGTTTGAATGGAATAACACAGAGTAATTTCGATTTTGTCAATCATGACTATAAAGTACAGAAATACTATTCGTTGACAAATTCAACTGTCCCAAGCAATCAAAACATTATTTTAAGAGCGACTGACTATATCAAATTAAACGGAGAATTTACAGTGCCTTTGGGAAGTACCCTTAAATTAATCACTCACTGTAATACATGTCCAGATTAAATAATAATTTCAATTTACAACTTTAAATACCAATAAAACATGAAATCATTAATAAAAATTTTATTCTTAACTAGCATTTTATTAATATATATAAATGCCTCATTCTCACAAGTAACAGTTAATAGCAATGGAAGTCTTTTTGTAGATTCTTACGATGGAAATTGGAGTAGAGCAAATTGGACTCAGGTTCACTACCAATACACTTGTGCCTACCATTTAGCAAATACCTATTATGGTGGTGATGTTTTTTATGTATTAGGTAATGGTAACGTTTGGACACGCAACGGTTATTTAATAGCCTCAGATTCAATACTTAAAACAAATATCAATAATATTAGTTTTTCTTTGGATAAAATAAAAAAGTTACGCGGTGTAACATACAATCGAAAATATAAAGTTACATCAAGTATTCCAACAGATGGTGAATTATTGCCATCATCTGGTCATTCTGATATGTTAATTGAACAAAAAATTGAGCCCACAGAATATGGTTTGATTGCTCAGGAAGTAGAAAAAATAATACCAGATGCAGTTAAAACAATGCATGATTCAACAAAGGCAATATCATACTCGGCATTAATTCCAATATTAATAGAAGCCATAAAAGAGCAACAAACTCAGATTGAAACAATCCAGGAAATCATAAGCACACAAGAAAGTAAGATAGTTGAATTGAAAAATTGTTGTGAGAACAAAGATTCTATTTTAAAAAGTGGTTCAATTATATCTGATTTAGTCCAAAATAACAATATAAAAAAAGCCGTTTTATTCCAAAATATACCGAATCCATTCACCAGTGATACAGAAATTAAATACAGTATTCCAAATAATGTTAAGAGCGCATTAATATACATTCATAATTTAAATGGAGTTGAAATTAAAACTTTCAATATTTTCGATAATAATCCAGGCAGTATAATAATTCATGGGACAGAACT
>DATITY010000710.1:0-8071 GCA_035467235.1 Draconibacterium sp. | reverse complement strand
AATAGCGGAGAAATAACCGAGCCCTGTTTTGATTAATCGTGAGGAAATGAACAAAACTTTTTTAAATAATAGTTTTAATGTGCTCGATAAAAAGGAAGATCGTTTCCTGCTGATTTTTGTTGTACTGGTTTTCAGTGTTATCTTTCTTAACGTATTTGAACCTTTTAACATCGCGCGCTGGTATTCTGATTCAGGAATCATCAAATTCCTGCGCTTATCGAGTTACGGGTTTGTAATTGCCATCGTTTTTCTTTTCACTCAGTTTCCATTGCGCAGAATTTTTAAAATTCATGAATTCAAAATAAAAAGTTACCTGCTCTGGCTAATCATCGAAATAGCGCTTATTAACCTGGTTTATATTTTTTTGTATGGTAATCCAATCGGAAATTTCAGTAACGATTTGGTATTCTCATTGAAATATACTTTGATGAGTATCTGGCTCCCCTACTCGTTTGCCATTCTGATTGTTTACTATAAAAATCAGCGGGCCGAAATTGAATCGCTGAAGTCGAACGCAAACAAACCAGCCGAAAAACGACTTATTATTTTTAAAGATGAAAACGGCAAAATCAAATTTTCGGTATTACCAAAAGATTTGCTCTTACTTGAATCGACAGATAATTACGTATCGGTTTTCTATATTCTCGAAAATAAAGTTCAGCGTAAACTTTTGCGTAATACCCTCAAAAACATGGAAGAAATGCTGAAAGAAAATCACATTGTCAGATGTCACCGTTCGTATATGGTAAATATTGCAAATGTTGATTTTATGCAAAAGGAAGGAAAAAAACTTAATATCAAAATCAAACATTTCGATAGACCAATTCCTGTTTCAGAAAAATATTCAGCCCCGTTTTTGAGCTTTTTAACCTGAGCATATTTCATTCATCCCATAATAAACCTTTTTACCCCCAGATTTTGGAAAGTAAAATATTCTGATTCAAATTCGCCCCCTTAAACATTTAAAATTATATCGAAATGAAAAAATTAATGATTCTTACTTTTCTGTTTGCAGTCGTTATCGGCAGCGCAAATGCAGTTGTTTCGCAGGCATCAAAAGATGTTGTTGGAAATTGGAAATACGAAGTTCCATCGGCGCCTTACGGATACGAAAAAGGCACTTTGGTTTTTTCTGAAAAAGATGGCAAACTGGTTGGCGAAGTTAAATTTGCCGATGGTTATAAAATCGACATGAAAGATGTAAAAATGGAAGAAGGTGGTGTTTTAAAATGCGGTTTATATGTTGACTACGAATATGTTAGCGTAAAAGCCAAAATCGAAGGAACCAAAATGACCGGTACAGTTAATACTCCGGAAGGAGAAATGAAATTAACGGCAGAAAAACAGAAGTAAAGCTGTTTGTAAAAATATATTTTGACAAGACCAGAGTCAAAAAGTTGAAAATCAAAAAAGCCCCGTTTCCGGGGCTTTTTTATTGGCAATGGATTTTACAAATCCAATCATATATCTTCAAATCAAACTAATTTCCAGTTTTATCACTTCACTTCCTGCAAGTAAAAACGCACCTGTTCCATACACTTCCCAGCTTTCGGCGTTAAAATTTTTCTTTGGATCGGCACCTATGGGTTGGCACCAGCCAACATGGCCGTCTGGCTGAATCAAACCGTTTAATCCAACCCAACCTTTTTCAACAACCGGCAAATATTTGGCTTTGTCTAAAATTCCATTGTTTATTCCCCAGGCAAGGGCATAAATATAAAATCCCGATCCACTGGCCTCACCACCGGGATATGAAGCAGGATCCAATAAACTTGCCCGCCACAAACCATCAGCCTGTTGAAGTGTAATTATTTTTTCAGCCATCTCCTTGTAATTCTGAATATAAAAATCGCGGGTTGGATAATCTTTTGGCAACTCCGAAATTGTGCGAACCAGGCCACCCATCACCCAGCCATTTCCGCGCGACCAGAATATTTTTTTTCCGTTGGCTTCTTTAATTACGGTTATTCCAGATTCGTTCCATTTGTATTTCATATCGCGGGCATACAAATGCTCTTCTTTATCATATAACAAATCGTAACATTCCTTAAAAAGTTTATCGTTTAATTCGAGGTATTTGTTGTCTTTTAATGTAATTCCCAGTTTTACGAAAGCTGCAGGTCCCATAAAAAGGGCATCGCACCACCACCAGGTAACAGGACTGATTTCGCCGGTTTCGTATGGAGTTACCATAAATTTATCCATTGTTTCTATAAACGGTTGAATCATTTTCTTTTCACCCGAAACACGGTACATGTCAATATATGTCTGACAAATAACATGGTCGTCGGCATGATGTAACCGAGGTCCCGGTTTCCATTGTGTTGCCTCACCCATTTCGTACATGGCGTTCCAGATTTTTTTTGAACCAGTGGTTTCATAAGCGGCAAAAACGCCGGCATAAAATGCACCGTTGGTCCAGTCGTACAATTCATGTTTTGGATTCTTTAGCTGCCAGTCCAATGCTTTTGTCATGGTTTTTTTGATGTACTAATCTTTAAAAAGCTTTTCATTTCCTGCCTTTTGAGCAAATAATGAAATAGAGAAAAGGAAGATTAAAAGGAAAATTGAAATTGATTTGTTCATCTGTTTTAAGTTTAAAATTTTTGTAATAATATTAATTTAATAGTGAATGACATTGCCAAAATCAATTTTATAAGTATTATTGCAGCACTAAAAATATAAAAATGAAATTTGAACAAATACATCACGGCCATCATGGTAAATTCCAATCGAAAGGTAGGCTGTAATTGTTTTGTTTAATTTGAAAATATAATTCAGTGAAAGGCTTACCTGCGAGGTAGGCCTTTTTTGTTGAAAAAGCAGTATTAAACGTCATAAAAAATGGAGAATGATTTCTCAGTCATTCGTCCTTCGAAATGACAAAAATAAAAAAGTATAAAATGAACAGACTTAAAATTGCGATTCAAACCAAGGGAAGATTAAATGAAGAATCGATGCACTTGATTCAGGAAGCGGGAATTGACCTGACGATTGGAAGGCGCACACTGGTTGCCGAATCAAAAAATTTTCCAATGGACGCATTGTTTTTGCGCGATGACGATATTCCGCAAACAGTAGCCGACGGAGTTGCCGATATTGGAATTGTTGGCGAAAACGAAATGCTCGAAAAAGGAGAAAATGTGGTGATTGCAAAACGGCTTGGGTTCAGCAAATGCCGACTTTCACTGGCAATTCCAAAATCTCTCGAATACACAGGGCTTGATTTTTTTAACGGCAAAAAAATAGCTACCTCCTACCCTGCCATTCTGAAAAAGTTTTTAACTGAAAATAATATCAGTTCCGATGTTCATGTTATTACCGGCTCGGTTGAAATTGCACCGGGAATTGGTTTAGCCGATGCCATTTTCGACATTGTGAGCTCAGGTTCTACACTGATTAGCAATCGTTTAAAAGAGGTTGAAGTAGTGCTGAAATCGGAAGCGCTGTTAATTGCCAATCCGAATTTATCGCCCGAAAAGCTGGATACTCTAAATGAATTTATTTTCAGGATGGAATCGGTTCAGCGCGCCAAAGGGAAAAAGTATATTTTGCTGAATGCACCCAACCATAAAATTCAGGAAATTGCAGCTTTATTGCCCGGGATGAAAAGTCCGACAGTTGTGCCGCTTGCAGAAGAAGGCTGGAGTTCGATGCATTCGGTAATTGAAGAAAATGATTTTTGGGTGGTAATTGGCAAACTGAAAAAGGCGGGTGCCGAAGGAATTTTGGTAATTCCGATTGAGAAAATGATCTTTTAATAAGAAAGTATCAAGTATCAGGATTGAAGAAGATTATCAACTAATATTTGAGCTTTCTGTCTTGATACCTGATACAAATAATCTTACATCTATAAAAAATGAAAACATATATTAATCCGCCGCAAGATTCATGGCCTGAAATTCTGAAACGCCCGGTTTTTGAAGTTTCTGATTTATTTGGGAAAGTGCAGGCCATTTTAAATGAAATAAAAGTAAATGGTGATGATGCTTTACGGAAATATACTTTGCAATTCGACGGTGTAAAACTTGATTCATTTTTAGTTTCCGATGAAGAATTGAATGAAGCAGAGCAGCGAATCGATGAAAAGTTAAAAGTAGGTATTAATCTGGCTTCAAAAAATATACAGTCTTTTCATGCGGCTCAAATCACTCAAATCAAAAAAATCGAGACAACTCCGGGTGTTGTTTGCTGGCAAAAACCTGTTCCAATCGAAAAAGTTGGTTTGTATATTCCCGGTGGAACTGCACCACTGTTTTCAACGGTATTAATGCTTGCAATTCCGGCACAAATTGCAGGTTGCAAAGAAATTGTATTGTGTTCGCCTCCCAACAAAGAAGGTAAAATTCAACAGGCAATTTTATATGCTGCAAAAGTTTCGGGAGTTACCCAAATTTACAAACTTGGCGGTGTACAGGCAATTGGTGCCATGGCATTTGGAACGCAGACTATTCCGAAAACTTACAAAATTTTTGGCCCGGGCAACCAGTATGTTGTTGCTGCCAAACAATTGGTAAGTATGAACGATGTTTCAATCGATATGCCGGCAGGTCCGTCGGAAGTTCTTGTAGTTGCCGATGAAACTTCGAATGCTGCATTTGTTGCTTCCGATCTCCTTTCGCAGGCAGAACACGGCGTCGATAGCCAGGTGGTTTTGGTTGCCAATAAACAGGAAGTTGTTGAAAATGTATTGACCGAAATTGAACTTCAAATAAAAAATCTACCGAGGGGAAAAACAGCTGCAAAAGCGCTCGAAAACAGCATTTTAATTGTAATGGAAAATCTCGAAGATCAGATTGAACTGATAAACGAATATGCACCGGAACATTTAATTATCAGCACAAAAAATTATTCTGATTATATAGATAAAATTGTGAATGCAGGTTCGGTCTTTTTAGGAGAAAATACTCCCGAAAGTGCGGGTGATTATGCTTCCGGAACCAATCACACCCTTCCAACAAACGGTTGGGCTAGATCTTACAGCGGTGTAAATCTCGACAGTTTTTTAAAAAAAATTACCTTTCAGGAAATTTCAAAAGAAGGACTTAAAAATATAGGTCCGGCAATCGAAATAATGGCTGCTGCCGAAGAATTGGAAGCACACAAAAATGCGGTAACTTTGCGATTAAAACAATTATGAACATCAATAACCTGCTTCGAAAAAATATTCAAAACATGAAACCCTATTCATCAGCACGCGATGAATATACCGGCGACGCGATGGTTTTTCTCGATGCCAACGAAAATCCGTTTAACGAACCATACAACCGTTATCCCGATCCGCTTCAAAAAGAATTAAAACAAAAAATATCAGCACTAAAAAATATTCCTGCCAACCAGATTTTTCTGGGTAACGGAAGCGATGAACCCATTGATTTAATCATACGCGCTTTTTGTGAACCGGGAATTGACAACATTGTCACAATCAATCCAACTTACGGAATGTACCAGGTGGCAGCCGATACAAATAATATTGAGGTCATTAAAGTTTCGTTAACAGCAGAATTCGAACTGGAACCTTCAAAAGTACTGGAAGCTGTTAACAATAATACCAAGCTGATATTTCTGTGCTCACCAAACAATCCCAGCGGAAACAGTCTCAACAGGGACGCGATGCTTGAAATTATTCAACATTTCGCCGGAATTGTAATTATTGATGAGGCGTACATAGATTTTGCCACGGGTAAATCGTTTCTCCCTGAACTTGATAAATATCCGAACCTGGTTATTTTACAGACCTTTTCAAAAGCGTGGGGAATGGCAGGAATCAGGCTGGGAATGGCTTTTGCAGCCAGAGAAATAATTCAGGTGCTGAATAAAATAAAATACCCGTACAACCTGAACATTTTAACACAACAAAAAGCACTTGAATTACTTGAAAACAAAGAACAGGTTGATACCTGGATAAAAATGCTGATTGAGGAACGCGGTAAAATGGCAAAATACCTGGCTAAACTTCCTTTTGTAACCAAAATACATCCTTCAGATGCCAACTTTCTTTTAGTTGAAATGACAAATGCACGAAGTATATATAACTACCTGGTTGAGAACGGTATTATAGTTCGCGACCGATCGAAAATACATTTGTGCGACAACAGTTTGCGCATAACAATTGGCACCATGGAAGAAGATAATCTGTTATTGCAGGCTTTGAAAGAATATATTTAACTGTAACAACTAATTTTCTGTATGAAGAAAAAAGCACTATTTATTGACCGTGACGGTACACTGATTTACGAACCGGAAGACGAGCAAATCGATTCACTGGAAAAACTCGAATTCCTTCCAAAGGTTTTCAGGAATATGTATTTGATTCAGAAAAACCTTGATTATGAACTGGTGATGGTTACTAATCAGGACGGGCTGGGAACGGCTTCATATCCTGAAGATACATTTTGGCCAGTTCACAATAAAGTGCTGCGGGCTTTTGAAAATGAAGGCGTTACTTTTGATGATATTTTAATCGATCGCAGTTTCCCGCACGAAAATCTGCCAACCCGAAAACCCGGTACTGCAATGCTAACTACATATTTGAATGGCGATTATGATTTGGCCAATTCTTATGTTATTGGCGATCGGTTAACCGATATTCAACTCGCTAAAAATATTGGCGCCAAAGGGATATTAATTAATAATGGTGATTTGGTTGAACAGATGGAAAAACAGGGATTGGATAATCATTGCGTTCTTGTTTCCGATGATTGGGACGATATTTATGCATGTGTGGCTTCGCCCGAAAGAAAGGCAGAAGTGGTGCGAACTACAAAAGAAACCAGTATTTCTGTTCAATTAAACCTCGACGGATCAGGGATTTGCGAAATTTCAACCGGTTTACATTTTTTCGATCACATGCTTAACCAGATTGGCCGTCATTCGGGAGTTGATTTGAAAATTGAGGTAAAAGGAGATTTGGAAGTTGACGAACACCACACCATTGAAGATACCGGCTTAGCTTTGGGCGAAGCTTTCAGAATTGCAGTCGGTAAAAAAACCGGTATGGAACGATATGGTTTTTGCCTGCCAATGGACGATTGTCTTGCACTTGCAGCTATCGATTTTGGTGGCCGTCCGTGGTTGGTTTGGGATGCAGAATTTAAACGCGAAAAAGTAGGCGACATGCCAACCGAAATGTTCATGCACTTTTTCAAATCGTTTTCAGATGCTGCTTTGTGCAACCTGAATATTAAAGCAGAGGGAACTAACGAACATCATAAAATTGAAGCTATTTTTAAAGCGCTTGCAAAAGCAATTAAAATGGCAATTAAAAGAGATGTTTTTAATTTTGAATTACCTACGACAAAAGGAAAACTATGAAAACCATAAAACCACTTCGCGAAAAGAAAAACACGGCAATCCTGCTGATTCACTGTCCTGATAAACAAGGGATTCTGGCGACTGTTACCGAATTTCTCAACAAAAACAAAGGGAATATTATTTATCTCGACCAGTATGTTGACAGGAAAGAGGAGATTTTTTTCATGCGGGTTGAATGGGAGTTGGATGGTTTTGCAATTCCACATGAAAAAATTGGTGAATATTTCGACACTTTGATTGCCCGTTCGCTTGAAATGAACTGGAAACTCTATTTTACCGACGACATTCCCCGAATGGCGCTGTTCGTTTCAAAAATGCCTCACTGTTTGTTCGATATTCTTGCACGTTACACAGCAGGCGAATGGGATGTGGAAATACCATTAATTATTAGTAATCATCTCGACTTAAAACCGGTGGCAGAGCGTTTTGGAATTGATTTTTATCATTTCCCGGTTACTGCCGAAAACAAAGAAGAACAGGAAAAAACTGAAATAGAACTTTTAAAGGAACAGAAAATTGATTTTGTTGTTCTTGCCCGTTACATGCAAATCCTGTCGGCCGATTTTGTAAAATATTTTCCCAATAAATTAATAAACATCCATCATTCCTTTTTGCCCGCATTTGCCGGTGCGAAACCTTATCATGCAGCCCTTGAACGTGGTGTAAAAATTATTGGTGCAACAAGCCATTATGTAACTTCAGATTTGGATGCAGGACCAATTATTGAACAGGACGTTACACGATGCAGCCACATCGA
>DATITY010000709.1:0-3540 GCA_035467235.1 Draconibacterium sp. | reverse complement strand
CCATTGTTCCCAGGCCCAACAAGGTGGAAGCTTCGGCCACTGACATGGCGGCAATGTTTCCGGTTGCTTTGCGGCCAACAAACGTTGAAGCTCCAACTGAAAGAGCTGCGGGTGTTGATGCTGCGGTGCCATATACAATCTGGTCGGCGGCTGTAATCGTTCCTTTAGGGATTGCGTTGGTTGCCAGTGTTCCCTGGGCAGAAGTAGCGTAAGCTGTTGAAGCTGTATAGGCGGCAGTACCCAAAGCTCCGGTTCCTGCTTTTAGCAATTTACCGGAAGTACCGTCAAATAAAGCTACATAGCTGTCGGTTGTTGAAGCTGGTCCAACAACTGCACCATCAATGTTAGTCTGAACGGCGGTGAAGTCAGCATCCACGTTTCCTGAACCAGTACGGTCAACCAATACCATCACCAAATCACCAATCTGGCAAACATTTCCGCGGATAGTACCTGCCTCAATTACGCGGTATGTCCAGCCTGCGTTGTAGGTGGTAAGTGCGTTGAAAGCTGCGATGGTGTGAGTACCGGCAGTACCGATGGTGCCTTTGAAAAGCATTGCATCGTTGGCGGCAAACAATCCATCAACGTAAGTTTTATGGGTAAGTTCATAGGCTCCAGAAGGCGAAGCTGAACCAACGGTAACTTTGTTAAAAGTTGCGTCTTTGGCTTGCAAGTCAGCGTAGGTAGCACCTCCGTCAACTTTAACACCCATTTTTGCTGCACTTTCAGCGGTAAGTTCAATTTTGAACCCATCAGAATCCAGTTCGAAAACTGTGGAAGTTGTACCGATATCCGTTCCCTGTGTGTGACCACCAGTAATAGCTACCCACTTCAATCCGGTAGCTTCTGCATCATCACGAATTAATTGGTGTCCGTTTGTACCTGCGGCCAATACCAATGGAGAACCATCGGCTGCTCCTGAAACCAATGCTCCTTTCGGAACATTCACGTATTTCTCAGAAAACTCAATTCCTGCTGCCGCTACGTTTTGTGTAAATAATAAATCGAATTGTGCCATTTTATAAATTATTATTCGTTAAAGTAAAGTCGGAAAGGAATTTTTACACTTTCGCCGGTTTTAAGTGCTATGTCAAGGACTGCAATTAAATCGGCATGGTTGAGGATTACTCCGCAAAACAGGCCGTTTAAACTGGCAATATCATTGATATTTTTTTCAGCGGTTTCGATGATGTTGATTTCCTCTTTTTGAGCTTCCTGCTCCAGTTGTTCGAGTTCTGCGATT
Organism: Draconibacterium sp.; assembly: GCA_035467235.1. Classification (GTDB taxonomy): domain Bacteria; phylum Bacteroidota; class Bacteroidia; order Bacteroidales; family Prolixibacteraceae; genus Draconibacterium. The sequence goes on along the minus strand of DATITY010000709.1, from coordinate 2,297 downwards.
TTCTTTTGTACTTCGAGTTTTTGCTCGCGGATGTTGTTGATTTTTTTTGTCATGATAAATATTTTAAGTTAAAAACATAATTGATTTTTTCCAGATGGCGTTACCGGCAGATCCAGTTTTAACACAGAAATAGGTATAATCGTCGGTGACAGAAATATCGCCAAAACTACCTGCATCGACAGCGCTTGATTTTGCACCTTCGAAAACAGTTCCGGCAGTGCCTTTCAAGCTATCCAGAAAATCCTGTTCGGTGCCTGTATTTCCTTCTTCCAGCCAAATCTCATAAGCAGATTTTCCGGGAGGGCCAATGGCAGTTCCGTTTTCTGTCAGGCCGAATGTAATGCGCGGCCTGACATTGATTTGCAATGTTACCTTTGGATGTGGTGTTATCTTTAAAATAGTCATTTGGTATTGGTTTCTGCGTTAATGGGGAAAGCGCCTCCAATGGTTGCAAATGGTTTACCGGCGATGTTAAGAAAGTCGATTTCGTATTGATGTTTGTCGGCGTTTCCTTTCATTTCTTCTGCTGAAAAAGGAATTATGACGGTTCTTCCGGTAAGGGTAAGCGTATTTGTGAGAAGTGTCTTTTCGGGTATGATTAACCGGCCTTTTGCGTTACGGACCTGAAATGAAATATCGCTAACTTCATTGAGTGGGAAATTAGCGTCAAGGTCAAATTCAAAATCAGCTTCGTTACCTTCCTGGTAGGCTGGCAGGTTGTGAATACATTTGTCGTATGTGGCCATGATTCAATTGTAAATTATAAATTAGAAATTAGAAATTGCCTGCACAAGTTTAGTGAAGCGCGCTGCGGTTTGAAAGGACAGAAAAAACAATGAATGAATACAGGAATGCTATAATGCTTGCCCGACTTTTTCGTACAGGCGGGCGTGAATAGAAGAAATGAAAGCGAGGCAAATGGGGAAGGTCTGAAAACCCGCTCTTTTTACTTTTGGATTTTACTTTGTACTATTGTGGCTACCCACGTATCATCCCCAATCCTTCTGATAGTTTCTATATCTTCTTCCATGATTCCGAAATGCACGAAATCGCATAACCTGCCATTCCATGTATGAACCCTTATTGTATTTTCGTTTTCCATCGCTTTCTTTTTTTCGTAGTGTGCAATTATTTCTTTATCTCGTTCTATGTCCTCACAACCGCAAGCCATTTTATTAATTTTTTATTCTCTCCAATATTTTTTAACTGTAACAACTCCGTTTAATTTTTTATAAACTAATAGTTGGTAGGCATAATCTACACATTCGGTTGATGGATTAATCAATTCGTAGATTTCAAAGTTCTCTAAGGGGTCTTGTATCCACGTTCCGTCAGGATTTCGTGTGGCTGTAATTTTTATTTTCAAATTGTAATGTGTCCATAGTGCATAATTGTTCGATTGATTACACCATCCGTTTGATGAATAAGGTATGGTATTTTTCCACCAACAAAAATAACTGCGGCTTCCAGAAGATTCAACCGTTGGTACTTTCGATTCCGTTTCAATACTTTGCCCTTGCCCCAAGAAATTGCTTAATGAACACTTTGTTGTTTCCGTGAAATCTGCCAAATTATGAGTAGCTGTACAACTAATAACGATATTATTAACCTGTTGTGTTTTTAGCTTATTGCAAACAGGATAATCTATGCAGTTATTTGTAACTGCGCTTGTTGTTATTGTTATCGTATTTGCATCCGTTTTTACAACCGGCCATGATTTTAATATGTTTAAATTCCTGTATGTTTGCCCGTCCCCGCAGTTAACAGGTGCATAGTATAAAGTAAATAAGATTTGTCTGTAATATTTGTAACTCGTATCGTCATTAATCCAATTTGTGCCAAATCCGGTTGCCATTAACGCGTTGTACCCATCCATAATTGTAGTGCATCTTGCAGAATCAGAAAACTGCATTGTAATTGTATTACCGTTCTTGGTTGTTGTTATGATGTCCGAATGGCTTAATATTGTTCCTTGCAAACCTGTGAAAGTAAAATAAGGTGTGGTATCGTAAGGAAGATAAACTCCGGCTATTCCGTTTTCAATAATTGGCCAATTACCTGATGCTTGATTAATTCCGCAATAAATATTTAGATTTGTCGGAACCCCCTGAAACAACGGAATACTCATTCGCAACTCAAACCGACACAAAGTTGAATTGAAAGTAAAGGCCAACGTATCAATGTCCCATTCTTTGTTAGAAACCGCAAATATAGAAGTATCAAACTGTGTCGTTGCGGGCAAACACCGCATTTCCAATTCCCAATTTGTAGTGGTATTGCCAGACGGGACTGACGGT
>DATITY010000708.1:0-5753 GCA_035467235.1 Draconibacterium sp. | reverse complement strand
AGTAAACGAAGAAAAACCTGCCGGAACTTTCGAAGTAATCTGGCATGCCGGGAATCTTCCGGGTGGAGTTTATTTTTACCAGCTTAATACAGGTGGTTTAATTGAAACGAAGAAAATGATTCTCAGAAAGTGATAACAATTAAAATGTTATAATGTGTTTTCAATACAAGGGAACCGTTCTCTTTTTTGAAAGAACGGTTCCTTTGCACTTAAAAATGAGGCAGTTTAATATATCCGAATCAACTGGAACGGTTCCATTAAACCATAATCCATCAGAAAATACTCCGAACCTGCCGGTGCTTTTTCGGGAGCGTAATTCCACGAGTGCGGGCCAAAAATCCAGTTATTGTTATCCTGGTAGAAAAATCCAAAAGTGTTTTTCAGGCTGCCGGTGACTTTTACCGTAATTTCATTTTCACCTTCTTTCAACAACGAAGTTACATCCAGTTCATTGGGTTGCCAGGCAATTAATCCGGCCGATTGTCCGTTTACAAGCACTTCGGCAACTGAGCCATTCCACTGGTTCAGTTTGACTTTAAACGAAGTTCCGTCGGCTTTTGAAATGCTGAAATTTTCAGAATACGCCACTTTATGCGAATAGAATGGCAATCCTGCTTCACGCCACGAACCCAAAGTTTCAATTGCCCCATCTGTTATCTCAAATCCTTGTTTGGCAGGTTTTACAAGAAAATCGCCCAACAAATAAACTGGCATTACTTCGGCCAGAATGTGCATTCGTGGGGCTTTTATTGTCAGTGTGTTTTTGCCCTGTTTCAAATATTCGCCCACCGCAAACTCCGGAAAACTTTTTTCAATCCAGTATTTACCTTCATTTTTTGAAACTTCGTTTCCGTTTATACTCACCTTCCACAATTCAGGACGTTCAACAACCGCGCGGATTGATTTCATTGCAGTTGCATCCAGGCTGGAATTGATATTAAAATGATAACTGGCTTCAAACCATGAATTGTCTTTGAACAATGTGTCCATTTCGAGCCAGGTTTTTTTGTACTGAATTTTATGCTGCCAAGGATTGCCCATTGCAACGCCATTTTCTTCAAACAAACCAATCAGCGCATTCATAAAATAAACATCCTTTTTATCCGATTTGGCCGTTTTGAGGTCGAGGTAATTCACCATCATAATATTGTCCGATTCGCGTTTAACAGCAACCGCTCCGCTACTTTCAACCACAGTTTCTGCTCCTGAAACTTTCGCATATTCCGGTTCTTCCGTCTTTTTATTGGTTATCGTAAACATGGCACTTCCAACCGGATCGAGTTCAACCTGAAATGTAACTTTTCCATCTTCTGCCTGAGCAGGGTAGCTGTAAATTTCACCCTTAACCAAATCCAGTTTGGTCACAAATTTTCCTTCGACAGTAATTTCGGCAACAGCTTTTTGAGAAGTATGCGAATTAACCACAAACAACAATTGTCCATCGTCTAAAATCCTGCGTTGATGGTACAACATGCCGTTTTTGGTTTGGTCGTTCATGGTAAATTCATCGCGGCCAAGCAATTTCACTGCGGCTGCATCATTTAAGCTTTCGGCAACTATCCAGTTTTCAGGATTTTTGGCAGCCAGCTCAGTTACCAGGTTTGATTCAGCCCCGTCAACCAATGTGATGTTGCGGTTAAACGAAAGTACTTTTCCCCCGTTTTCGAGGTATTTCTGCAACAGTTCAAATGTTATCCGGTCGATATTTTCCATTTCTGTCGGAATAACCACCAGCGAATAATCGCGTTTTCCCACCCGAAACGTTTTCCCTTCAACGCTTCCGATTTCTTTCAGCACACTTTCTGAACCCAGATCGTATTCAATGTGATGCTGTTCCATTTGATAGACAAAGTTTTTAAATCCTTTTCTAATCGTGTTGATGGCCGGATTTTTATCTAACCGAGAGAAATACATCCACGCTGTTGTATTGGGTTGAAATACCAATGTTGTGTTGATTTGCTGTCCGGAAGACATCGCCATCGAAATACGGCCGATATAATCGCCCATCAGTTTGTAATGTTCCCACCACGGTTCGTGATACGAAAATGATGGCGGATAATCGAATTTCCGCACCCCATTTAACGAGTAATACGAAAGATGCTGATTTACAAAATTGACGCCTAAAACCACTTCCCAATCCACAAGTCGCTTTTGTGTTTCGAAATTCATTTCCCAGCCTCCGCCACCGTATGTTTCGCTCAAAGTGCGAGTTCTTCCGGCCTGGTTGGCAGCGCTGAGCAACTCGCGCACAGCGCGGTCGTTCCCGAATTGTCCGCCCAAACCGGCAGTATCGAGCCGGTTTCCAAGCATATCAACACCCGGCATCTGGTGCCAGATATAAAAAGCAGCTTCATCCATTCCGTCGGTTGGTTCGGGCCAGCCGTGTTCCCAGTAATGGCCTGTCCACGCGAGGTTTTTTTCGTCGCAGTATTTGCCCCACGGTTTTGCCCAGCGGTCAACAAACATTTCAACCATCAGCTCGTAAAAATCGTGACGGACTTTTTTCCAGTTGCCGGTTTCCTCAACCAGCGAAGGCAGGTTCACTTTCAAATCGTATCCCCATCGCTGCTGAAAAACGTCCCACAAATCGGGCGTCCAGCGGAGCATTGTACCGCGCGACATTGCCGCCTCGAGATTGGGTTCATCCGTAAAAATACCGGGTAAAGTTTGTCCGAAATCTGCACTATTTTTCTCGTAACCCTTGGTCATCGTAACATCCATAAATTTTTCAGTTACACCGGGATATAATAAATCGACATATGTAAAACCTCCGTACCAGGGAGACTTTTCGGGATAAGTTTTCCTGAATATGTAATACGTTCCCTGGCTTCCATTTTCCTGACTGGCTTTTGCTGTAATGTTTTCAAATCCGGTATCGGTCTTTTTCAATACAACAGCCAAAGTATCGGAAACCACAACATTTAGTTGCTGCTGAATTTCCATGCTTAATCCGGTTCCGTGTTTATACGAATCGGGCATTTCTGCCGGAACATGTCCTCCGGCAAAACCCGAAGGGTATGAATTCTCATCGTAAATCCAGACTTTCATGCCCAGCTCTTTCCCTTTCTGAACGGTGTAATCGAACAGGTGAAACCAATCTTCAGAAAGATATTCGGTTAACAAACCCGGCCGCGGATGCACAAACACACCGCCAATTCCGGCTTTTTTAAATTCCTTCATCTGAAAATCGATTCCTTCTTCCGAAATCTGTTCGTTCCAGTCCCAAAGCGGCGCGCTACGATATTCTGAAGGTGGGTCGGCAAAAAGTTGTTTCAGTTGAGCCGAAGTTTGAATTCCTTCGGGTGCGGGTTCTTGGCTGCATCCTGTTACAAGAACAATCAAAAGGAAGACGATTGGTGTTAGAAAATTACGTTGTTTCATAAGTGTATTTTTTTTTAATAATAAATGTCCAATTAAATCCTGCATCTCAATCCTGATGCATTTAAGTTGTTTTCCGCTCCCCTGGAGTTTAGTTACATTTTACACAATCTTTACTACCCATATTTCGCGACTCTGTCGCTTTTCAATAGCTACAGTGCAGTGATCCGTCAATTGGCGGATGAAGTTAAATTGGTTATACGAAATTACCAAAACCTAAGCAGCAGCGAAATCTATAATCTGATAAAATTACTTTTTTATTGGTTCATTCACCAGCCAAATCAATGGAATTCGGATGGTAAAGTCGCGGATAACCCCATATTTTAGTCATTTTTATCTCTTAAAATTTCATCCAGTTCTTCGCTGTTAAGTCTTTTGGCTGACATCTCTTCCCTCAATTCATTCAGAAATTCGAGATATTCTTTATAATCTATATCTTCTTTATTAATGAGTTTTTGATCTTTCGTTTCACTTTGCTTCGGTAATCACAATCTCATTCTTACCGCTTGTTTTCTGATTATTAATTGTGAAAACAATCCTTGTTATAGTGTTCCAGTATCGTTTTAAACCACTGTCGGTAATTTCGGTAACTTCAATTTTTGGTGTAACATTTTTTGCATTATAATTCATATTTAATGTGAAACCCTCTCCCTCCAAAGCCAAAACACCTGCACTTTTATCGATCACTTTGCAACTTGTGACAAAGTTGAGGGTTGAAGGAGTTACCACTTCTTTCAGGTTATAATTATCCTGAATTAAAAACCGTTTACCACGTTCGAGCGTGTAAGAGCGAATCCATTTATTTACTCCTGCTTCTTCGGGATAGGCTTTAAAAATATCGGTTGAGAAAACGGCCTTTTTTGAATCGGCATTAAAAGTGGAATTGGTTGCTTCAAATTCCCGACCTTCATGCTGGTCAAACCCGTTGATTTTGGGTGCATTGTGATATTGGCTTTGCATGGTCCAGATTTCGTAACGACTGCTGCTAAATGTTTTGGCAGTGTATGTTTCGCGGCCGATGTCAACCAGGCAGGGTTTGCCGTTGAAATACAAAACACAGCTTCCCAAATCGTTGTGGTTGTGGCTTTCGGCATTGTGCCCGCCTTTGGCAGCAAAAAAGAAACCTGCTGATGTTCCGGCTTTATCGCGGGCTCCGGCAACCTGGGTTTCCGGTAACCAAAAATCGCTGATCAATGCATTTTCAGCTTCGGCATGTTCAATTTCCTTCAGGTGCATCAATTGCATAATCTGTTCGTCCACTTTTCCTTCCGGTACTTTAGTACCCCAATTCTGCTTTTTGGCCAGAAATGCGCCAAATTTCCGCATGACTGGATCATTTATATCCTTCCCGTAACTGTAAATAATTTGTGGACGACCGCCGGTTGTAGCATCGGCATCAGCAAAATTGATAAAGTACGGATATTCTATGTAAGCCTTGTAAATATAGTTACCCATGTTTTTAACCACCTGGTTTTCGTACACATCGAATTTGCCGTTGGTGGCGCGCTTCAGTAAATCGAGGCACTGGTAAAGCGATGCCCCTGCCCTGCCCCAGTAACTCGGGCCTTCATCGCAACCACCATCATTCGGATAAACATTGATAAACTGGTCGAGTGATTTTACCACTTTCTCAACACCTTTGATTTTTTTTGCCTGATCATTTTCAAGTATTAAAATGGCTGTCAGCATGTTGTGATTGGTCCATGGGTTCCAGTTATTTACAGTGCGTCTTCCATCCAATCCCTGCCACCAGAAATCGTTCCTTTCATAATACGGTATAACCGCTTTTTTCATGATTTCGTTTTTCAACCTTTTGGCAATGAGCGGATGTATTTTATCAAATTCATCTTTAAACAAAAACCATGTCCACGAAAGGATATTCGTGATTTCGCCAACACCAAGGTCGATAACCGGTTCATCAGCATCGGGCAATCCGTGCGGTGCTTTTTGCGCCGTAAGATGCGCAGACCAACCCCACCAGGTTTGCTCGCTGTAATACCACACGCCATTCACTATCTGGTCGATGAACCGGCCTTTGCCTTCGGCTAACTCGCCCATCACTAACGCTATTAACGCTGCCCGCGGAGCTGCGTAAACTTCCTGCCGGCGGTCACCCGAACGAATAATCTCAAGATAATCGGTGGCTTTTACAATGGGCCAGTTGTAATCCATTGATTTTTCAGCCTCTTCAATGTACTGTTTTTTAAATCCTTCCGGAAGGTTGTTCCAGAAAGTCCTGTCCTGGTAAGTGGGAAAACCAATTTCGGAGAAATTTTTTATCAACGCCTGTGAAAGGCCAATTTCTTTAGATTCTTTTTGAAGAAGATCACGCTGTTCTTTTGTGAAACTGTTCAATGATAAACAGCCGAACAAAA
>DATITY010000707.1:0-10018 GCA_035467235.1 Draconibacterium sp. | reverse complement strand
GGAAAAGTTTGCTTACATCGGCTGGTATTGCAGGGATTATTATTGGTTTTGCAGCACAAAAAAGTATCGGGATGTTCCTTGCTGGTATTCAGATTGCAATTACACAGCCCATCAGGCTCGATGATGTTGTAATTGTTGAAGGCGAATGGGGCAGGATTGAAGAAATTACACTCACTTACGTGGTAGTAAAAATTTGGGACGAGCGACGGTTGATGCTTCCCGTTAACTATTTCCTCGAAAAGCCCTTTCAGAATTGGACCAGAACGAGCGCAAATATTATGGGGACAGTCTTTTTTTATGTCGGTTACGACTTACCGGTGCAACCGATACGCGATTTTGTGCCCAAAATACTTAAAGACAATCCGAATTGGGATGGCCGGGTTTTCAATGTTCAGATTACCAATTCCAACGAGATGTATAAAGAAATGCGCATTTTGGTAAGCAGCAGCGATGCTTCCAAAAACTGGGATTTGCGCACCGAAGTCCGCGAGAAAGTCATCGATTTTATTCAGGCCAATTACCCCGACTGTTTTGCAAAGGTAAGGCTGAACCATAAAAATAACTTACTGGTTAAGGACGAATAAATTTTGACAAATGCCGTTCTTCTGAAAACAAGGTGGCAGTATTTATCAGGGCCAGATGCGAGTATGCCTGCGGAAAATTCCCCAGTTGCCTTTTGGTTTCAAAGTCAAGATCCTCGCTGAATAATCCCAGGTGGTTGGAATAACCTACAATTCTGTCGAAAATTTCCTTTGCTTCTTCGGTTTCACCGGTTACATACAATGCACGGATCAGCCAGAAGGTGCAAATGGTAAAGGATGACGATAAACGCCCAAAATCATCGGCATTCAGGTAACGGTACATCAATCCCTTGTAAAAAAGCTCTTTTTTTATGGCCTGAACCGTTTTTCTGTAACGTTTGTCAGTACCCGAAATAAAACCATATTCTTCCATCAGCAAAAGCGAGGCATCCAAATCTTTTTCATGGTAAGTTTGTGTAAAACTTTGCATTTGTTCGTTCCATCCATTTTCCAGTATGTCCTTTTTAATCCGGTCAGCCTCTTTTTTCCATGTTTTCGCATATTCCTTCAGGTTCAGCAATTGGGCAATTTTAATCCCCCGGTCAAGTGTAACCCAACACATCACTTTCGAGAAAACGAAATGTTTGTCGGAGTTTCGTATTTCCCAGATTCCCTTGTCCGGATTTTCCCATTCAGCAATTATTGTCCTGATGATGTTACGCACCACTTCCCAGATAACTTCAATTTCGTCGAGCGATCCGGGAAAGAATTTATAATACTGATAAATTACATTCATCAGGTATCCATACACATCGTTTTGTTTCTGGAAATAGGCAGCGTTGCCAATCCTCACCGGTTTCGAATTTTCGTATCCGCTTAAATGCGACAATTCTTCTTCATGAAGGATGCGCTCCCCTCTGATTCCATACATAATCTGAAATTTGTCCTGCTTCGATTTCAGAATACCTTTAATGAAAACCAAAAACCGGCGTGCTGCTCCGTAATGTCCCATATCCATCAGTGTTTCAATCGACATGGAAGCATCGCGAAGCCAGCAGAAACGATAATCCCAGTTCCTCACTTCTCCAATGGTTTCAGGAATACTGGTTGTTAAAGCCGCCAGTACAGCTCCGGTTGGATGAAACGACATCAGTTTTAAAACCAACATGCTGCGGGTGATGATTGCGTTATGTATTTTATATTTTTTAGAACGGTTTGTCCAGTTCAGCCAATATATTTTTGTGCGGTTGTATTCAAGGCTCACCCGGTTAATATCAATATTAATTAACTTTTGGTTATGCGACAAAAGAATAAACTGGTCATTTTCAAGCAAAACTTCTTTTTTGCCAAGTATATAAGCAGATGAAATGCTTGAATAAAGATAAATGCAATCCAAAGGGTCATCCACTGAACGGGATATAATAAACCGTTTCTTAACAGCGTGAACGACTTCCTTTTCGGCGTATTTCATTTTTGGGTTATAATTTACCCTGAAACCGGGCTTCCCTGATAATAACCTGATATAACGGTAAATTTCAGGAGGCAGATAATAATCGGTATCATTCAGTTTATACCGGGGCATAAAATCCAGTACTTCGAAACTTCCTTCGCCGGATGTGAACAAGGTGCAAAGAATGTTGGTATTCTCGAGATATCTTTGAGTAATTGAATATTTATCCGAAACTTCAAAACTAAACTCACCCCCTTTTTCAACATCTAATATTTTCGAGAAAATGGATGGCGAATCAAAATCAGGAAAGCAGAACCAATCAATGCTTCCCCTTTCAGAAATCAATGCAGCACTCCTGCAATTTCCCACCACCCCGTAATTTAAATTTTGCATAACACATTGTTTAATAATGAATTGTTTAAATCAGGTAAAATATACTGATTTAAAGTGGGAAATTAAAACTTCCAACTAAAACCTCAGCTTTGAACCTGTTTTATCTAATAACAAATAATCATGATTTTTATTCGAATTTAGCAGCACAAAATCTTACAAATTAATTGTATTGCACTAAAATACAGATATATAATACGGTTAAATAAATATCTTCTTTTAAAATTATCTCAATTAATGGGATTTCATTTTAAATTCATTTTGACACATATCGAATTTTAAAGAGTTACTATGTTTGTAATTTCGTATGTGATAGGAAAACAAATTCGGTATGAATAAATTCTGATTTTATGAAGACTAAAACTATAAATTACCCAACTCATCATGTTCCCCTGATGTACTCCTTTTTTTTGTTTTTCCTGAGTTTCCAAATCTCCAATGGACAAATTTCTTCAGAAAAAATTTCTACAATACTTAACGATTTTGATGAACTCCCTAAAATAAAATGGGAGTTTAAAACTGCAAAACCGCTGTTTTCTTCGCCGGTTATCAGCGAAAACTCGGTTTATTTTGGTTGCACCGACAGTGTTTTGTATGCGTTGGAAATTGAATCGGGGAAAGAGAGATGGAGGTTCAAAACCAATGGTGAAATCAGATCGAATGTTTGTATTGATGGGGATTTTCTGTACCTGAACGGCGGTGACGGAACGATTTACAAACTCGAAAAACTGACAGGAAAAATTGTTTGGAAATTTAGTACCAAAGGAGAAAAGAAAGTTGATTTTGCCGATTACTTTCATTCATCTCCGGTACTCAGCAACCAGGTACTTTATTTTGGTTCGGGTGACGGATATTTTTATGCTGTCGATGCAAAAAAAGGAAAACAAATCTGGAAATTCAAAACAGGGAATGCAATACATACAGCACCTGCCATTGCAAACGGTAAAGTATTTTTTGGCTCCTTCGATGGATTTGTTTACGCGCTGGTTTTGCAAAATGGAAAGCTGTCATGGAAATTCAAAACTGTAGGACACAAATATTTCCCGAACGGTGATGTGCAGGGTTCGCCAACTGTATTTAAGAACCTTGTTTTTATCGGGGCGCGCGATTACAATTTTTATGCACTCGATCAGGAAAAAGGTTTTTGCCACTGGAACAAGGCATTTTTCCGGGGCTGGGCGCTGAACAGCAGCATCAACGATTCGCTGCTGTACATTGGTTCGGCTGATGAACGGGTTTTGATTGCCGCCGACCCCAAAACTGGCGCCGAATTCTGGAAAACAAATATGGAATTCCTGGTTTTTGGAAATAATGCATATAGTGAGACTTTGCTTTATGTGGGAATAACCAACGGAAAACTGCAGGCTTTCAGTAAACTGTCAGGTAAATACATCTGGAGTTTTGAAACTGAAACTTACAAAAAGAACCGGCAGAAATATTTTAAAACTGACGGAACTTACCGCGACGATATTTACTCCATCATCAAATCAAACGAACAGTTTCTGGACGTGGAATGCGAACTGGGCGGGATTTTTACCACTCCGGTTATTCACGAAAATTACCTGATTTTTACAAGTACTAACGGGACGTTGTATTGTTTGGAGAAATAAATTAACAGATATTTTCCTTTCTACGAATCTATTTTATTTTCCCAGCATCAACAACCAAATGTTTAATCGATTTTTCGGTTTCCTTTGTTCTTGAAGAGTATGTAATATACAAAAATCCATCGGCAGTTTGGATTAAACATGGATATGAATAACTCCCACCATCGGGTTTGTCGTTTTCAAGGTATTCCTTCCATTTCCAGGTTTCGCCTTCATCGTCAGAAAGCATTAAAACCAGCCGGTAACGTCCGTCGTTGATATCGTTTCCCAGAAATGCCCAGCGACCGTCTTTGAGTTTCAGAAGTTCCACACTGGCTTCATTCGGAATATCGGTTTTTACGGTGTAACTCCAGCTTTCGCCGTTATCTTTCGAAATGCTTTTATGAACGCGTGCCGGGGCATCGCCGCTGTCGCGCATATATGCCACGATATCACCGTTTTTACGAACTGCAAGTGCAGGTTGAATCGGTCCCCGGCCAACAATGGGTTTCGAGGCGTGCCATGTTTCACCGTCGTCGTCGGAAATGGCACAAATCGAAAGATTGTAACCATCAGAATAAAGCGGCAAAATAATTCGCCCGCTGCTTAAAATCAATGGTTTAATCCGTGTCATCCAACCAATGCTGCGGTTTACTTTATTTTTACTGGCTTCTTTCACCATGTCGTCGTAAAGTGGTGCATATCCTGCCCAACCGTGTTGCAGTTCAGGCATTTCCTTGAATTTCTGCTGAATTTCATCTTCAAACTCTTTTCCGGGTTTAATCAGAATATTGTCCTGCCACTCCCAAACCGGAGCGCCCGGATTATTGTAATTCATTGTGGTTCGGGTTCGCAAAATCGAACCTTCCCACATATTTCCCTGAACAGCAATCCATACCAGGAACAGTTTGCCCTTGTTGTTGAGGAAAACTACAGGATTACAATCGGGCAACCCGGGTGTATCGGCAGCCACAAAAGGTTTGCTCCACTCCTTTTTACCTTTTTCAAGTCGGGCACCCATAACGCGTACATCGTCGGCAGTTCTTTCGCCGCTTCCCTGAAACCACACCGCAAGAAAATCGCCGTTCGGAAGGGCAACAATGCTGCTCCCGTGGGAGTGTTCGTGCTGGGGTGTGAAAATGAATTCCTCTCTTACGATTGAGTTATAACTGTTTTTTTGCTGTGCAAAAACGGTTACAGAGGTTATTAAAATCAGTGTAATAAGAATATTTTTCATATCGATTTTACTTTTGTTGAACCCTTTAGGGTTCTGATTTTTATTCATTTTATTTATTCCGCATTTCATAAAATTAAACGCTGACAGGACCTTCGGACGCTGTCAGGTTCTTCATACCAGACCTTTCAGCGTCGATAGACCTGGAAGCGTCAACAGAAAATTATTGACATCTATCTTCAAATCAATTCTTCCTCACATAAAACGATACCCAGAGAATGTAAAGCAAACAGGCACCCAGTACTGCAACACTGGCCAACGGAGAAACCGTTGTACTAACCAAACCCATCACCAGCGGAATAACCGCTCCACCTGATACTGCCATAATCAGCAATCCTGAAATTTCGTTGGCACGGTCTGGCATTTTTTCAAGAGAAAGCGAGAAAATAATGGGGAACATATTCCCGGCACCAAATCCGATAATGAAGATGGATACCAGTGCAACTGAAAATACCGGTGAAACAAAAACACCCACAACACCAGCCAGCGATGTTAAAGCTGTAATTAACAGGAAAACACGGGGTTTTATCCAGTTGAGAATAATAGCGCCAATCAGCCTCGATACTGTTTCTCCTGCAAAAAATGCACTGATTCCCCAGGCAGCTCTTTCCATGGTAATTCCGTATTTTGATATCAGGATGTTTGAAATATTTGTGTTTGTTGCCACTTCAACACCAACAATCAAAAAAATTGACAAAGCCATGAACGCCACAAAACGATTTTTCAGCAAACTAAAACAAGAAGCAAAAGTTGCAGGTTTGCGGTCGGGTTTCGACTCCACAATGGGAGTTAACGACAGCCAAAGCGCTCCCAGCAGAGATGTTATTCCATACACTGCCAAAACCAGGCGCCAGTCGCCAAAAAAGCTTGCCATGAATGCTGCAATCAGCGGACCTGAAAACGAAACAATGGCTTTTACAAACTGCGATGTACTTAAAAAACTGGCCAGTTTATCGGCCGGTGAAACATCCTGAAGCAATGGATTAGCAGATACCTGGATAATCGTATTTCCTATTCCGAGCAAAATAAACGAGGCAAACATCATCGGGAAAGAATAATAAACAAAGGGCAACCCCAGTCCAACTGCCTGAATCACCATACCTGTCATCAGCATATTTTTTTTGCCGTACTTATCCTGCAAAACTCCGGCCGGCACCGCCAATACGAAGAACCAAAGCAGCACCATCATGGGAAGGAACTGCGCAATAAAACTGGTCAGTTTAAAATCGATTTGAATATAACCGGTTGCTACCCCGATAATATCCACAAATCCCATCACTATAAATGCGAAAAACGCTGGCAAAAGTTTGCTCCAACCGGCTTGTTTTGATGTCATAATTATAAATTTTTTATTTCTGTTTTTCAAAATTAACAAACGATTCAGGATATTTACATGCCAGCACTTTATTTCCGTTGGCTTCCCTGATCCAGGTATCAAATTTCCGTTCACCTTGCTTCAACACAATCACTCGTCCGCCGGCTTTTGGATCATCAGCATCTGCCATGGTTTTTGTAACCCGTCCGTATGCAAGCGCAATTCCGAAATGAATTCCAATATAATCGTTCACATGGTCGTGCCCCACAAAAGTGCCCATTACATCGCCGCTTTCAAGCATGGCTGCGAACATTCCAGTGTTGATTTCAGGACTGCATTCATCCTCGTTTTTTACACCAACCGGAGGAACCGCCTTGTTGTTCCATGCCTTCGTATATTCGGGCAGCGGAATATGAAAAAATGCCAGTGCAGGCATCGGTTTTCCGTTGTTTGAAATTGTGTTTTTTCTGCTTTGTTCGCAATACCAGCCAACCTGCGAATGACTGAACCACCCCCACCCTTCCACAACCGGCTCCAAAGTGCTGTATTCGTTGGAGTCCATACAATAGAGAACCGCAGCGGTTTTTTTTTCTTTTCCGTAAACCGGCAGTACAAAATTTGAGTTTCCCTTTGTTTCTCCCTTGTCATTGTTCATGCAAAAAGGTAGTTTTTGTAAAAATACGGATAGATCTTTTCGGGAAAAATTATGTTCCGACTCGTGATTCCCAAAAACCATCGCCCACGGAATTTTTGCCTTTTCAAATATGGAAGCTAACTTTTTGTATGCTTCCTGCGGATTGTCTTCGGTCACAATGTCGCCTGTAAGAATAATAAAATCAGGATTTTCTGAAGCAATTACTTTTTCGATGGTTGAATAAACCTCAGGATTTTTTTTCTCTTTTAATTCGATATGAGTATCAGTAAACTGAACAATTTTAAATTCACCGTTTTTGTTGAAATTCAGTTTATCGCCCGGTTTTGCGGCTCCAAAGAAACCAGCAAATACAAGCGTAAATATGAAAAGCATCGGTTTGTCCATCTACTATTTTTCTATTCTGAATGTGTCAATTACTTTATTTTCAGAATCGATTGCCGAATAAGTAAGCTTTTTCCCTTCAATTTTCAGGTACTGATAAAACTGCCCCACGGTTTTACGCACTTCGGCATACGGTTCTTCGCTGGCTTCACGGGTTCTGGAAGGGATTGCGATTGAAATAATATAAGCTGTTCCGTTGTTGTACGAATCAACTACTTCGCCCCCTTTCATTGGTTTCGATCGCATGTAATAATGAATATGACCGCTAAAAACCATATCGACATGGTATTTGTCGAAAAGCGGAATCCATGCTTTTTGAATATTGTAATACGGTTCTTCCCAGTTATAAGGCGGAAAATGGAAAACTGCAAATTTCCAGGTTGCACCTGTACTCTTCAATTGTTCTTCGATCCAGGGAGTTTGTGCTTCGATGGGCGAAGTTGCGTCCAACATCAAAAAAAGTGCATTTTTATAGGTAAACGAATAGGTTTGCTCCGAAGGAACTCCTTCCGGACCATTTTTCGGATAACTGAAAAATTCGCGGAACATCAAAGCTCCCAGTCCTGCACGGTTATCGTGGTTGCCAGGTATCGACATCAGTGGTTTGCGGGAAATAATATTTTCAGGATATTTGAACAAATCGTCCCATTGGTTGCGGTACAATCCATCGCTGACCAAATCGCCTGCAATGGTATAAAATGCTGCATCGGGATGGGCAGAATCGGCCTTGTTGAACAGTTCTCCAAACAGCGGCGAATAATGGGTATCGCCAAACCAGATGTAAGAAAATGAATCAGTTACAGATTCAGTTGAGAAAGTATATTTTTCATTCCATTCTGAATCTGGTGTAAATTTGTAATCATAAACAGTTCCGGGTTTCAGATTTCGAAGATGGGCAGTAAAACGGTGGATAAACCTGTCGTTCATCAGGAGTAAATCTTCCATTTTGTACTTCACAGCCTCAACCGATGAAAGTTCTGAACTGCCCTTTTCACGGTAGAATACAACACTTGCAGAAACAGTTGTATTGGTGCGCCACTGAATGTCGATGCTGGTTTTAGGGTCGGAACTCCAGGTAAGCATCACCTGATCGGGTTGTGAAGAAGAAGGATAATTTGTTTTGCGGAATGCTCCCACCAAATGCGATTCAGTTCCTCTGCCGCGAATAGTAGTCAACAGTTTTTGATCTTTCAGTTCATCCGGAACACCTGTCAATACCAGTTCATCCCAGTCGTGGTAAACAAAAGCTCCATCCTTCATTTCCCCAACAAACTGATTGGCAGGGAAGAAATTGCTCAGCACAAGTTCATCTTTTTCGTTTTGCGGTTTTACACACACAAAGTAGTGTAGCCCGTAGTTTTCAAAACCGTTGATTCCCAAACCCACCATTCCGGCTCCAAATTCCTTTTGCCAGATTTCGTAATCGGTCATCTCGTTTTTAACTGTAAAATTTGTTTTTTGGAAACCATTTTCTGTTAGCCAGAAAGGCACAATTTCCTGTTTAACGCTGCGCATCACTGAAACTACAACAGGTACATTCACATTGAAAGTCCAGTGACGGGAAGCAAGAATTTTCATATCAGCTTCAGTAAAAAGCGATTTGGCCTGATCGTATGTTAGCGATAAAAGCTCGTCTTCGGTTTTGGTTTTGTACAACGCTGTAACCTTTTCGTCCATTACATCGCGCACTGTTCGGTTACCGGTGGTACAGGAGAACAGGATGGCCGTTCCAAGCAGAACAACTAAAAGAGATATTAAAAACTGATTTTTTATTATTACCGACATTTTTTTGATTTTGAATTTAATAAAGCTCAGGACGGGCGGGACCATTGTACGGTTCGGCTCCAAATTTCTGAACAGTCCTCGATTCGACTTTTGTTAATTTCGGGTCTTTGGTTTCCGGGGCTTTTATAAATCCAAAATAGCGGCCCATCCAGTAATCGCGGATGAAACTCGTAGGTTCCATTACCCGGCGTGCATTTACTCCTCCGTCAAGTACAGTTACATTTCCGCTGCCCCTTGCAACACAGGTTTCACGGGGTGACAGGCATTTAATGGCGCCTTCGTAGGAAGTATAACCCGGTTCAATGAATAAATCGTCACGATGAGAATTCCGGTAATTGTGTTCCACACAATCCAGTGTCCATTCGCGCAAATGCTTTACTGCTTTATCCAACTCACAATCATTTCCGGTTAAAGCGCCGTAGGAGAAATTGAACCAGGGACTATGTACCATCCTTTTTACTTCCCAGGTTCTTTCGAGACTTCGGAGATAAACTGAACGCAGTGCAGGATCTGTACAGTACCGCAACAACGGAACATAACTTTCGAAAGCGAGGTTGTCATCCCAGGGAGCCAGAGTTGCAGGCGGAAATGTGTTTTTCTGTCGGATGGTATTTGTATGATAACCCCAGTCAACTAGCTGCTGATTTCCTTGTTTAAATTTTTCGTCACCGGTAAGTGCCCAGGCAGTTTCCATAAACGAT
>DATITY010000706.1:0-3890 GCA_035467235.1 Draconibacterium sp. | reverse complement strand
GGAAGATTTTGTCGATGATGGAAGAGGGGATTCCTGAGCCATTATCGGAAACAGAAATTAAAGCCCCCCCGCCTCCGTCAGCTGACGGAGGGATCAAAGAAGTCTTAACGATGACTTCTGGTTTGTAACCTTCGATATTTTGCTTTGACCTTTCATTGACCGTATAAAATGCATTGTTTATCAAATTCAGCAAAACTCGTCCAATATCCTGTGGAATGACGTTGATTTTGCGAAGCGTTTCATCAAAATCGGTAACAAAATCAGCATTGAAAGATTTATCCTTTGCCCGCAAGCCGTGGTAAGCCAGCCGTAAATATTCATCAGCCAAAGCGTTGATATCGGTTGGTTCTTTTACGCCGCTGCTGATTCGTGAATGTTGCAGCATTCCTTTTACAATATCAGCAGCGCGTTTTCCGTGGTGGTTGATTTTTTCGAGGTTTTGCTCAATATCTCCTGCAATTTCCTTTGCCAACTGCATATTGCCTATTGCCAATTCTTCATTCATTTCAACTATTAGCTCCTTACTCACTTCCGAGAAATTATTGACAAAATTGAGCGGGTTTTGAATTTCATGGGCGATGCCGGCAGTGAGTTCACCTAACGAGGCCATTTTTTCGGATTGGATGAGTTGGGATTGGGTTGCCTTTAGATCAGTATATGCTTTTTCAATTTCTTTGGCCTGAATTAATTCCTTTTCCCTGGCTATTGACCTTTCTTTTTCATGTATCCGCCTTCTTTGGATCCGGTCAAACGCAAAAACAAGTGCAACGAACAACAATGCATACATGCAATATGCCCACCATGTTCTCCACCACGGCGGTGTTACAGTAATGTGGATGGAAGCACCTGTTTCGTTCCAAACGCCATTGCTATTGGCTGCCTTAACCCTGAAGATGTACTTTCCGGGAGGCAAACCGTAGTAATTAGCTGTGCGCAGGGAACCCACTTCGCGCCAGTCGGTATCATAGTTTTCGAGTTTATAGGCAAATTTGTTTTTGGCCGGATTGGCATAATGTATTCCGGTATAATCAATGGAGATATTGTTTTGGTTAAAGGCCAGCCGAATGTCATTCAAATTACTCAGGCTGTCGTTAACAACATTGTTTTTTGCGATTTTCATTGAAGAATTGCCAATCTTGAAACCTGTGATAAATACCTTTGGAGGTGGAGAATTCCTTGCAATGTCATCGGGATTAAAAACGGTAATTCCATTGTTCCCTCCAAAAATTAACACTCCCTCTGATGTTTTTAAACAGGCACCATCGCCATAAAGTAATCCCTGAATGCCATCGGCCAGCGAAAAGTTACTGAATTGTTCATCGGTTATGCTGAAACGGCTGATTCCTTCAAAAGTACTTAACCACAGCGCATTGTTTTTTTCATCGGGCAGGATGCCCTGAATGCTCATTGACGGCAATCCATCGCTGATTTTGTAAGTTTTAATTTTCCCGGTCTGCACGTTAAACCTGCTTAGCCCGCCTTGCCAGGTTCCAACCCAGACCAAACCGGCACTATCTTCATAAAACGAATTGATATCATGCGACATCAGTACATTGCCTTTTTCCTTATCATAAGCAAGTCTTTCAAGTTTACCGGTTTTATAATCATAAATAAACAAGCCGCCATTGGTAAATACCCATAATCCATATTTTTTACTTTCGAATGCGCCGGTTACTTCATTGGCTGCATTAGTACTTCCGGGCATTTTGCCCAGGTCGAAATGTTGAAGCTCACTGTTTTCTTTGGTTGTTAAAAAAAGACCGTTTGCAGTGCAGTACCATACATTATCACGGCTATCATTGTACACCGCAAAAATGTGCAGGCTGTCCAGCATCGGGTCAAGTTTGGCGCTTGCGTAGGTTTTGGTTTTCGAATTGAATACTATATGTCCACGGTTGGTTTCTATTAAAAATTCACCCGGCTTTTGTTCAGCTACAAACCATGTGAATTCAAAACCGGGCAAAACAGATTGAAATGAATAGGGTACGATGGTTTGATTTCTGGTATCGAGTAAATTAAAACCGGTTGATGTGAAAACCCAGATTGTCCCGTCAATATTTTCAATTATTCTGTGAGCCCAACCCGGAGTGATGGAAGTTTTGTTACCGGCATCGGAAACAAAGGATTTCAGAATGGTTTTTTTGCTGTACCTGATTAGCCCGCTTTTTGCTGTGCCAAACCATAAATCGCCAAACGAGTCATAACAAAGTCCATTCACAATGTCAGGTTTGTATTGTTGGTTTGAACCGATTTTAAAAATTTCAAAGTTTTCTTTTTCGATGTTGAAACAAACGGGACCCTTGTTTGTGCCTATCCAGATTTGGTTGGATGAATCTAAAATCATTCTGTCAGCTCTTAAATTTGCATCAGTTCCGTTAAAGAGATTTTTCATCGGCCACGATTTATAATCACTGTTTTCAGGATTGTACTGATAAAACATTTGGTTGAACCCTGACATCATCCATATTTTACCTGTTTTATCGCTTAGTATTGCGTTTAAATATGGAACGTTATCCGGTTTATTTATCCGATGAATATTGCGGGCAATATCAATTTTGAATATCGAACTGTCACTTAAAATCCATACATTACCGGATGGATCGATAGTTGATGAAAACACATTATTCACTTTCAGATTATCGGGATATTCGAAGCGTTTAAGCGCCGACTCTTTTTTGTCGAAATAAACCAGGGCATGTGAAGCTGTAACCCCTATATTCGAAATAATGCCCAAATATATTCTTCCATTATTATCCTCCGATATAGTCCAGGCCAATTGCTGCGAATAATCGGGAAAGTCGGTGAGTGAAGAAAATGAGTAATTGATAAAAGATTTTGTTTCAGGATTATAAACACTGACATTATCCATGCAACCGATCCAGATTTTCCCCGAACTATCTTCAAACAGACTGAAAGTGAGCATTCCGGCAATTGTGGTCGAATCATTTGGATCGGGATGAAAACGCTTAATTTCATATCCGTCGTAACGAATTAATCCGTTGTAGGTTGCCATCCAGATATTGCCGGACCGGTCGGCCAGCACATCAAAAATTTCTGCTCCTTCAGTTTCGGGGATTTGCTTAAGATTAACCGGATTTAGCTGCGCCCGAACACTAACAGTAATTGCCAAAATAAATGCGAATGTGATTGCAAAGTGTTTTTTAAACATTGTTTTCGTTTTTAGTAATTGGTAAAATCATTATAAACTCTGAGCCCCCATTTTCTTTTGTTTCTACTTTTATTTCCCCGCCATGCGCTTTTACAATATCATAACTCAGCGATAAACCTAACCCGGTTCCCTGCCCGGTGGGTTTGGTGGTGAAGAAGGGCTGGAAGATTTTATCGACGATGTTGGGTGGAATACCTTCTCCATTATCTTTTACGGTTATCCTGACCCCCCTCGCTCCCCCCAACGTGGGGATGAAAGAAGTAGTACTAATTGTGACTGTAGGCCGATATTCATTTTGATCGCTCTTACTCCCCCCTTCGGAACTTGTCCCGGATTCACTTCGGGAGGGTGGGGGGGGCAGGTCTTTTGCTTTTTTGTCCACCGCATAAAACGCATTATTAATCAAATTCAGCAAAACCCTTCCAATATCCTGCGGAATGACATTTATTTTGGGAAGGTTGGGGTCGAAGTCGGTTTTGAATTCTGCATTAAAACTCTTGTCTTTTGCTTTTAAACCATGGTAAGCCAGCCGCAAATATTCATCGGCAAGTTTATTAATATCAGTTGGTTCTTTATGCCCGTTTGAAGAACGGGAGTGTTGTAACATGCCTTTTACTAAGGCATCGGCTCGTTTGCCGTGGTGGTTGATTTTTTCGAGGTTTTGTTCAATATCGCCTGCAATTTCTTTCGCCAACTGCCAGTTGCCAACTGCCAATTCTTC
>DATITY010000705.1:0-3781 GCA_035467235.1 Draconibacterium sp. | reverse complement strand
TGTGGCATTCGACAAAATCGAAGTCCCTAAAATTGCTTTTGCGCACTTGCTGCACGAAGCGTTGCATCCTGCTGAAGATATGAATATTTTGCCATTTACTTCGAACCAAAAGAACAAGGCTAAAATAATGGTTTCGTTGTTGCTTCGACCGGTTGTTTGTCCTGAAGTTAAAGGGATAATCAGCAAAAAGAGCATGGAAATCCGCTTTTTCGCACCCGGAAGTTTGGTGAGTAATCTCGATTTTGTTGAAACCATTTTTGGCAATGCGGGAGATCACAACCTGGCTGAAAATGATGCTGCCCTCGATGTTGAGCACTGGACCGGGCATACCGGCTGCATTATTCTTGCACCTCATCTTACCAAACTCAGAAAAAAAGAAATTGGCCTCCCCCATTTTGATGAAGCAACTGAAAGGCAAAAACGGGATGGGATGTGCTGGAAAGAAGAAAATGAGCTGTATAACAATGGAGGGGCTTTTAAAATTACCTGTCGTGATGATCGGGGAGTGGTGGTAACTTTAATTGCCGACAATTACTATGGTTATTCAAAAAAAGAGATTAAAACCCAAATCAGTTATTCAGCCAATTTATACGGTTTGGTGGAAGAAGAACATGCCGGGGGCGCTATTGCTTTTCCGAGGGGAAATATGGGTGACAATGTTTTTGGGGAACCATTTACAAAAAAGTTTGAGCAAAAGTATTCTTTTAAAGAGGTAAAAAAACTGCTGGAACATAAAATTGAAGTTTTCCCTGAGAATTATGCCATCGACAAAAAATATCCTGACATTATTTATATACCCGAAAATGCAGATATTGAAATTGAGAAAAGCAGGATTAGCTGGATATTTAATGGTAAAGAACAGCAACTGAAACTTTCGCCGGCAAAAATTTATGTGCATCCAACAGGGCATAAATTCCAACTTGTAAAACACCCGGAGCAGCAATTGTGGAGAATTATTGACACAGCCCCCGAAGGGATATTCTGCCATAAACCCAGCACCGTTTCGGGAGGAGGAAAATCGGAGATTTCAAAATCAATGCAGAATGCCATTAAATATGAGGCATTTTATATACCCAACCTGGAAGAAGCATCGGAAAAGGCTGACATGTTAATTAACTACGATTATTCGCACCGCTGGAAAAATATTTACCCCGATGCAACACCATCACGCTCATTTCTTAGTCCCCAACGCACCCTGGGATCGGCTGTAAAATTACTTACCCCCTCCGATCAGTACACCGATGAATATAACCAGTTTTTGGAAAGTATCCCGGCACATATTCGTGCATTGGCGCTGTATATCAAACGAATGTATCGGGGCCAATCTGACGCTGGATCATGGAGAGAACAGTTGAATGTGGAAATCGTTAACGGAAGAAATGGAAGTTCGCTGCGATATAAACACAATAAGATTATGGCCAGCTACGTGCGTATTGGTTTTAATCCTGACGGAAAATGGTTTTTACACAAGCTTCGTTCAGATTTTGTCCCCAGCCAGAAAATACAAATGGAAGATGATATTACAGCTACCATCACTTTACCAGCAAATCAGCTAAACAACCTTAATACTGAATACCCCAACAAAAGCGTTAAACTGGTAACCAATTGCGAAAATTATCTGTTCCAAAGGCCGGATGAAGCCATTATTCGCGGATACGATAAAGATTCTGAAGCTGACATCGTAAAGCAAAATACATTCTTAACGAACTATGAACCAATGACAAAAGATGATGCAATAAATCTTTGCGAAGAGGCTATTAGTTTCGATCAATACACCAAACCGGTACAGGATTTAATAAAAGAGGTTGCCCAAAGCGAAAATGAGGGTTATTTTGTAACTCCTTCGCATACTCGTTTGGTTGACGGTGTACCTACAAACAATCCGCGCTATTTGCAACGGAACGTTTTTAAAAATGAAATACAAGACAGTTATCTGGCGGAGATTGGGGTGCGGTTGTTCCGAAAGGTTGAACCCGATCAGCCGGTGCATTTCCCGGTTAATGCGGTACTTCCGGGGCGTAGGAATAACCCGGCAGACAAAGCGGCAGGAATCCGTGCGTTGAGTGTTTATAATCCGATTCACTATCAGGAAGTGCCTGAACTTTTTATGGATTTTATATGCAGTTTAACCGGAAAATCACCCTCTACAACCGGTGCAGGCTCTGAAGGGGCGCTTACCAAAGGCCCGTTTAACATGCTTGTTCCAACCACCGATCTGAACAACGCCCTGCTTTCCCATATTCTATCGGAATACCAGGGATTTAGTTCTGCTGCAGGATATATCGGACAAGAAAATCGTTTTGACCACGATATCAGTATCTTAATTCCTGAAATCTGGGCAAGGCTTGTTCCTGAGGACCGTGATGCCAAAAAGCTCATAAAAAATAATTGTCTCGAAAAACTCGAAGATTTTGAGTATAACGGGCAAAAAGTTTTGGCCAGTCGATTGGGCTACCGGATAACCAAAGATTTTGCTTTCCGCTGTATGAACCGGCTTTTCGATGAACCACTTGCAGTTTTTAACGAAAGAATGTTGCACCCTGAACTGCAGGGGATGGAAAATTATGTTGACGGCATAAATAATATTGTTGAGGCTCAGCAAAAAGTTGCAATGCGTTATTTTGAAGAAGGCAGTGTTGAGGCTGCAATTCCACCATTAAAAATACTGTTGCATATTATGGCTTTTGGGAATTTTGAAGGCAAGGATCTAAGTGATCCGGAATTGCGAAATATTTTTGACCGCGACAATATCATTCAATCTGAATGGTATGCCGAACGGCTCAAATTAAAACAAAGCAAAGATGTTGCTTTTCTGAAACAACAAATTGAATACCTTAAAAATTTCATGGACATCCCGGAAAATGAGATTTTGGTGAAGCAAATGCACATTTCAAACCGTATTAAAAAAACTGAACAGCGATTGAAATATGTGGAATCGGAAAAATACATCAACGAATTGGTGGGAACCATCGGGGCTGATCCGTTGTTTCGGAAAAAAGAATAGCACTCAGGATTTTAGACTAAAGGTATAAATTGATTTTCAGCAAAACTAACTGGAAATATTAGTTTTCAATTTTTACCTGCAATAAAAAATCTGCGGATTCTGCTAATACCCGATTGGTCGGTTACATTTAAAACATGCCAGCCTTTTTCGGGCCGAACAGCAAGCTGATGAATTCCGGAGGTAGTTCCCATAAATTTTTCGTCCAAATGCCAGTAAACCATTGCTTTTCTTTCACGGTGAACCAACTCAAATATCAACTGACCGGGTGTTCCGTCCAAATCGGTGGGTACTTATAAATTGTTCCATTCGCGCGGATATACAAATTCCATTGCCGGGATTTCATCCGTGCAACCGGGTAAAACTGGCGGCAGCATTGAATACATCGGATTTCGGGGTTTGTAATAGTATTCCATTGCTGGCGATAAAACAAACCAGTTTTTATGAATCATTTTCGAAACCGGGTAACAATCGGCGTTTACACGGAATGTGCCGTTTTCGTTTAAATGAATTTTTTCGTGCCAAGGACAAACTTCTACCTTTGAACCATGGGGTAGCCAAACCAAACGTGTTGAATCGCAATTTGCACCGGGGCGAAATCCACTTTCTGCACACAATTTTACCTCTTCCATTTCGTCAACCGGTTTGTTGAACCAGTCGGAAACCGGGAGTAAAGCAAAAATATCGAACAGCAACGGAGCGGCTGCTGAAACGCCGGTAAGTCCTTGACGGCCTTCGCCATCGGCATTTCCCACCCAAACCGAAACCACAAAATCGCGG
>DATITY010000704.1:0-14721 GCA_035467235.1 Draconibacterium sp. | reverse complement strand
AACATCTCTTTATTCTCAGGAAAATACCATGTTCAGTTTACAAAATAGAATAGAACTTAACGGAACATCTGAACCGAGCGATTTGAAAATTGAGGTGACAATGGACAAATGCTATTTTGATTTAAACGTCCGGTGTATTTTGACTGAAGGCGATTTAAAAATTGAGATTTATGACGAAAAAGGAAAAAAACAGGGCAGTTTTTCCACTGGAGGTCTGGCTGAGAATAAGGTTGTTAAATCTGATCCAAATTTGAAGAAAGAAACAGTAAAAAAAGTCAACGGTGTAGTAGTGAAAGAAAACGCCTCAATTGGTACATGGACTGTCCGTGTTATTCCAATTAACGCAACGGGAGAATTTGCTCTCGACTACAGACAAATGAGCAAAAATGAAAATTAAACAATGATTAAAAAACCTGGAAACCATTTAGAAAATAAACAATTGCAATGATCATTAAAAGACTTCAAATTCTTGGTTTTTTAGCAATTATAACCCAAAATATTAATGCAGATTCTTTCATAAAAGGTAGAATTGATGCAGATTCTACTTGGTCTCCGGTTGTTTACCTTTCAATCATTCCTAATTTCGACCAGTTGTATTCCATGTCGAACCAAATGATTATTGAAAGTTCGGAAATGGATGAAACCGGTCGGTTTTCATTTAAAACAGATTATTTGCCGTCAGATAATTACATTTACCGGATTCATCTTTCGAAAAAGGGAGATCCCCCTGCATCGCTTATCATTGGCGGGAAAGACGAAAACCACCTTTTTTTAATTGCCAACAATAAATGCAATCTGCTGATTGAAAACCAAAGTGCCGAATCGCTTTTTGGAAGAGTTGATATTAATGGCTTTTTGCCGGCAAAAATGTTAAAAGAAATAGATGAAATGGTGCTTTTTGTTGATACTGCGAACTTTAATTCCACTACTTTAAAACAGGAACAAATGGAAAAGGCGTTAGATGAAAAACTACGACAGTTTGCTGATACCTGCTCTTTTCCTTTGGTCGCATTGTACGCACTTTACAAAAGTGATTTTGAATCAAATATTGCTGAAAACCCCAATTTTTACAGTCGGTTTCTGGATAAATGGAAGGATGAAAAATCGCCTTATTTTGAGGAATTCAGTAAAAATATTCCTGCTGAAAACAAGAATCATAACTATTCGGTTTTGTTTGGTTTTATCGGTTTATTATTGGGATCAACATTGACATTTTTTATTCTGAAAAGAAAACCTCAAAAATCTGAACCCGCTGAAATACTCACCATTCAGGAGCGGAAAATATTTTTGATGATTCAGTCCGGCAAATCAAACAAGGAAATTTCGAACGAACTAAATATCGAAATCAGCACCGTAAAATCGCATGTCAATAATCTTTATTCGAAATTGAAAATCAATTCACGAAAGGAAATTCTGAATGTTTGATAAGTAATTGTTGATAAGGAAACAAACCATTTCTCTATCAAACCAGATAAAATATTCATAATGGAATAAAATCATTTTTATCTCATTAAAATTGATATTTTCAAAGGTATTTATCTCATCATTATTGTTTATTTCAATTGTATTCCGAAAAGTGGATTTGCCGCGATGATTAGAGGGATTTTAATCTTTAACGTTGTTTGAATATCATAACTTGCACTGCCTGAAACCACAAACTTGAAAATGGCCTTTTTGTTTTGATTTATTATCGTATTACGCTTGTTAGTCCATGCAACATCTGTATTTCTGTTATTCCGTTATTTGATGTAATTTCTCCCAAAACGTTAAATCCGTACCCGCGTCGGGACTGATTCCGTACATTAATTTACAGGTCGAAACTGAACCACCTGTCGGTATATTTATAATCTGAACTTTGCTAACCCCATTAACGATAATATCATCGATGTTATTGATATATTCCGATATATCGTCATTGTCTGCCATAGAGTACGGACTATTTCCACCAAATGCGAAAGTAGATCTTTCAACATTAGCAGATTTGGTAATTAACCCTGACCTGGTGATAGTTACTATTGGAACAGCTATTTCCAAATCTGTTTCAATTTCTATCTGAGTAGCCTCTTTAATTTTTTCGCATGAAACCAATAGAACTGTCACCAAAAATGTCAATAAAAATATTTGATTTTTTGTGTTTAAAGTTTTTTGATTTAAAATGTAATGCTAATCATAATCCTTTGCAAATTAGGAAATTATGTTTTATTCATTCTTATTCTTTCATCCGGTATTTAATCAATTTGAAAATATTAAATTTGAGAAAAACTTAACTAAATGAAACGTATCTATCTTTTCTTATTCCTCCTTTTAACATTTTTATCCTGCAATAAAAAACCTGATTTTAAACAAGAAATAGTTGAACAGGCAATAAATAATGGCAAACTTGCCAACGAAGGTTTTGCCCGAAGTTTAAAATTTGTAGAAGGATGGATGACCAAAACCGATAGCGCCAGCGGATTGATTCCGACCAACCTGACCAAAAGCAGCGATGTTTGGGAACCGCATAACTCGGCTGCTGACAATTATGCGTTTATGGTTTTAACCGCTTTCCTGCTCAACAAAGATTTGTACAACGGCAAAATGCTCGAAATGTTAGACACCGAAAAGAAGCTAACTTCGCGGGTGAAATCGTTGCCCGATATCTGGTCGTTTTCAAAACAAAATTTTCTTTCGGATGAATTGAAAATGAGCCAGGTAATTTTCGGAACATCAGAATACATCAAAGACGGATTGATTCCGATAAATGAATACATCGGTAAATCGCCGTGGCAGGACCGAATGATGGAAATGCTTGAAGATTTGGAAGAATTTATGACCAATCCGGCAGATTTGGAAATTTTATACAGCGAGCGAATGGCTTCAGTAGAAGAAGTAAACGGAAATATGCTTCAAATACTGTCTCGCATGTACTGGCTGACCGGTGAACAGAAATACCTGTATTGGGCAATAAAAATCGGCGATTATTACTTTCTCGGCGAACGTGATCTCTCACAAATTGAATATCTCCGAATCCGCGACCACGGTTGCGAAATTATTGGCGGGCTGAGCGAATTGTATGTAACCGTTCATTTTGCAAATCCGGAGAAAAAGGAGCTTTACAAAACTCCGTTTTACAAAGTTTTAGACCGGATACTCGAAATTGGCCGGAACGAAGACGGTCTGTTTTACAATGCGGTGAATGCAAAAACGGGTGAAATTGTGGACGAAAAAATTGTGGACAACTGGGGTTATATTTTCGATGCCTACTACTCGGTTTACCTGGTTGATAAAAAAGAAGAGTACCGTGAAGCTGTACTGAAAGGTTTTGAAAACCTGAATGAAAAATACCGCAATTACGCTTGGGAAGGCACCAGTCACGATGGTTATGCCGATGCACTTGAAGGTGGCATCAATCTGTACAATCGCGAACCTGTTGAAGAACTGAAAAGCTGGATCGACAGCGAAATGCAAGTGATGTTTGCCATGCAGCAACCCGACGGAATTATTGGCGGCTGGCACGGTGATGGCAATTTTGCTCGCACAGCTATTATGTACAGCCTCTGGAAAACTCAAGGCGCAACAATACAACCATGGCGCAGCGATGTTCTTTTAGGCGCTGAAAAAACAGGTAATGAAACTTACTTTATGCTGATTTCGGAAAATAACTGGGAAGGTAAAATGATTTTCGATGCCCCTCGGCATAAAACTATTCTGAACCTTCCCATCGATTACCCGCGCATCAACCAGTTTCCGGAGTGGTTTACTGCACACGACGGAGTTGAATATTCAGTAGTTTCATCTCAAAAATCCCTGAGTGGAAAATATTCGGGGAAACAGTTAGTGGAAGGTATTACGATAAAGTTGAAAGCTGGAGAAAAGTTGGTTTTTGTTATTCAGTAACCAAAAGAACTATTTCTCTCGTTAGAAGGTTTTAATTCTCTTTTTTTTTTGCACCGTGGCTTCAGCGGTGCCACATGAATTCAAGAAGAAATTTGCTTTGGCCATTAATTTAACCACATTTTAAAAGCAGAAATAAAAATAATTAATGGCTAAAGACTTGTTTATTAGATAATTTATCACTCTCCAGGCAAAAGCATGGCACAAAAATATGATTTGCCCTTTTGGGTAGATTCTATCTCAATCCTAATTTTACTACTTTCGTAATCAGGCAATTTAAACCATTCTGTTATGAAAATCAATCAATATTTCTTGTTCATTCTCATCGCTTTTGTGTGTTTCTCCTGTAACGTAAAACAACCCGAAACCATTGATCTGTCCGGTGAATGGCAATTCCAGATGGATCCGGATGATGCCGGGGAGAACGAAAAATGGTATGAAAAAGACTTTCCTGAAACAGTAAAACTGCCAAGCTCGATGGTGGAAAACGGGAAAGGTTACGATATTACGCTTGAAACCAAATGGACAGGTGGAGTACGAAATCCGGAGTGGTATAACGACCCGAATTATGCGCCTTACCACGATTCAACCAATATCAGATTTCCATACTGGCTTCAACCCGATAAAAAATATACCGGCGCTGCATGGTACCGTAAAAAAGTTAGCATTCCTGAAAACTGGACCGGCAAATCTGTTTTATTAAAACTCGAACGCCCACATTGGGAATCAACTGTTTGGGTGAACAACCAAAAGGTTCAAACGCAAAATAGTCTGGCATCTCCTCATCTTTTTAATATCTCAGAATTTTTACAAACCGGCGAAAACACAATCACCGTTCGGATCGATAACCGCACAAAAAATGTGGATGTCGGGCAGGATTCACACAGCATTTCAGACCATACACAATCGAACTGGAATGGAATTGCGGGTAAACTTTTACTGCAAGCCAAAGGAGATATTTATTATGAAAATATTGAAGTTTTTCCTGATGTTGAAAGAAAAACTGTAGAAATCCGCGCAACAATTTTCAGCACAGAACCAGAGAAAGTAAACGTAAAAATTCCAGTTGTCGCCATTCTCAAAAAATCAGCACAAAAATCAAAACAGGAAACATTCGAATTCACACTTTCAACCGGAGTAAATACTGTAAAAATGAGTTATCCGCTGGGCGAAGATGCATTGCTTTGGGACGAGTTTCAGCCAAATATTTATGAGCTTTTTCTGGAAATAAAAACCAAAAAAGTCCTCGATCGTCAAACCGTAGATTTTGGCATGCGGGAATTTAAAGTTGACGGAACAAGATTTGCAATAAACGGTCGCCCGGTATTTCTGCGCGGAACACTTGAATGTGCCATTTTCCCAAAAACCGGTTATCCGCCAACAGAAAATGCAGGCTGGGAAAAGGTTTTTTCAGCAGTAAAGGCACACGGACTAAACCACGTCCGTTTTCACTCGTGGTGTCCGCCGGAAGCCGCTTTCAGCGTAGCCGACTCAATGGGTGTTTATCTTCAGGTTGAATGCTCGTCGTGGGCAAACAGCACAACAGAACTGGGCAGCGGTTTTCCGGTCGACCAGTATATCTGGGATGAAAGTAAACGCATTGTAAAAGCATACGGAAATCATCCGTCGTTTGTGATGCTGGCTTATGGAAACGAGCCGGGTGGGCCAAAATATGCTGAATTTCTGACTGAATTTGTTTCGTACTGGAAAAAGAATGACCCGCGCAGAATTTATACAGGGGCCGCCGGCTGGCCGGCGCTCGCAGTAAACGACTATCACAATCTGCCTGCTCCCCGGATCCAGGGTTGGGGTGAAGAGTTAAGAAGTATCATCAATGCTGAACCTCCAAAAACAGATTACGATTGGTCCGGAAAAGTTCCTGTTGACGGAATTCCGGTAGTCAGCCACGAAATTGGACAGTGGTGTGTTTACCCCAATTTCAAAGAAATTGAAAAATATACAGGCCCGCTTAAAGCCAAGAACTTTGAAATTTTCCGCGAAAGTTTAATCGCTCATAATATGGGCAATCTGGCCGACAGCTTTTTGCTGGCATCCGGAAAATTACAGGCACTTTGTTACAAAGCCGACATTGAAGCAGCGCTTCGTACGCCCGGATTTGCAGGTTTTCAGTTACTCGATTTGCATGACTTTCCCGGACAGGGAACTGCGCTCGTGGGCGTTCTCGATCCATTCTGGGAAGAAAAAGGATACATTACTCCGCAGGAATACAGCCGGTTTTGCAATTCCACCGTTCCGCTGGCCAGGCTTAAAAAAATGATTTTTACTGAAGGCGATACCATGACTGCCGGTATTGAAGTTGCACACTTTGGCCAAATGCCTTTGAAAGGAGTAAATCCGACCTGGAAACTTACTCAAAACGACAAAACCGTTGCTGAAGGAACTCTCGGTCAGCAGGACATTCCCATAGTAAATGCTATTTCACTGGGTAAAGTAGTTTACCAGTTTCAAAAAGAAAACCATCCCCGGAAAATGACTTTGGAAATTGGGATTGAAAATTTTTCAAACAGTTGGGATATCTGGATTTATCCTGAAACCGCAATTGCTGAAAACAATGATATAAAAGTGGTTGAAAAATTGGATGCTGCCACTTTAAAATTCCTGCAAAACGGCGGTAAAGTTTTGCTTAGTCTTGGCCAGGGAAAAGTCTCTCCCGAAATGGGTGGAAAAGTGGGTGTCGGTTTCTCCAGCATTTTCTGGAACACAGCATGGACAGGTGGCCAAAAACCGCACACGCTGGGCATTTTGTGTAATCCAAATCATCCGGCGCTGGAACTGTTCCCGACAGAATACCACTCCAACTGGCAGTGGCAGGATGCCATGAGCCATGCCGATGCAATTCAACTTGACTCGTTTCCGGTGGAATTGAAACCAATTGTCCGCATCATCGACGATTGGGTAAGCAACCGCCAGCTTGCAATGATTTTCGAGGCAAAAGTGGGAAATGGAAAACTTTTGGTTAGCGGAGCCGATTTGGTCAATAATCTTGAAAGCAGACCGGAAGCAAGGCAATTGAAAACCAGTTTGCTGAATTATATGAAAAAAGATATGTTCACCCCAAAAGCAGAACTGACTGTTAACGACATTCAAAAAATTGGCAAATATTGAGACGCCAGTTTAACGATTTATAGTTTCAAATTCTCCGGAAGACTTATTTAAGTATTTCAAAGTTTTTATGTAAATTTGGAGTTGAATTCCACATTTACATAAAATGATTGGGCGGATTATTTCAAAACAAATTTTGGAAGCAACCAAAAAGATGCCTGTAATTTGTGTTACAGGGCCACGACAATCGGGAAAAACTACCCTGGTGCGCAATCTCTTTCCTGAATACAGGTATTATAATCTTGAGTTTCCGCAACACCGTGAATTTGCTGAAAAAGATGCTGTATCGCTGCTCGCAGGTTGGGAATCAGGAATTATTATTGACGAGATTCAGCGTGTACCGGATATTCTTTCATCCATACAGTTTTTTGCCGACCAGAATCAAATTCCGGGAAAACTTATAATTACAGGTTCTCAAAACCTTTTGCTGATGCAATCGGTAAGTCAGACACTTGCAGGCCGGGTAGCATTGTTCAATCTTCTTCCTTTTTCGGTGCAGGAATTAACCGGAACTGAATTTGAAGAAACAAATTTTGAAAACTACATTGTAAAAGGCTTTTATCCGCGTATATACGACCAACAGTTAAATCCTGAAATTTGGTTACAGGACTACATAAACACTTATATCGAACGCGATGTAAGACAAATAACAGCAATTAAAGATTTATCTCTTTTCAGTAATTTTTTAAAGCTTTGTGCCGGACATGCCGGTCAGATAATAAACCTGTCAACTTTTTCGAATAATCTTGGCGTGGACTTAAAAACGATAAAAAGCTGGTTGTCCATCCTTGAAACGAGTTACATTGTATTTTTGCTACCTGCCTATTTTAAAAATTTCAATAAAAGAATCATTAAAACTCCCAAATTGTTTTTCTACGATACCGGACTTGTCTGCAATCTTTTAGGAATCAGATCAAAAATCGATTTTGAAACACATTATTTACGGGGTGGTTTATTTGAATCGTTTATTATTTCTGAGTTCTGGAAAATCATTTTCAACCGTAAACTGAGCAGCAGAATTTACTATTTCCGCGATTCAAATGGAAATGAGGTGGACTCCTTGATTGAACATGCAGGTTTTTTGAAATCAGTTGAAATTAAATCGGGAAAAACCATTATCTCCGACTTTTTCAAAGGATTAAACTATTTGGAAAAAATTTCGGATGAGCCCAAAACTGAGAAATTTGTAATTTATGGCGGTGATGAAAACCAAAACCGCACCGTTGCCAAAGTGTTAAGTTGGAGAAGCTATGCTCAGGTTTTTGAAACCGAAGTTCAATAAAATAATTATTAACTGCATCAATATGAAAATTATTCTTTTTTCAATTGCAACCTTGATTTGCCTGCAAACATTTTCAGCAAAAATAAAACCCACTGATCCAAAAGCCACGATTGAGACTGTGAAACTGTATCAAAACCTTTTAAAACTTCAATCAAAAGGGGTGATGTTTGGTCACCAGGATGCGCTTGCTTATGGCGAAGGCTGGGTTTATGAAGAAGGTCGCTCGGATGTGAAAGATGTTTGCGGCGATTACCCGGCAGTTTACGGCTGGGAACTGGGCCATTTGGAATTGGGCGATGTTTATAGTCTTGATTCTGTGCATTTCGATAAAATTCAGGGCTGGATAAAAACAGTATATGAAAGAGGCGGAGTAAATACAATTAGCTGGCATTTACGAAATCCACTTACTGGTGGCTCTTCATGGGATGTTTCCTCAAAAGAAGTGGTGAAATCGATTCTTCCGGGAGGTTCAAAACACGAAATTTTCAAACAATACCTCGATAAACTTGCTGCTTTTATGCTGGAACTGAAAACCGATGAAGGAACTTACATTCCGGTTCTATTTCGGCCATTTCACGAACACACCGGAAGTTGGTTCTGGTGGGGAAAGAATCTTTGTTCGGTTGAAGATTACAAATCGCTTTGGAAATTTACAGTTTCGTATTTGCAGAGCGAAAAAAACATTCATCACCTGATTTATGTCTATTCAACTGACCGGTTTAATGCAACCGAAGAATACCTGGAACGATATCCCGGTGACGATATTATCGATATTCTGGGTTTCGATTTATACGACCGCGAACCCGATTACCCGGCTGCACTGAAAAATTGTGTTGAAATGGTTACAAAACTGGCCAAAGAAAAAGGTAAAATTGCAACTGTCAGCGAATCGGGTGGACCGATTGCAACCAACTCAAACTGGTGGACGATGGTTTTGGAAACCATCCGTCCGTATGAATTCTCGTATTTTCTGGTCTGGCGAAATCCCTGGCAACCGGCCGGCCACGGCGCTTTTGCTCCATCCAAGGGAAGTCACGACTCAACTGATTTTGTGAAATTTTATAACGATAAAAAAACATTGTTTCAGAAAGAAGTAACCCGGGAGAAGTTGTACAAATAATGCATCCAGCCTGAACTGATCTTTCTGGCGAATTGAGTTATATTATTAAGAAAACATGAATCCTGAAAAATGCCTCATTATACCCACTTTGCTTACTTTGGCATAGGTTCCCCAACCCCTTTTCATCCAGTGACCAAAGAAAGGCATTGGAATGATGAATGATTTTTTGGAATTTCTGAATACAAAAGCAGCGCCGTTTCCGGTATCCATCACACATAAAATATTGGGAGATTCGTGATAATGTTTTTTACTGCCGCTTCCCGTTTCGGTGGTAATAATGTTGTGTGAGGCAACTCTGCCCATTAATTCAGCAACATGTCCTTGTTTGGCAATCCATTCGGGACCTTCCATTGCCGAAATATCGCCAATAGCGTAAACATCCTGAAATCCGTGAACCTGGCAATTCGTATCGATTTTAATAAATCCTGCTTCGGTTAAAGGTAAATCGCTCGTCTGCAAAACATGGTGACCTGCCGATGCCGGAATAAACAAAGTAAGGTCCGATTCGAGTTTTGAACCGTCTTCGAATACCACTGCCCCTGGCTCAAATTCAGTAATTTTTTTGCCAAAACGTTTCTCAATCTTATAATGACCGAACATCTTATTCAACATGGGCAACGCACCTTTTCCCATTTTTGCACCCGGCTCATCCATTGGCGCAAAAAAAGTAAGGTCGAAATTCCGGCGTATTTTCTTTTTCTTCAGCATGTTGTGAATATTGAAAATGAGCTCGAACGCAGGTCCGCCACGCACCGCTGATTTATCTTTCGGATTTCCTCCAAAACCAATGGCAATTTTTCCGCTGCCTTTCTGAATTAACGCATCTATTCCATCGCGGATGGAAACAGCAACTTCAGGCTTTCCACAAATCGACAACGTATTTTCCTGCCCTTTGTGCTTCATTTTATCAGCTCCAAAAGCTACAACCAGGTAGTCGTAGCTCAGGGTCTGTTTTTCGCAACTTACCTGGCGGTTGGCAGCATGAATTTCTTTTACAGTATCGATAATAATTTCGAATGGGTATTTTTTCTGAATTTTAGCCAACGGAACTTTTACATCGCTCAATTCCTTTATGTGAACCGGAATCCAGATTGAAATTGGGTAGAGGTACAGAAAATCACGGTCGGAAACGAGAGTAACCTGGAAACGGCCACTTTTTTGCAACTGAATCGCTGTCTGAATACCTGCAAAACCGCCACCCAAAATTAAAACTTTCTTCATTTTTTTCTCTAAATTTTTTTACGCCCCTTGATACAATTCAGGCACAACATTGATTTCAGGGCATTTAATCTCTGCATTTTTGTTTGAACAATCTGCCACCCGCAAAGACGGGTAAAATTAATTTACAGACAATGTCCCGGCCGGAACCTGATTTATCAAATCTTTGAAATAGTCACTTTCATGGCAACCTTCCACCACATTTACTCTTTCCCCGTTCACAAAAAGCAATAATGAAGGTTCACATGTAATCTTGAAAACCAAATGAATATCCCTGACCTGACTCACATCGGCAATGAAAACCGCAATTGTCTGACTCAGGTACATGGCTTCAGCAATTTTCCGGAAAGCACATCGTGAAGATTCGTTTTCAGGATTGTGAATCAACAGGGCAACACGTTCGTGACCCTCCATTTTTTTTTGGAAATCGATGTAAGAAAAAACATTTTGCATTGGTTTAAATTTATTTGATTTGAATTTTATCTCTGTCTCATCATTTGCATGATACCGCCACCGTTTTTTACGTTTGTAAAACCCATTTGCATCAAACCTCTTTGTGCGTAAGCCGAGCGGGCTCCCGAAGCACAGTAAAGCGTGATTTCCCTCGATTTTTGTCCCAATTCATTAATCTTCATGTGTAATTCATCCAAAGGAATATTAATTGCACCAGGATAAGCTCCTCCATAAAATTCTTCAGGAGTACGAACATCAACAATCAAAGGTCCGTTTGAAGGAGTTTCGGCTGCAGGTTTTACATTCCGCCGTGCCATCATCGCAGCAATTCCACCTCCATTTTTCACTTTGGTGTAACCCAGGTTCATTAAAACCTGCTGTGCGTAAGCCGAACGCGCTCCGGTGGCACAATATACAACAATTTCGCGCGCGGCGTTATTTCCCAATTCTTCATATCTGTGCATCAACTCATCCAACGGGATGTTGATTGCATCGGGGTAAGCACCATATTCAAATTCTTCTTCAGTTCGCACATCAACTACAATTGGTGAACTGAAATCTTTGACTTTTTCCACTGTTTTTTCTTCAGCTTTCTGAGTTTTTTCTTCCACTGATTTCGATTCCACGGGCAAAAGTTCAATATGAATGTTTTTAAACCCAACGGTTCTGGCCTGTCGCTGCAAAGAAGTGTGACCTCCCGAAATATTGGTTACATCTTTAAAACCAACGCCAATCAAAGTGCGAAGCGCCTGATGTCCTTTTTTACCTGTTTCGTCGTAAACAATTAATGGACGATTGGCAGGAATTGAACTGATTTGCTCTGATAATAATTCAAGCGGCAAATGAAGGGCTCCTTTTATATGAGTTTTTTCGAATGCAAAAACATCGCGGACATCAACAAAAACCGGATTTTTACCTGCAACAAAAGCATCGAGTTCTGTAACTGTAAACGACGGGCTGAATCCCGACATTCTGTTTTCTGCAGTGTAGGCTGCCATGTTTATCGCGTCGTTGGCAGTTCCGATGGGTGGCGAGTAGGCAAAATCGATATCTGCCAGATCACTGACAGTTAATTTTGCGGCAGTGGCAGTTGCAATTACATCCAACCGTTTGTCGGCTCCTTTATACCCAACCGCCTGCCCACCCAGAATAACACCGGTCATGCGGTCGTAAACCACCATTACTGTAACTGTTTCGGCTCCCGGATAATAAGAGGTGTGATGTTCTTTGTGAACAACAACCGCGTCTGCATCAAATCCGGCAGCACGGGCTTGTTTCAGCGAGAAACCGGTAATTCCGGCCACTGCTTCGAAAACACGAACCACCGAAGTTCCGATTGCACCTTTATATTCATGATTTCCGCCAAGTGCATTTTCCGCGGCAATTCGTCCCTGTCGGTTTGCCGGTCCAGCCAATGGAATACGAACCTTTTTGCCGTTTACGCGATGTTCAATTTCAACCATATCGCCGGCAGCAAAAATGTCCGGATCTGAAGTTTGCAATTTTGAATTGACCAGCAATCCGCCAACTTCGCCGATTTCAAGACCTGCGTCTTTGGCCAGTTGCAATGTTGGCCGGACACCAATTGAAAGCAAAACCATATCAGCGTCAAGCATCTTTCCGTTGTCGAGTTTTACCGAGCGTGGTCTGATTTCAGTGACTCCTGTATTGGTGTGAATGCCCACTCCGTACGAAAGCATTTCATTCTCAATAAATCCTGCCATTTCGGGTTCCATGATGGCCATCACGTGAGGCATCATTTCAACCACATTCACTTTCAAATCCCTTTTTACAAGGGCTTCCACCATTTCGAGGCCAATAA
Organism: Draconibacterium sp.; assembly: GCA_035467235.1. Taxonomy (GTDB): domain Bacteria; phylum Bacteroidota; class Bacteroidia; order Bacteroidales; family Prolixibacteraceae; genus Draconibacterium. Next base: position 1,830 of record DATITY010000704.1, on the reverse strand, counting down.
ATCCACCTCCTACAACCACTGCGGTTTTGGGTTGCTTTTTCTCGAGGTGATTCGAAATTTTATCCATGTCTTCCAAAGTCCATAAAGTGAAAACATGATCATAATCTGCACCGGGAAGCTTTGGAGCAATTGGTCGTCCGCCTTGCGCCAGAATCAGTTTGGTGTATTCAAACGTTTTCTTTTCACCACTTCGGGTGTCCAAGGTTTTTACCTTGTGTGCAAACCTGTCAATCGATGAAACAATGGTATTGGTGTGCACTTCAACTCCGTATTGTTCATTAAAACTTTCCGGACTTTGCAGAATCAATTTCGAGCGGCTTTTAATATCTCCGCCAATGTAGTATGGCAAGCCGCAATTGGCGAACGAAATATCAGGACCCGCTTCGAGCATCGTGATTTGGGCGGTTGGGGAAATACGGCGCGCTTTGGCTGCCGCGGTTGCACCTGCTGCAACTCCTCCTATAATTAATATCTTTTCCATTTTCTTACTTATTTGTTTTTTTTTTGATTAACCAACTTTTGCAATCTCTTTCAATAAAAAATCCTTTGATTTTATGCCTACAAAACGGTTTATTTCTGTACCGTTTTTAAACAGAATCAGTGTTGGAATATTTCTCACCTTAAATTTGGTTGCCAGCGATTGGTATTGTTGAATATCAACTTTACCAACATGTGAATTTCCTTTCAATTCGGAAGCCACATCGTTTAAAACCGGAGCCATCATTCGGCAGGGACCGCACCAGCTTGCCCAAAAATCGACTAAAACCACTTTATTTTTTGTTTGCTGATTAAAATTCTGGTCGGTAAGCGTCAGTACTTTTGCATGGTCGGCCACCATCGGGGTGTTTTTCAATTTCCTCATCGCGATGGTTCGTAAAATAATTATCGCGGCTAAAAATATTCCTATTACTATTAGTGTTGTTTGCATTTTTATTTCGTTTTAATTTTTTGTTTTTAATTTGATAATGTGATTTAAGCGTTTACTGTTGCTGTAAATTGATGTTCCAATATGGTTGTTACCTGGTCTTTGGTTTGAACCCCTGACGTAGCGTGTACAACTTCGCCATTTTTGTAATAAATTGTTAACGGAAATCCCGAAAAATCCTGTACTTCAGGTAAATTCCGAATGACTGCCGATTCAGGATTATCATATTCCATATCGTAGAACTTCACATTTGCATAATCTCTTTCCAATTCTTCTGCAATCCGGTAAACAGGAATACTAAACGGCCCCATTCGTCCGCAAATAATCATTACGTTTTCATTTTCTTTTAAAATTTCTGCATATTCTGCAGCGCTTTCAATATGTTTTAAATTGGTGTACAGCATCTTTAATTCAGTTTAAAAATCTCGTTGCAAAAATACACTGCATCAATCGTTGAGTAAAGAAATTTGGGTTGAAGGACATCGGCACCTGAATTGAACTGCGACAACTTTTTTATTGATTTAATCCTAACTTTGCGAATCTAATTCAGGAAAAATAAGTTTATGAAGCCAATTCTTGAAACCGACCAGGAGTTTATTTGCGATATTCAGGCGCCTTGTTTTCAGCTGCTTTCGCCGGAAGAGGCAGAATTGGTGAGGGCAAGCAAAACCCAGGTATTGTTCCGCAAAGGCGATAACCTTACCAAACAGGGTGCGTTTGCTTCGTATGCATTATTTGTAATTAAAGGGCTGGCAAAACAATATATTGAAGGCGACAGCTCGAAAAACTACAACCTGAGAATTATTCAACCCGGAGAATTTGTTGGTCTTTCAGCCATTTTCACCAAAAATACGTTCAATTATTCGTCTGTTGCTTTAACTGAATGTCAGGTTTTTTTAGTTGAG